>JANQNJ010000133.1 GCA_028279645.1 Thermoplasmatota archaeon
AACGGCGCAACATCAGAAATAAGAGTGGAGTCGAAGCCGTATCCCTCCCTGGACGACAGGATCGAAACTCCGTGGTCCCCGATCGAACCAGTGATGATGATCACATCGCCGTCGGCAAGGGCTGTATCGGAGGGCCATTCCCCCTGGAAGTCCCTCTCCTTTCGAACCGCTTCGATATTCGCGTCCAGCAGCGGATGTCTGACGCCCCAGCCGGAGGTGTTCATCACGATGCGGTCCATGCTGCCCTTCTCCATCACCTTCGTATCTCCCGTAACGATGGGGACGCCGGATTCATCTGTCCCGCGCTTCACCCCGTCCAGGACCTTGGTAAGATCCTCCATGGGGATCCCTTCCTCCAGGATCATTCCAAGAGATAGCGCCTTGGGCATAGCGCCCATGACGGCCAGGTCGTTGACCGTTCCGCACACCGAGAGGTATCCTATGTCCCCTCCAGGGAAGAAGATGGGAGAGACAACGTGTGAATCCGTTGTAAAGACGATGCCGTCCATGACGGCGCTGTCCTCGAGGTTGCTCAGGGGGATCTCCGAGTCGGCATCGGCGAACCTGCCCAGGACCTCTTTCCTGATCAGCTCGCCCATGGTCTCGCCCCCTGCGCCGTGGGCCATGGATATCCGGCCTTTCATGGACATGCTGATTCCAATTCTGTAAGTATATATAATCGTTTTGTAATATGGGATATCTCTTGAACGGCAGGAGCGTGCCATCCATACGATGGACCGGTCTCCGGCCTTCGGACGGACCACTGTCCGTCCCATGCTCCAGAGAGGTAGTCCAATGCCCATTGTCACCCTGGTTGGAAGGACCAACAGCAAGGAAGGGAACGAGTTCGTCTACATCGGACCGTGCCCCGAGTGCAAGAACTGCAAGATCAAGAACGCCTGCATCAATCTGGACAAGGGACGGAAGTACAGGGTGGTCAAGGTCAGGGACAAGGAGCATGAATGCGAGCTCCATGAGGGAGGCGTCATCGTGGTGGAGGTGGAGGAGACCCCGTTCACCACAACTGTCGACTCCCACGGGGCCATCGAGAACTCGACATTCAACTTCGAACCCTTCGACTGCCCGCACTATGAATGCTTGCAGCACGGAGCCTGCTTCCCCGATGGGCTGGTTTCCGGGAAGGTCAAGATAATCAGCGCCGACAAGAAGAACGTCGAGTGCGCCATGGGAAAGAACCTCAAGGTCGTGACGGTCAACTACGTCTGAACCTTCACCTCAAGGTCAGGTCGAGGACCGCATGGACGATGCCGGGAGCATAGGATTTTATCGAATGCCATTGGTAGGTGAAGCTCCGGCCATGACGTTCTGAGATCGGCTTGATCCTCTCGATGGCAACCTCCGGTAGCTGGTCCTCCGGAAACGTGTTATGATAGTGAATGACACCACCTTCCGGCTTAAGCAATCTGAAGGCTTTTTCCAGGAATCGATCGTCGGTATCGATGTATCCCATCAGTATCCGGTCCGCAGCGCCTTCCGGCGCGGTCAGGTTGTCGGCGTTTTGAACCTTCACGAGGTGTTCCACGTCATTGATCCGTACGTTCTCCTTCAGATAACCGCATGACACCGGATTGAGCTCGAAGGCCTCAACTCTGGCCCCGCAATGGACCGCGATGGGCAATGTGAAATATCCGATCCCGGCGAACATGTCCACGACCTGCTCGCCGGCAGAGGCGGCCGAGGCCATCCGGATCCTCTCGTCGACGTTGCCGCTCGAGAACATGACCTTCGACGGGTCGAACGAATAGCGGATCCCGTTCTCCTTATGGACCGTGGACGCATCATCACCAAGCAGGAACTCGACCTCGGGCTCCCTGAGCCTTCCACGGATGCCCTTGTCCAGGAGAACCGCCTTGAGGCCGAAGGCCCCTGCAAAGGCTTCCGCGATCTCTGTTGAGTGGGCCATTACCTCCTGGTCCAGCTTCAGCAGGACGACGTCGCCGTAACGCTCCCATTTCCGCGGGACGAGTGAGAGGATCTCGGTAGGTAGCTTCTTCAAGGACGGTTGGTCCAGGACCAGCTCGATCGGGGTTGGGTCCAACGATCTTACAGGGGAGTCCCCTCTCTCGACAACCTTGCAGTCATCGAACCGGTGGAGATCGATGAACGACAGGGCGGCCTCTCGTTCGAGAACAGGCAAAAGAACGGAGGTTCCGGTCTCATTGATGATATGACCGGTATCGAGGACACCTCTATCAAGTGCCGACCTGCGGACCTCCTCGGCCAGCTCCCTCGGTG
>JANQNJ010000173.1 GCA_028279645.1 Thermoplasmatota archaeon
CCGAACAGCGCACCAAGACCTGCAGCTGCCTCCTCTTCGGAGACCTCTTCCTCCTCTGGCTCCTCTTCAGCGGCCTCTTCCTGCGCGGGGGCAGCTCCACCGGCGGCGGGTGCTCCGGCAGCGGGTGCTGCGGCGGGCATCGCAACTGCGGTGCTGAGAGCCTCCTCGATGTCGACCCCCTCAAGGGAGGCCGTGAGGGCCTTCACGCGGCTGGCATCGGCCTTGATGCCTGCCGCCTCGATCAGCTTGGTCACGCTCTTCTCATCTATCTCCTTCCCGGCGGAATGGAGAAGCAGAGCAGCATATACATATTCCATCTTTCTTTCCCTCCGTTAGATCAGATCTACGGTTTCGGACTCATCCGAAGAGTGCGCCGAGTCCTGCGGCGGCCTCCTCCTCGGAGACTTCCTCCTCTTCTTCTTCCTCCTCATCCGCGGATGAGGCTTCCTCTTTCTGTTCCGCGGCCGGTGCGGCGGCCGGGGCCGAGCTCGAGATCGTTGCCTTGAGCTCGTCCGGCAGTGCATCGGGGATGCGGGATGCGAGGCTCAACATCTCGCCTCGCGCCTTTGAAAGTAGGACCTTGACGGTGTCCGGTGTGATGACGCCCGCATTGAGTGCGAGGTTCATCGCCTCCGCCCTGGCCTTCGCCAGGAGAGGCAGCACCGTGACAGGTGTGATGTACGTAGTGTTCATGGCCAGATTGTAGGCACTGGCGCCCGCTCTCTGCAGGTCGCCGAGGAACGCCGCGTCGTCGATGGTGAGGACGTCGCTGGTGAAGATCAGGCCGTCCTCGTAGGCGGCCCTGAGTATGAGGCCGACCTCGAGGGGCTCGATCTCCAGACGCGACAGTGCGGCTGCCAGCTCGGGGGAGATTATCTCGCCCTTCTCGACCACGGTGACGGTCTTCTTGATGGTCACCTTTCCCTGGTCGATGGCGGCCGGTATACCCACCTGCTGCAGCTCGCCCACGATGGGGCCGGGCGGGAAGGGCGTGTCGCCCTTCTTGATGATGATGTCCTCGGGGGCGGTCTCGCCGCCCTTCGCGGTCATCCTGGTCTTGGTCTGGCCAAGCACCTTGTTGAGCTTGAACGGGTTCAGATCGGTGGTTATGATACCGGTCTGGCCCTCGAGATGGTCCAGGAGCTGGGCGAGTCCCTTGACGTCGCCTCCGGCCTTCTCGATGGCGCGAAGGATGAGCTGGTTCTTCGAGACGCGGATGGTCATCCGGTCCCTGAGGTTCGCCCTCATGATCTGGAACTGCGCTGACGGGATGCCCTCTATCTTGACCAGTCCTACGACGGGCCTGCTCCCAAGGATCTCCGCGAGGTCGTCGACCTCCTTGATCTTCCAATCGGCTACGTGTGCCATACAGATCACCTCAGATGATACGGACCGACGGGCCCATCGTGGTCTTCAGGTAGACCGACCTTATGTTCATCCTGCCGCGCTCGAGACGCCCCTCGATCCTCTTCATGATCACGTCGATGTTCTCGACGATCTGCTCGGGGGGCATCGACTTCGTCCCCACGGGGACGTGGAATGTAAGCTTGTCCTTAGTCCGTATACGAACCGTCGTTCTCAGCGAATCCACCAGGGGCTTCGGGTCGGCTCCCGGCGGGATGGGTTTCGGCATCTTGCCGCGGGGACCGAGAACGATACCCAGCCTCTTTCCGATGGTGGGCATGAGCGGGGTCTCTGCCAGGAAGAACTCGTGGGAGTCTGCCATTACCTTGACCCTCTTCTTCTCGTCAGCCAGGTCCTCGATCTGCTCGGGAAGTACGACAAGGTCGGCCACGTCCCTGGCCTTCACTGCGAGCTCGTCGCTCCCGAAAATACACACCTTCACTGCCTTTCCGCGGCCGTTGGGAAGCCGGACCTCCTCGTCGATCCTGTTCTTGGGGAGGTTCATGTCGATATCCTTGAGATTTATGGCTAGCTCGATGCTCTCCACAAAATTACGATCCTTTGCGGAACCGACGGCTTCCTGTACCTTATCTAACATCTCTTCTGACACGGGTAAACACCCCGGTTGTAGTGATCGCGGCATATGCCGCTCCTACACGAAGTATGCCACCATTGAGGAACTTGTATATAACGTTTGTTGGTACAAGCCGGGAAAATGCCGGGACAGGCCGGTAGAGACCCACCGAGAACGATCTGCGACCGTCTGGTCAATGAAAATGAAGATCAAGGGAGGGTGGAAGGTTCACTCGGAATCGAACAGCGGACCGAGGATCTCCAACCCATTTGGTCCCACGTTAACGGCGTGCGGGTCCATGCTGTGCTTCACCGACCTCATCTTCTCGATCTGGAAGAAACGCACCGTCCGGCCGCCGCTCTTCTTCAGCCCGAGCAGGAATATGGCGTCGGCGAGGAAGCCCTCGTTGCCCATTGAGACCCATTCTCCCCCGAGGGACCTCTCGAAGATGACGAAGGTGGTCAGATTGTACTTCTTCAGCATGTTGAAGAAGTTGAAGGCGAACTTCCTCGGGTTCTTCACCTCGGGGAGCATCGAGTAAAGAGCACCGAGGGAGTCGAACCCCAGGGTCGTGAACCTGTCGCCGAACCTGTCGTTCAGGTGCTTGAGCATCATCTCCGTGAACTCGAGGTAGTTTATCTCTGTGCTGAACTCGTCGCTCAGGATCTCGGTATAATCGGTTATCTGCAGGTTGTAGGAGAGGCCTATTCCGATGCTCTCCAGGCTCTCCAGATGGCTGGAGACGTCCTGCTCGAGGGTCGCGTAGAGCCCGAACTCGTTGGACTTCTCGACGTAGTTCTTCAGAAGAAGGTGTACGAAGCTCGATTTCAACGAGCCTGGGGGCCCAGTTACGAGGATCGTCTTTCCGGGCTTGACCTCGGACTGGATGACCTTGTCCAATCCCTTGATGCAGTCCCTGAACATCATCTCTCACCTGGGTCCCTGATCCTGCTCAATTATCGATGACCAGCTATTTATACCTTGTTCGCCCGGGAGAGGCCGGCCGGCTTCGGCTGAAAGAGCGGGAAGGACCGGCGATGCGGTCTCCGAGGAACGGACCTCTATCGACGTAGGTAGATACCGGTTACCGTAAACATTATAAGTGCCAGATGGAATCATGTATCGTTCGATGGAGGAGTGGAACCTTTATCGAAAGGTGCGACCGAACTGCTGGAGATGATTTGCAATGAGGAAACTCCTCTATCATGTAGTAGTACTCCTATTCGTACTAGCAGCCCTGCTGCTCAGTGTGGGATCGACGACGGCCGACACGATCTATGTCGATGTCGACAATCCGTCGGGCCAGAACGGGACCAAGGACGATCCGGTGCCCGAGATCAACTTCGCTCTAACCTTGGCGAACGACAACGACACGATCTTCGTGTACAACGGTAACTACACCGAGGACGTGAACATTACCGTCGGTACATTCACCAACACGACCCTCTTCATCGAGGGCGAGAGCGAGGGAGGTGTGGTGGTGGAACCCTCATACAACGGGTTCTACATCGGAAGGGACCTCGTGGTCCATATCCAGAACTTCACCATCGTTCAATCGGCCATCGGTATACACTACGAGAGGTCGAACGGCTCTGTCCGCAACGTCACGGTCAACACATCTGGTATGGGACTATATCTTCAACGGTCGAGGGAGATGACCATTGACAAGATCCTCACCATCGACTGTGCGGAAGCCATACGACTGGACCAGGCCCGGGACAACATCGTCAGGAACGTCGAGGTGAACCTCTCGAACATCGGGGTCGTCGGATCGGGGCTGATCCTTCAGGACTCGAGGGACAACATCATACGGAACAACACGCTGCGCTCCAACTTCGTCTTCGCCCTGGACGTCTCGGGCAACTACAACAACGACATCGACCAGAGCAACACCGCCAACAACGAGACGATCTACTACTACTACGACGTTCACGGGACCGAGGGGTCCCCGATCTACCTGGAGGACATGACCCTCCTGCAGGCGAACGTCTCGACCATCGGAAAGATCACCCTCGTCAACTGCTCGTACATGGTGCTCAGGGACCACACCCTCTCCAACAGGGACCTCGGTAGAGGGATCATGCTGGTGGACTCCCATCATATCACCATCAGGAGCTGCGAGATGGGCAACGGGTCCGAACCGATCCTGATAATGGGCGGGCACTCCAACCTCGTCCGGGACAATCATATGTTCCACGGCCTTAGCGGGATCAAGCTCGAGGATACAACGGACAACAACGTGAGCCTGAACATCGTGGGGAACAACGTCGACAACGGCATACTCATGGTGGACTGCCAGGACAACATCATATTGGACAACTACGTCACGGACAACGACGAGTCCGGGATCGCCATGATCGACTGCGAGGGGAACTGGATCCACGACAACGTCCTCGACGACAACAAGAGGTACGGGATATACTTCGAGGACGCCTGGGACAACAACGTCACCACGGGCAACACCGTCGAGGGGGAGCCGGTCTACTACTTCTACGAGATCAACGGCTCCGATGGCAGCTTCGATGTGGAGTCGATGGACCTGGAGGCAAAGCGGGTCACCAACCTCGGCAGGATCACGTTCATCAGGTCGTTCAACATCAAGATCAAGAACTCCTCGATAACGAACAACAAGTTCGGGGCGGCGGTGCATCTGCTCGATTGCTGGAACATCACCGTCAGGAACAACTACATGCAGGGGAACGAGTACGGCGTGGTCCTGGAGGGATCGTACTGGTGCAACCTCTCGAAGAACGACATGAGGGCACGGACCTACTGCCTGTACCTTCTGGACCGGTTCGACAACAACATCTCCCGGTCGAACACCGCCTTCGATGAGCCGGTGCACTACTATTACGGCAACGAGAGCGTCGTCATCGAGGACCTGAACCTTACAGCTCCAAGGGTCACCAACCTGGGCAAGGTCACTCTGATCCAGGTCACCGACAGCACCCTGAGGAATGTCAACATCAGCAACGGCACCAGCGGGATCCTGCTCAAGGACTCGGACAGCCTCGAGGTCTACGAGGTCTCGATCCACGGCAACGGCGTCGGCCTGGTCTCCACCGGATCGTCGTCGGTGACCATCGAGGACTCCCTGGTCTATCGGAACACGGAGGCGGGGATCTCCGTGATCGACGGCACACCGGTTGTGACGGGGAACACGATCTACGAGAACGAGATCGGTGCGGAACTGCTTGGCGGTGGATGCGTCTTCGAGGACAACGACCTTTACCGCAACTACCGCGGGGGCCATATCACCGGGGACGGGAACGAGATCTCCGGTAACGATCTGTGGTCCTACGACATGGTCGGCATACTCCTCT
>JANQNJ010000176.1 GCA_028279645.1 Thermoplasmatota archaeon
GTGGATGTCGGAGGAGGCGTTCGGCTCGTAGACCTCCGCGGAGAACGTCCATGCGGAGCCGTTCCTCTCCTCGAAGGTCAGGTTGATGCTGCTCTCGGGGATCCCGTCGAACCAGTATGTGGCCTCCACCCTGGTCACGTTGAGGTTCTCCATGAACACACCTCTCAGCCTGAACGGGGAGCCTGATTCGAACACCGGTGATGAGAGGTCCCTGTCGAACCACGGTAGTATCGTATCGGTGATGGTCACGTTCCGGGAGGCGGAACTGTTGAGGTTCCCTCCCTCGTCGTAGGCCCAGAAGGTGTAGTTCATCCAGGCCGCGTCTTCCGGGACGGTGAGGTCGGCACGGTGGACGATGTTCTCGTACATCGTGACGTTGTCCACATCGCCGTTGCTGTAGCGGACCTCGGCGCTGGCGTTGACAACATCCCAGTTGTCCGTGATCCAGGCCCGCAGCTGGAAGGCCCCGTCCGTGGACGGCGTACCGGTGGTTATATCGGTGAACTCCGGAAGTATCCCGTCGAGCACGGTCACGTTGCGCCAGCCGGTGCGGTTCGTGTTCCCGGCGCTGTCGTACACGACGACCCTGTAGGACATGTTCCTGGCGGTATCAGGGACGGTCACGTTCCCCGCAACCTCATTTCCCGTCCAGGGGATCTCGACATATGAGATCGCTCCGTCGAAGTTGACCTCCACAACGCCCTTCCACATCTCGAACTCGTCGCCGGCCCCCACCTCCACAAGGAATGGTTCTCCCGTGGTTCCGGTGTCCCCCGAGCTGTCGACCCCCACCGATGGTACTGTGTCGTCGAGCATCCACCGGAGGGTCCTGTTCATGAGGAGGTCGCGCCCGGAGCTTGAATCGATCTGGTCCAGACCGAACCCCCAGTAGATGACCCTGTGGTCGCCGGTGTAACCGATGGCCGAACTGTTGTCATCGTCGTACCGTAGGAAGGTCCGGGCACCGCCAGCCGGCGAGATCGCGCTGGGCCGGGATGCATCCAGGCTGTAATTGGAATCGTTATAGACATTGACCGCTGAGATAACCCTGGTCACATCGACGTCATGGTCCGCAAGGGTCGCCTTCAGCCAGTTGTTGAACCAGGCGTTCCATCCGTCCACGTAGGCGGTGTATCCGATGTCCTGTCCGGACATGAACAGGCGGCCCCCGTTCTCGAGGTAGTACTGTATCACCGACCTGTCCGAGTCGTTGAGCAGGTTCTCGAAGCCGTCGCCGACCTGCCAGATGACGATGTCCCAGCAGTCGATGAACTCACGGGACGGGGTCCCGTTCTGGGCATCCCACACCCTGTACTCCAGGCCGGTCGCCTCGATCGACTCCCGGTAATAGAAGTCGTTGTTCTCGCCCTTGTCGTCGTCGACCAGGAGGATGTAGGGGCCCTCGGGTGGAAGCACGACCAGATCGTCGAAGACCGTGTTGTCGGTGTCGTTCGACTCGGCGATCTCCTCCGATGGGTCGATGACCACGCTTACGTTGTGGATCCCCTCATCCAGGTCGGTCCAGGTCACCGTGATCGGGACCACACCGCCTGAGGTGATGTTCGAAGGGATCAGTACCGACGTGAACTGTGAACCGTCCGACCTGAACGATATCATCAGGTCGGTATAGGTCTCGTTGATCTCGATAAGGCGGCCGCCGTCGGTCACGGCGAACCCGTACCTTTCGGGGACGACTATGCCCGTTATAGATCCGTTGGCATCGATATCCACCTCGTCGAAGCTGTCTCCGAACCAGCATCGTTCCTCTCCGCCGATAAGAGGTTCGCCCCGGAACCTGTCGTATCCCACCGAGGTCACGGTATCGGAGAGGTCGGTCAGGGTGTTCACGGTCCCGTTGACCTCGAGGACCAGGCCGCCGTCGGAGGCCGTGATGAAGCCGGTCCCGTCGGTTGCGACATCCACAAGGTCGCCATAGCCGGGATTCGTTCTGTCCGCGACCCCGTACTCTATGATCGTCCCGTTCTCGCCCACAATGACAACGGCGCCGTCGTCGTTGAAAGCGACGCCCGTGAGCCGTGCGTTGGTACCGGACCCGAGCTCCTCCGCCTCCATGTCGACGACCTTGACGTCGTCGATGAACCATCCTGGACCGGTGCCCGATGAGTCGCTCTCCAGCCTGAACCTGATGGTCATCGATTCGGCGGCCAGCTGCTTGAGGTAGACCGTCTCCTTCCGCCAGCCCCAGATGTCAAGGTGGAAACCCTCATCCTCCAGAGCGTTCACCTCGCCGTCGTACCCGCGCTCCGGATCGAGGCGTTCGAACTTGAAGTCCTCGAACCCCTCGACGATGCAGCCGTCGTCCTCGCTCCCCTCGAGCTCTCGATAATGCCAGAAGGTGAGGACCGGATTGGTGGTCCCGTCAAGGTCGAAGTGGCGCTGAAGCGACATGTTGGAGCCGCTGGGATAGTCGCCGTCGAGATCTGTTGCCCAAACGTTGTTCCCGCTGTGGGCCACGGGCGGGCCCTCGGACGGGTCGCCGAGCTCCCACTCGTTGTTGGTCCCTGAATGGGTCCAGTTCCCGCTCCCCGACTCCATATCGTCCTTGAACAGGGTGGTGGTGGATGATGATGGATATCTGAAGATCCTTCCGTCGTCGCCGACCATGAGGCAGTATCCCTCCGACGGATGGAAGGCGACACCCAACAGAGGGTTATCGGTACCCAGGACCTTGAACAGTCCTGCCACTGGCGACCAGTGATATGCCCCGGATCCGCCGACGATGATGGCGAAGCTTCCGTTGGGTGCGAAGGCCACATCGTAAAGGTCGTCCGTGATCTGGAAAGGTGCACCGGTGGAGCCCGAGATGTTGGTGATGCCCTCGCCCGGTTCGAAGATCGCGATATGGCCCTCCTCGCCGACCATGATCCACAGCGGGTCGGCGGCGGACCTCGCCATCGAGGCCACCGACCATCCGAGGTCGGCCTCCATCTCGCTCCTGCCGAGGGTCCCCGTGGTGAAGGGCAGGGATGTGCCGTCGTTGGTGATGTTCACGGTGACGTCGATATCGCCCCCCTCGATCCCGTGGGTCGTATCGAAGGAGATGTCCAGCGCCCTGTAGTTCGGACCGAAGACGCCCGAGGCCACCAGCGCGTAGTCCTGGGGATAGGGACAGTTGGCGCCCCTGACCTC
>JANQNJ010000044.1 GCA_028279645.1 Thermoplasmatota archaeon
CATAGGGCCCGGCCACCTCGACCGAGAACAGGTCGGTACCCTTCAACAGCGCTCCAAGCTCGGCGGCCACCTCGACCGGGTTCCGTTCCAGCGCTTTGGCAGCCTCGAAACATCTGATGGCCAGGTCGCCTCGACCCTTCGGAGGAGTGTCCACTGCCCTCATTATCTCATCTGTGGCTTCGGGAAAGTTCGACCGAACGATCTCCTCGAGCTGGTCCATGAAAGGGGACAGGGGGTCCCTGAGCATCAGGTTGCGATGCGTCGAGACGTTAATTATCTTTTCGTTTTCTCGCGAGGCGTTCTCGTCTTCGGTTCGCTGTGCCTAACGGCCTCGTTAGGCGTCACCGACCTTAGCTCAGATAGCCGAACGACCTCGAGGTCTAGAGACGAGATCAGCTCAGATATCCCGGGAACGTGTCCGTCGCCCACCAGGACCGCGATCCTGTCGAAGCGCTCGCCCAGAGTGATGATACGCTTCGACATTATGATGTTCCTGTCGTCGATCAGGACCTTTCGCGCACCGGGGAAGGTCCTCTCCAGATCGTTAAGGAACGCCTCGGGCGATTCCTGATATCGCTGCATCTCCGCTTCGACCCGCTTCTTCCTGATGAAGAGACCGCCCAGCGCCCCGAAGAAGAGCTTGATCTTCTCCCATCGGGACATACCTCCCAGCAGGCGTCGATAAATGATCCTGGCGTCGAGGTCGATGAACGCCACCGGGATCTCTCTCTCCTTGGCGATGTCATATGCAGCCAGCATCTCCGAACCGGCCATGTTCCCGAACATGTCGGCGATCCGTTTCTGTGCCCGGGACAGGATCCTCACGGTCAACGGTATTCGACGCTTCGGCTGGCCCTCCTTTCCTTCCCCCGCCTCCTTGCGGGTCCGCTCCTCCATAAGGGCTGTGAACCTCAGGTCGTCCAGTTCCAGGGCGAGGACGTCCGGTTCGAAAGCGTTCATTCTCAGCCGCAGCTGCTCTGAAAGGTCGAACACGTGGCCGCCGCCGATCAGAAGGATCGACGGAACCGAGGCCTCCTCGGCGTTTACACTGTACTGAATGGTCGTTCCGGTATCTGACGCATCATGCGCGTCGTGAGCGTCGTCGTCCGTCATCTGGTGTCCGTCCGGTTGATATCTGGTTTATCAGCCCTCTTATCTGCGTCTGCGGACGCCGATGATCAGCGCTACTCCAGCCAAGCTGATGGCGACGAAGACCGGGTCGAAGCCGGGTATCCCACCGCCGTCATCATCGTCCTTCTCCTTCTTCAGGACGTGGAGGAGGAACGAGACCTCCTCGGACCACAGGCCGTTGGACGCCTTTACCTTGAACTCGATGTTGTGGCGGCCGGGTGTCAGGTCCTCGGCCTTGAGCGCGAACGACTCGTTCTCGTTCAGGAAGCCGTCGACATCCGAGCTCCACTCGTACTCCACGATGTCGCCGTCCTCGCCGTGGCCCTCGAAGACCACTGTATGCTTGTACTGGCGCGCCATTGGGGGATCGATGGAATCGATGACGGCCTCGGGCACGGTGTTGTCGAACTCGACGTAGACGTAGGCCACCGTCGAGTAGGCGCCCATATCGTCCTGGGCCCTGACGTAGAGCGTATAGTCGCCTTTGGCGTAGAGCTCGGTGTTCACGTTGAAGGTGTAGACGCCGCCGCCGAAGTACTCAATGGGGTTGCTGAAGTTGTCGTCGTTGATGGAGAGCTCGATGAGCTCCACCGCTCCATCACTGTCAGAGGTGGTCACCTCGACCTCGAGGTCCTCGGCAAAGGGCCCGGAGTTGTTCTCCGGTGATGTGATTATGACAATGGGCTGCATGTTGACGTTGTTCGCGATGTTCAGCGTGAGCTGCGCGATGGACGAGTACTGGGTCCCGTCGTGGGAGCGGGCCTTCACCATCATCTCTCCGTCGGAGTAGATGGTAGAGTCCCATTCGTACGACCAGGACGTCGTTCCGTCGGCCTCGTCCCAGCCTGCGGAGCCGATCTTGATCTCAACCTTGTCTACCTCGCCGTCGGAATCGTCGGCGGTCCCGGACAGGGTCACATCATCGCTCACATCGTCGTCCTCGGAGTGCGAGGTGATGGTCACAGTGGGCTTCGGACCCAGAACGACCTCGACCTCGATGGTCTCGACGTCAGACGGAGAATCTCCGGACCAGGATCGTGCGTGGATGGCGACGTCGCCGCTGTATCCGCTGGTGTCCCACTCGGCACTCCAGCTATCGAGACCGGTCACGTTCAGGGAGTTCGCACCGAACTCCGGCGGGTCGTTCGGGTCGCCGATTGCGACCTCGACCTTGGTGATGTCGTCGTCGCCGGCATCGGCCGTTCCCTCGATCGTGACGATGCCGCTGACGTCGTCGTTGTCCTTCGGATCGGTGATATCGACCTCGGGCTTCGTGCCTTCGTCCAGTATGTGGAGCGTTGTCTTGGATTCGGACGTCTCCTTGGAGGTCCGGCCCATGTCGTCCTTCACCTTGAACTTGACGATATGGGCTCCGACGCTCAGCTCGTCGGCGTCCAGCTCGAAGGTCTCGTCGGTGCTGACGATGGCGCCGTCGATGCGCCACTCGTACTCGTCGATCTCGGCGTCGCCGCTGGGTTCGCCGTGCCCCTCGAAGCTGATGGTGTCATCGGTGTATGCCGGGTTCGGATCGACGCTGTCGATTATGGCCACCGGCAGTTCGCCCGGTGTGATCACGATGAGCTCCTCCTCGACCTCGTCGGCCCAGAGGCCGGCGGAGTCCTGGACGGTGAAGGTGATCGTGTGGCTGCCTGGATCGAAGTCGGTGGACGCCTTGGTGAACTCCTTCTCCGAGGAGAGGAAGTTGCCCGAGATGTTCCACAGGTATGTATCGACGCCGCCGTAGGCGTGCCCGGTCCCGCTGAACAGTATGTCGAGATCGTCATCGACCTCAACGGGGTTCGGATCGATCAGCCTGATCTTCGCGAACGGCTTCTCGCCCGGCTTCACGACGAAGACCGTCCTCTTGGCCATGTCGTTGTCGTCCAGCGGATCGAAGGGAGACCAGACCCGGGCGATCAGCTCGTTCTCGCCGAACCGGTCCGTTGTGTTCCATGTGAACGACATGCCGCTGTACCCACCGGCGGGTACCATGACGGTGCCGTAGCCGATCATGTTCTCGAAATCCTCCTCCTCCTCGTAGAGATAGAGGCGGGCCTCGGTGTCGGCCGTTCCCTGGTTCCTGATGTTAACAAGGATGTCGATCATGTCGTCCTCCACCGGGGTCTCCTTCCCCAGTGTTATGGAGGATTCCAAGATCTCCAGCTCGGGGACGTCCGCGAACGGACCGAACTGGTAGACGTCGTCAACCCAGAGGAACCATGGACCGGCGCCCCCGGTAAAGTAGAGGGAATCCTGATAGAGTGCAGGTGTCGAGTAGATGTATGTCAGCGGTCGTGTCAGGTACTTCATCACGATCGAACCGTCATCGATGTCAAGACCGTAGAGGTACGAGTCGAGACCGCCGATGTAGACGGTCTCACCGTTAATGACAGGAGAACCCCAGAAAGGCATGCCGATAGCGGTATCCCAGAGGGTCCCGCCTGTGGTCGCGTCCAGACAGTAGACGGTTCCCATCCACGTGGCCACAAAGAGCATATCGTCGTGGAAGGATGCAGTTGAGACGATGGGGCCGTCGAGGTCGACGCTCCACAGCTCCTCGCCATCGTCCTGGTTGTCCAGGGTCCCGTCATCGTCGATCAGGTCCGGTGGGTCCTCTCCAGCGGGATCCATTCCGTACATCGTTCCTGCGGTGTCGCCAACGGCGACATACCCCTGTCCGCCGACCTCATAGACGGTTGGCGAGCAGATGGGCCAGGCGCCGCCTGTGAACGGTACTCCGATCCCGACGATCTCCTGACCTCCAAGCTTCCACCTCCAGTTCAGATCACCGGTGTCCACATCGATGGCGTACAGGGCATAGAAATCGTCGTTGTCGTCCGGTGTGTTCCTGGATGCGACATAGACATTTCCGAAGCCGATGGATGGCGAGGAGAACAGATAGTCCTGTTCCACCTCGAAGTTCCAATTGGTCGTGTTAGTTGCGATATCGATCGATGTGAGATTGGCGTTCCCGAGGGAATGTACGTAAAGGTTTCCGTCATGTAGCGATGGGGAGGCGAACTCGAAGAAGTTGTAGGCGCGATGCCAGACCACGCTTCCATCATCGATATCGAGCACCGTCAGGTTATCCCCAATGGCTACGACATAGCCGTTCTCGGTATCGACCAACGGGGTGGAGTATTGTGCGGTGGCGTAATCCTTCTGGATCCAAATGACCGAGCCATCCTGAGCATCGAGGGCCAGTGTGGCCTCGAGCGAGCAATAGTACATAACGCCATCTACCACTACCGGGGATCCAAGCGTTCCGATCTCATCCACCGGGTCCTGGGCGCGTTGCCACGGGATCTCCGGAGTGAGGACACTGCCGGAGGTGGATATGCCCGTGTTGTTGTTATCGTGCATCCACTCCGTCCAGTCGTCGTCGGCCTTGGGCCGGACAACGATCTGGGTGGTCGCATTCTTCGACCACAGGCCATCATCGTCCTTCACCCTGAAATAGATGATATGGGTGCCCGGCGAGAGCGAGTTCGCCGATTTATCGAACTCGTCGCTCCCGGAGAGGAAGCCATCCCGGCTAGAGTACCACTCGTACTCCATGATGTCACCGTCATCGTCGACGTCTCCCTTGAACTCGATGGTGGTCGAACCTCCCCGGGTCGCGTCGCTGGGGGTGATCTCGTCGATCTCGCAGGTTGGAGCCTCCTTTCCGCGAAGGACGCTCACCTCGGAGTCGCCCTCGTTGTTATCCTCGTCGGTCTCATCGATGATAGTGGAGTTGTCCGCGACCGCATAGATGTCGAAGTCCCCGTCATCGGTCGGGGTCCACTCGAAGAGGACCGGGGTGGCGAGTACCTCGGGACAGTCACCGTTCCACGCGCCCGTCCCGGCACAGCCACCCC
>JANQNJ010000122.1 GCA_028279645.1 Thermoplasmatota archaeon
GTACGCGCCGTCCTGGACTGGAGGAGGAAGATCGATGGTATGGATCGGCTCACCGATGCTAACGGGAACCTGTACGTAGGTGGTCATGTCGATATCGCCAATGTCACCCTGTTCAATGATTTCGATATCGTTCCGATCCTGTCCCGACTGAGGCAGGAACAGCTCGATCTCGCCCCGAAGGTGTCGCTCGAACCGATGGAAGGGATCGACCATGTCGCCGGTTTCGATGTGGGATATCGAGGCTCCAAGGCACGGGGCGCCCTCGTTATATTCGATCATCGGACCAAGGAGCGGATCGATGCTCATACGTGTGAGATCGAGGCAGACTTTCCATACATAGCTACATACCTAGCGTTCAGGGAGCTGCCTGCATTCGAGCCGTTGATCTCGTTCATACCGGAGAACACGGTGGTCATGGTGGATGGCAACGGTATCCTCCATCCCCATCGCTTCGGAGTTGCATGTCACATCGGTGTCAAGTTCGGTCTACCGACAATAGGGATCGCCAAGCGCCAGCTTGGCGGTTCGCCCCGGAACCCCGGGATCATGGCTGGTTCCTCGCATGTCCTGGAGGTCGATGGCGAGGCAAGGGGATATGCAATGAGAGGTGCCAGAGGAAAGGCGATCTATGTCTCGCCCGGTCACTTGACGGACATGGGCTCAAGCCTCGAGGTGGTCAGGAGGTTTCATGTCCATCGAGTGCCGGAACCCGTGAGAGAGGCACACATGGTAGCGGGCGGCGTCCACAACCCTTAAGTAAATCCCACCGGTTCAACCCATCATGCCCAGCATCAGGGTAGCGGTCCTCGCATCGGGAGGGGGCACGGACCTTCAGTCGATCATCGACGCATCCGAGGCGAACGAGATCAACGCCGAGGTCGTTCTTGTTGTAACGAACAATCCGGGAGCCTACTGCCTCGAGCGTGCCGATAAGCACGGGATCGACGGCGTTGCCATCGACCACAGGAAGAAGAAGAGAGAGGAGCATGAAAGGATGATGGCGGATGCCATCGACCCGTACGAACCCGACCTCATAGTTCTCGCCGGGTACATCCGAATGCTCACTCCGTGGTTCATCGATCACTACCGTAACAGGATGATAAACATCCATCCGGCCCTCCTGCCTCTCTTTGGCGGTCCCGGTATGCATGGGACGAAGGTCCATGCGGCCGTCCTTGAATCGGGAATGAAGGTATCCGGATGCACAGTCCACTTCGTTGACGAGGATGTAGACGGAGGACCGATAATCGTTCAGAAGGCGGTACCGGTGCTGGAGGGAGATACACCGGACACGCTGCAGGCCAGGGTCCTTTCCGAGGAACACGTTCTCCTTCCCAGAGCGGTCCAGCTCTTCGCCGAGGGTCGTCTGAGGATCGACGGGAAGCGCTGCGAGATCGAGCCCAGGTGATCAAGCCTTCTTCAACTTCTTGACCTTCTTCTTGGTCTCTTTCTTATCGGAGTCCTCGGACCCCTCCTTGAAGGCCTTGTCAAGCTCCTCGAATATCTTTTCCAGGACCTCGCGCGGCGGCACACCGACCCAGACGGTGTTCCCGTTGATCTGGATGGTCGGCACCTCCTTCACCCCCCGGCGCCAGGAACGCAGCCGGTGGACCGTGGCGATGGTGCCCCTGAAACGAAATCCGTAGACCTTGCAGAAATGCTCGACGAGCACATAGGTCTCGGCATTACCTTTAGCGGTCAGACTGTAAAAGAGCTCGATCTCGAGGCGTTCGCGTGGTGAGCGGAGGTGGTACGGGACATACCTCCTCCTCCGCCTCTTCCCCTTGACCGCCTCCTCTGACGCTGCGAGTTCGGCAGCAGCCTCGTCCTTCCGGATCCGTCTTTTCGCCATGATGGACCACTCGATCCTGCTTAGCACCTTGGCTAATGCCATATCGGTGTGAGAATGCTTAATCCTTTGTGGGGGCGGGCCTCACTTCTCGATGGAAAGGAGGGTCAGGTCGAACATAAGGGTGTCGCCGGTGACCTCCCTGTTGTAGTTGATCGTGAAGGTGTCGATGGTGACGTCGATCACGATGCCGGGGCCCTCCTTGTGGGGTTTCTCGGGCCAGCCGGGTGTGAAGTGGTAGACGTTGTCGTACTGTTTCTTCAGGACGTCGTTCACCGAGGGACTGTGCTGGAGCTTGATCTCGTTGATGGCCTCGTCAACGTAGAGGATGTGCGTATCCCAGGGGAATGCCTCCACCAACCCCTCGACCGCCTTGTTCCGGATGGTCACTAGCCTGTCGGTGGTGACGTTCACAACGACGAGGTCCCAGCCGTAGACCCAGTGCTGGAAGGTCATGTTGACCGGAGGACCGTCGGCGCTGGTGTTGTAGTCGTCGCCGTAGATCTGGTTGAACTCCTGGACCGTCATCTGCTCATAGATGTCGTAGTATTCCGTGATGTTGATCTCGACGATCAGATCGTTGTTGTCCAGGCCGTATCCGCGCTCGGCAGGGATGGTTATCGTCTTGGTCTCGCCAGGAGCCATGTCGATGATGGCCATCTCGAAATCGGGAAGGAAACGGCCCTCGCCGATGGTCACGGTCAGCGGCTCGTAAACGTCCCTCTCGGTGAAGGTACTGGATTTGGGATAGTCCGGGCTCCCAGCGATGAGCTCCACGTTGGTATCGAAGATCCTGTCGTCCTCGAAGTAGCCTGTGTACTGGATGACGGTGGTATCTCCGTACTTCGCCCTGCGAACATCCTGGGTGTCCTCGCCGAGGCTCCAAAGATAGATGGAGCTTATCACAGCGATGGTGGTGAGGAGCACCAGGATATACTGCATGTTCTTAGATTGCAGGAAGCTCATCTCTCCCCCTAAACAATACCCTATTTAAAGCATTTTCCCTAGTGCTATATATACTCATAAAGGGGCCGATACGGCCATTATCGAGGGTTTGAGGGTGTATTGGAGCGGCTCAGCGCCTCCGCCTGCCGCTGAAGGCGAATATCGATACGATCGCGGCCATTGCAGCGATCATCTCGATGCCCATGAAGCCCGGAATGCCGTCGTCATCGCCGTTGTCGGGATCCTTCTTCTTCTTCTCCACAGTGAGCACACCGCTGTCGGTCACGACCTCGCCGGAATTATCGGTCACGGTCACCTCGAGATCATAGGCACCTACCTCGATGTCGGCGTCCACCGTCGTCTTGTAGCTGAAAATGCCGTCTTCCTCCTCATTGTCGCCGTGACTGCCGGTATCGTAGAGCTTCTGGTCGTCGCGTCCGCCGATCTCGGAAAGGTCGATGATCACCGAGCGTATGTCATCGATACCGTCCATATCGTCGACCTCGACGTATATGTACAGCAGGGTCTCGCCGTCGTTCGGCACCGGGTCCGGATCGAAGTCGATATCATTGATCTCGGGGGCGCTGTTCGTCCTCGTGAGTTCGATGTTCACTGAGGTCCCATCGCCGGAGGTGACCTCGATGTCGGTGTGGAAGGTGTCGGTCTGGTATCCGGCCTTTGAGGCTTCCAGGTCGTAGTCGCCTTCCGCAAGGCTGATCTTGTAGTATCCGCCGGCATCG
>JANQNJ010000107.1 GCA_028279645.1 Thermoplasmatota archaeon
TGATGTGCCTGCCGATGAAGACCGAGCTGTGGGCGTCCACCAGCATGCGGGACGCCACCATGACGTCCTCTGTGTCGTCGAGGACCCTGCGTATCTGCCTTGGCAGGAGCCTCATTTCCTTTCTGATCGTCTCGATGAACTCGAGGTCCCTGTGGGTCGTCTCCCTCGCAACCTGCAGGGCGAGAAGATACAGGGCGATGAGCTGCGTGTTGAACGTCTTGCTCGCGGCGACCCCTATCTCGGGACCCGCCCGGGTGAGGATTACCTCGTCCACTATCCTGGTGAGCGAGCTACCGATGACGTTGGTCACGGCGATGACGCTCTTCCCCGCCGACTTCGCCTTCCTCGCGGCGGCGATGGTATCGGCGGTCTCGCCGGATTGGCTAACGGCTATGATCACCTCGTCCTTCGGACCGAACTCCTTGCAGTACCTGTATTCCGATGAATGGTAGACCTGTACCGGTATCGAGCCGACCTCCTCGAGGAAGTACTTGCCCGTCAGGGCTGCGTGATAGGAAGTGCCGCATGCGACGATCTTGACGGAGGGGACCGAATCAAGCAGTCTGTACAGACGCTGGCCCTCGGCTATTCGCCCTCTCAGTGAGCGATGGATCGCCTCGGGGATCTCGTTGATCTCCTTCAGCATGAAATGCTCGTAACCGCCCTTCTCCGCATCCTCGAGCCGCATCTCAACGGTGTGGATCTCGGGCTCCACGGCGCTGCCGTCACCGTCCCATACCTCTGCCCCGGTGGGTGTGATATGAGCCATCTGGTCGTCGTCCAGATACATGACATGTTTGGTGATGGGAAGAACGGCGACGACGTCGCTTGCCGCGATGGTCTCGCCCTCTGCCAGGCCCACGACCAGGGGACTGCCCTTTCGGACAGCATAGAAGCCCGGTTCTCCCCTTCGATAGACGAGCAGGGCGTAGTATCCTTCAACCCGTTCAAGGGCCTTCGAGATCGCGATCTTCAACCCCTGATCGAGGTTGTCCTCGATGAGATGCGCCAATGTCTCTGTGTCGGTATCAGAGCGCATCTTGTGTCCGCCGTCGACGAGGGCCTCCCTCAGCTCGACGTGGTTCTCGATGATGCCATTGTGGACGAGGACTATCTCGTCGTTGCAGTCGGAATGTGGATGTGCGTTCCTGTCGGATGGAACTCCGTGGGTCGCCCATCGCGTATGGGAGATCGCAATAGTAGCGTCTGTCTCCGGGATATTGGGAACGAGGTCGGAGACGCCGCCCTTCTTCTTCACGAGCGTGATCTCCTCGAACCCGTCGCCTCCCAGAGCTATGCCTGCAGAATCATAACCTCTATATTCGAGCCGCTTCAGCGACTCTATCGCGACATGACCGGCCCGGCGATGGCCGACATAGCCGACGATGCCGCACATCAGACCACCAGCGACTCGTTCTGGAGATCGCTTCTAAGCACCGTCCCGGCCGATATCCTGCATCTATTGCCGATGACGAGGCCCGGTTCGATGGTGGTGGAATCGAGGATCAGGCAGTCGGACCCGATAACAGGGCCGAGATCGGACCGGCGGCCGGGGATCGATTCGGGGAACGGTGTGTCTGGCTCGCCCTCGTACCTGGCACGAAGGACGACATTGGCACCGGTAACGGTCCCGGCGGAGACGACCGACCTGTTCAGGGAGCCATGGGTCCCGACCTGGCAGTCGTCCATGATCAGGCAGTTCTCCACCTGGGTGAACGCCGAGACCACGACGTTGTCTCCCAGGGTCGTCGGGCCCTTGATGACAACGTTGGGTCCTATCTCGCAGTTCTCGCCCATGAGGACCTTTCCCTCGATGATGCATCCTGGATGGATCTCGCTCCCCTTGCCGATGAATGCGTCCGGCCCCACGAACGAGTTCGAGAACTCCTTTGCCCCTGTGAGGACCATCTTGTCCATGAGGAAGTCGTTCATCACGAGAAGATCGTGAGGATAGACGGCGTCGACCCAGCCGGTGGTGGTGGCGAATCCCATGGAGGTGCCGCCATCGAGCATCCTGTTGAGTACGCCGGTGATCGTGAACTCGCCCTCCTCGATACAGCTCTGGATCGTGGGGAAGATATCCTTTGTCAGATGATATGCGCCGGTGCTTATGACGTGGCTCTCGGTGACCGGAGGCTTCTCAACGATGGATCGGACCAGGTCGCCGGTCATCTCCACGACGCCGTACTTCGACGGGGTCTCGCTCGTGGTCGCAAGGACGCTGGGAGCCTCCTTCGCCATCAGGTCCTCTATCCCCTTGGAGGGCACGATGTTGTCTCCCGGAACGACGATGAACTCGTCCTCGAGCATATCGGCGGCCTGAAGCAGGCCGTGGGCGGTTCCCAGCTGCTTCTCCTGGAACGCATACTGTATGTTGAGCCCCATCTCGCCTCCGCTCTCGAAGTAGCTCATGATACGCTCCTTCCGGTAGCCCACGACGATGATCATATCGGTGATCCCCGCCCTCTTGAGGGCGCTCACCACGTGATGGAGGATCGGCCGGTTGGCCACGGATATCATGACCTTCGGCTTCGAGTCTGTCAACGGTCTGAGTCTTCTGCCTTCTCCCGCGGCCAGTACCACTGCTTGCATGGGATGGACCTCCGTTCGAAGTGTGTCACCGGAGTATATATAACTGTTGGCACGGCCCTGGCGAAAGGTGAAAAGTTTATAACCGACGATGAGAATACCCTCACTGGAGGGGACTCATGCATCTGAAGGAATATAAGAGACCTGAGATGCGGGAATCCGAGAATTCCTGCAGACCCTGTGGGTACTACAACATCTACTGAACTGGGAAACTAGTGATACCGTTCGAGGACAGCGGAAAACCTCGTTCCAGGCAGATGCCGCTTATAGATTGTAATAGATATTTCGCTCTTTCGAGCATGGCTTCCGACCTGGCACAGATCATGTCCCAGATAGGAATCTATTTACATCGCGGTTCAACTGACGGAACGTGAGCCTGCAGAACGTTCTGGACGAGGTCGGCGAGATAGGTGGAGACACAGCCATTGCTCTCTCAGAGTTCGTCGGGATCCGGCAGGAGGCCTTTGGCGGGATCATCTACAGGAAGAAGCTGTTCGACTTCGCCGAGCTCGACCACTTCGGGACGCTGGTCTGTACTCTCCTTCAGGAGGGGCCCAGAAGCGTCAAGGGGCTTTCGGAGGCGATCGGCGAGCTTTATGATCGAGCTCCCGAGGATATCGAGGGGGATATCAGCGGATTCCTGGAGGACCTTGTCCAGCGAGGTTTCGTGACGACGATCAATGCGGTACCGGGAAGGATATTCCCCAACTTTCTGGAAGGGGTCGTTGACCGCCTGGAGGAGAGATGGGAGAAGCTTCCGGAGACCGGATACTATTCCGCTCCGCTGCAGTTCCACTGGGAGATCACATCGGCCTGCAATCTGAGATGTATGCACTGCTATGCCAGCGCGAAGGCGGTACCCGATGAGGGGGCTGCCGACCAGGTAGACACCCTCGACTGGAACTACTGTATTGAGATGGTCGACATCATGGAAGGAATGGGTGTGGTTCAGATCAACTACCTCGGAGGGGAGCCGCTCATCGAGAAGAGGTTCTTCGACCTGCTGGAGGAGACCGTGAACCGCGGCATCGACATCACCTTTCCCACCAACGGCGTGCTCCTGGACGAAGAACGATTGCAGAAGCTCTGGGACCTGGGAATGAGGTATATCACGATCAGCCTCGACAGCGCCGACCCCGGGACGTTCGAGAGGATAAGAGGAACAAAGGGGATCTTCGACCGTGTGGTGGAGAACATCAAGGCCGCCAAGAAGATGGGGTTCGGTGTGATCGTCAACGCGGTGGCAACGAAGCTCAATGCCGGAGAGTTCCCCGAGCTCATCGAGCTGCTGCTTACGCTGGAAGCCGACGTGTTGAAGGTCATTGACGAGTTCCCCGTGGGCAGGGGTATGACCAACATCGAGAGGCTGATGCTAACGCCTGAAGAGTACCAGGAGTTCTACCGCTACATGCTGGAGGAGATAGAGCCGAAATATGCCGACAGGATCGAGATAAGGCTCAATCCGAGGTTCACAATGACGCGGACGCGGGAGACCGACCCGGTGGAGGAGATGGACGGCGATGATTACAGGTGCAGCGCCGGTCGTGCACAGTGCTTCTGCACCGCCGACGGCGACATCTATCCCTGCTATCTGTTCTACGGCGAGAAGGAATTCGTCGTGGGCAATGTCCACGATCGTCGATTCGAGGCGATCTGGCAGGATCCCGAGAGCTTCCGCTGCTTCAGGGAGAAGATGGGGAAGGTGGAGGACTGCGAGGGATGCCAGTACATGTTATTGATACTGCTGGTTTAAGGGAAAGCCCTGATCCAGTAGAGCAG
>JANQNJ010000131.1 GCA_028279645.1 Thermoplasmatota archaeon
ACGGTGCGGGCGTGCCGTCATCGAGCAACCTTTCGATGATGTCGTTGTAGATCCAGCCGGCATCGGCCGGGATCGATAGGTCGAAGGCCAGCTCGTTCCTGCCCTGCTTCAGGAAACCGTCGGTATCGATCAGTTCGAACGGTGTGCCGTTGTAGAGGACGTCGAAGCTCAACCTGTCTATCTCCACCTCGATGTCAGATGGGTTGTCGACCGATGCCGACACCTTCACGTCGATGCCGTCGTCGTCGATCATCGGCACCTCGATGGTGTCGGTGTCGACGTCCAGTCTGCCGAAGCCCTTGATGGGAACATGCTTGTCCACCGGCAGCTCGAAGGATATGATGCCCTGGTTCCTGACGGTACCGACTATCCGGATGTAGATCGTCCTCATCTCCATCAGGTCGTCGACGAACCTTCCGACGCCATAGGTGCTCGGCTCGATGTCGAACTCGAGGTGCACCTTGGAGTTCCCGCCTTCCATCCCATCCGGTGCTTCATCGAAATGATGGAGCAGGGTAGTACGGTACATCACGTCGATGTCGACCTCTTCCAGGGATGTATCGCGCGAGGTAGGTATGTCAATGACGGCGTCCACACTGACATTTATCGCCGTTTCGCCGTCCCTGACGACGATCCGCTCGATCGTTATCTCGGTCTCCTCGACCACGCCCAAGGCGTACTGATAGATCGCGGCATATCCGATCACCACCATTCCCAGCACGAGGAGGAGGACGATGATCTTCCTCCTTATCCCTCTCCTCTTCTTCTCAATCGACTGCCCCTTCTTCCTCTTGGACCCTTTCTTACGATCCTTGGAACCTCTCCCTCTATAAGGATATCCTAATGATGACTGCCGGCGGGGCGGTGGGCGGCGGGGTCGTCCGTACGGCGGACGTTCCCTTCCAACAGGGACCTTTCGTCCCTTCCTTGCTTCATGTTGCTTGCTCTGCTTGTGGACGTCGGGTCTTTCCGGGTATGGACGGTGGTCCCTCTCAAGGCGACGTCTACGGGCCATTGGCCGAAGCTCCCGGTTCTCTATTCGAACGATACCGTGTTCATGGACCAGATGGGACCTCCTACCGTCCGCCTGTCTGCTGCCCCTTCGCCCCCTCGTTCTGCGCCGGGGTCCGGTGGATCGCCCTGTTCTTCCCATTACATATTGAAATTTGACGATTGGGATATATAAATTGAATGGTTGATTCTTTGTTTTTCCCCCATTTTCGCTGGTTCCTATCGTTCATCGTCGGAAATCGAGCACCATTCCTCCGATCAATTACCATTTTATCCCGGTTACAGAGGTCCCAGTGTCGAGGGGAACGATTATAAACGATTACCAACATGGTTGCCTGGTATATTACCGTAGTTCAGAGGTGAAATGCATGGAGAAAAAGATGATATCGATCTTCTCAGTCCTTATCTTGACGCTGGTGGTCTTCTCCGCTGGCTGCCTCGACGAGGATGACGAGGTCTTCAAAGCAAAGGGTAAGATTGAAGTGCTGCAGGCAGAAGAACGGTGGTACGATTTCAGCGATTTCGAACCGGACCTCGGTAAGGTCTTCCTTTACCTTCAGCTCAAGATAACGAACAAGAACCAGGAGAACGACTTCTCCGTGATCTACTTCAACTTCGATCTGGTAGACGCCACGGGTCTCAAGTACACCCCCCATGACGATGACAGCCCATCGACGACCATCGCCCCCAAGGGGACACTGACGTTCTGGCTATCGTTCGAGGTACCAACGGACACGGTTGGAAAGACCATCGAGTACACACCTGGTCTGTTCATCACCGACCCGTTGACCGATGACGTGCCCAGCTACAACCACGTCGCTCAGCCCGATCGGTGGGAGGTCACGGTCCACGATAGCGGCCGTGTCGACGACAACGCTTCGGCATACGACGGCGACTTCTACGTCAACCTGACCGTGAAGAACGTCAGTCCCATCGACCGTGGTCTCTACGCCTCCCTGTTCGAGGTCGAGGACGCTGGCAGTACCCAGTATATCAAGACCGGCGAGGATACCGACCCCACCGCAACCTACTCGGAGAACGAGGAGGTCCGCTGGACATCCTACTTCGATGTGCCGAACGGGACCACGCCGATAAAGATCGTCTACGACGATGGCGACTTCGAAGCGACCCTATAGATATCCTACGGTTCGTAGTCGACCCATCGTTGATAATAGACGAGATATTGAACCGGCTCGCAGACCGCCGCTACGCGGCCTGCGAGCCGGTCTTCCATTTTCTTTTTTGATCGTTCTGGACAGCCCCCGTTGTCATGATTTTCGGTGTCAATCTTATCAATGAGGCCGGAAATCTAATCTACATGCCATTCTGGAAGCGCAAGAAGGCCGAGATCAGGATCGACCCGCTGTGCGGCAAGGAGGTCGACCCGAAGCTGGCTATGTTCAGCGAGCACATGGGCGAGACCTACTATTTCTGCTCAGGCGGTTGCAAGCAGAAGTGGGAGGAGAACCCTCACAAGCATCCCCGGATGTGAGGGCGGCTCCAAAACGACGGAATTCATCGGTGCCTGAGAGATACATCAAGAAGGGATCTTCCAGTCTCATTTGAAGTGATCCTGAGCGTATGGCTCCCATAGACCACTCCTTCATTGATCTTGCCCTTCAAAAAGAACCGATCTCCTGAATCGATAAATCCATTATCGTTCGCATCGACGAAGGCGATGTAGTAATAGAATGCTCCTCTATCTGTGTAGTTCAAGGGATCAGTGTCTGATGCGTTCTCATAAAAGCTTTCGTTCTTCGTGTGGTCCATTGCGGTGATATCTCTGATATTGCCCCGCAGGTCCTTACCTTCCCACGTGCGCAGCGTCCCTCCATATAGATCAACAATATAGAAGCCTGTGTCGCTGATATCCTTGCTTCTGAAATGCGTAAGTTTGATATGGAAATCCCCGTCCAATTCCTTATACCTAGCTTGATTCACATTCTCGTCGGTATCCGTTGCATAATATTTGACCCAGATGAACAATGCATTGGACAGGGCCAGGGCGATGATGATCACCACGACCATGGTCCTCTTTGGATCAGGCCCTTTCTCTCCCATACATTGATATTAACTACGTTGGTGTATAAAGCTTACCCTGGAGCAACAACCGTTAGTTATCGATATAAGCTAGGCCACCGGTAGTTCAACTTCCCAGTCGATCTTTCCTGTCCTCGCATTCTTGATCCGGAAGATATCATCCTCCTCTCCCAACCCACCGTTATCCTTGCCTTTAACGTAAAACACATCCCCTGCATTGACGAATCCATTATCATCCTTATCTAAGAACACCACATAATAATATGGTTCATTTGGATCTGTTGCGTTCAACGGTAATGTATCTGTTGGGGATTCAAAGAAACTCTGATTATCCTCATGTTCTTGGGCTGTTATCGGGATTATCTTGCCTGATAGAGGTTCTCCATTTGTGTCGAGGTTCACAGTCCCGTTCTCATCCATGAACGAGTAACGAACGTTCTTGATCCTTATTGCTTTCATTGAGACGATGTCGATCCAGTAATCATCGTTCACGACGTTCACATGGCCCTCTCCGAACTCTTCGACGTCGTAGACATAAGGATCGTATTTCAGTGCATGAATCACCAGGATCAAGATGATGATGATGATAGTGATGAAGACTGCATACCTGTCGCTCACGGATAGCTTGGTATCCCTTTTGTCCTGGTCCTTCCCTTTCGGCGGTTCCTTCATATCGATCCCCGATCGGATGATCAGGCCTCTGGAAACTCCACTTCCCAGATGGTCTTCCCGGTCGCCTTATTTTTCAGCCGGAATATGTCGCCCTCACCAGCGTTCCCACTGTTGGACCTGCCCTTGACGAGGAATACGTCCCCGGCGTTCACATAGCCGTTCGCATCCACATCTTGAAACACGACATAATAATAGAACTGGTCGTTCGCAGTCTCGTTCAAAGGCATCGTATCGTCCTTGGTCTCGTAGAAGCTCTGGTTCGAGAAATATGGCTGAACTGCGATCTCGGAGACCTCGCCGTAGATCGCCTCATCTTCAGAGTCGACCTTCGGCCCTCCGTACTCGTCCAGAAGCTGGAACCTTAAGTTCAAGATAGATATCTGGTTCATTGAGATGGCTTGGATCTTGTAGTTATCTCCCACTACGGTCGCATGGCCTTCAGAGTACTCTTCAGTACAACCGCATCCGGTCGGAGCGATGAACGTGATCAAGACCAGCAATGCCACAACGAATATCGAACTGCCTCCAACAACTGCCCATATCTTCTGACCTCTACTCCATTTCTCTCCCATGTTAACCTCTTGCAGGTTCTGGCGTATATAGTTTATCTTCAACCGAGTTGAACTACGACGTGAGCTGTACAACGACGGCCCACGCCGGTAACTGCTAGCACATCGCCGATATTCGCATACACCCATGCTTGCACTCAGTTCGGACCCACCCGCCTGGAAGATGCGGACGGATGAAGCACCCACGCCGAGATCAACCCGCACACGTCGGTATTTGCCAACACCCATGCCCGAATGTAGCTGGCACCCGCCCGGCCTCCACCTCCCGCCAGACCCACATTCCCCCGTTCATCGCCGAACACGAACATCGTCAAAAACAGATATCCTTATATACATCCAATATTCTCTTAAATTCATGAGCCTCGACCTCTCGGAGAAGATCGCCGGCGAGATCGTTCTCAGCGAGAACCCTGGCCAGGTGATAAAGAAGTGGCGCAAGAACTTCGGTATCTCTCAGCGGGAGCTGACGAAGAGCCTGGAAATATCACCCTCCGTGATCAGCGATTACGAATCGGGCCGGCGGAAGTCGCCCGGTGTGACGGTTGTTAAGCGCCTTATCGAGGCTATGATCGAGATCGACAAGCAGAGGGGGAGCGACGTCATCAAGCGGTTCGAGGGGGAGGAGCAGAACGAGGCGATACCAGATATCCGGGAGTTCAACGAGGGGGTGGCGGCCGCCGACTTCCTGGAGTCGATCGAGGCGACCCTGGTCGCTTCCAAGGCCAGGATGAAGCGCATCCTCTGGGGCTATACCGTGATCGACAGCCTCCGGGCGATCACGTCGATCAACAGCTCGGAGTACCACAAGATCTACGGCTGGACCAGCGAGAGGGCGCTGATATTCCTGGGCGTCAGGTACGGAAGGTCGCCGATGGTGGCCATAAGGGCGCACCCGCTCAAGCCCGGGCTCGTGGTCTTCCACAGGCCGTCCCAGGTGGACAAGCTTGCCATAAGACTGTCCGAGGTGGAGGGGATCCCCCTGGCCATCACGGAGATGGACTACGAGGAGCTGTCGGCCAAGATACACAGCTTCGTGTGAAAGTTGAATTGTTGATGAGATAACAGATGGGATGAATGACGACGATGCGTCGTATCATGATATGTAGGAAATTCACGTTCAAAACGGTCAGGTGATATTGAATGGTCGGAATAGTGACGTACGGAAGCTACGTTCCGAAGTACAGGATCTCCGTCGAGGAGATAGCCAGCGTCTGGGGGGAGAACGGCCAGGCGCTGTCCAGGGGCCTGAACATCATACGAAAATCGGTCCCCGGGCCGGACGAGGATACGATAACCATATCGGTGGAAGCGGCCAGGAACGCCCTGGTCCGAGCCGCGGTGAACCCGGCGCTCATAGGCGCCATCTATGTCGGTTCGGAGTCGCACCCATATGCCGTCAAGCCGTCGGCGACGGTGGTGGGCGAGGCCATCGGGGCCACGCCCGTCATGACGG
This sequence comes from Thermoplasmatota archaeon, assembly GCA_028279645.1. Classification (GTDB taxonomy): domain Archaea; phylum Thermoplasmatota; class JAKEGO01; order JAKEGO01; family JANQNJ01; genus JANQNJ01. The sequence continues at coordinate 5,746 of JANQNJ010000131.1, forward strand.
CGGCAGACTTCGAATTCGCGTGCAAGGCCGGCACAGCCGCCCTGCAGGCCGTGATCGGCATGACCCAGGCCGGTATGATCAACTACGGCATGGTCATAGGCGCCGATACCTCACAGGGCCGGCCCGGCAACGTGCTGGAATACACCGCCTCGGCAGGCGGCGCGGCCTTCCTCATCGGGAAGGAGGATGTCATTGCCGAGGTCACCGGGACCTACAGCTTCACAACCGACACGCCGGACTTCTGGCGTAGGGAGGGCGAGAAGTACCCGTCCCACGGGGGGCGGTTCACGGGGGAGCCGGCTTACTTCCGGCATCT
>JANQNJ010000116.1 GCA_028279645.1 Thermoplasmatota archaeon
TCTGAACGAGACGCTCGATACATTGACGGCCGCGTTCATATGGACCGCGGTGGAGGGGTTGCGCTCATCGCCATCGAACTGCCTGGTATCCGGAGGGACCGGCAGCGGTAAGACGACGACGTTGAACATCCTCGCCTCGTTCATCCCGCAGAACGAGCGGGTCGTGACCATAGAGGACACAGCCGAACTTCAGCTCTCCATAGACCAGTGGATCCGCCTCGAATCGGTGCCGCCTGGCCCCAACACCAACGAGATCACAATGGACGCCTTGCTGAAGAACACTCTACGTATGCGTCCGGACAGGATCATCGTCGGTGAGGTCAGGGGTCCCGAGGCCAAGACACTCTTCACCGCCATGAACACCGGTCATGACGGATGCCTCGGCACCCTCCACGCCAACACGGCTATGGAGACCATCACGAGGATAACGAGCCCACCCATGGAGGTCCCCGCCGTTCAGCTGTCGGCTCTCGATCTCATCATCATGCAGTCGAGGATCACGACGCCGCAGAAATCGATCCGGCGTATCACGGAGATCTCCGAGGTCGGCGGGTTCGAGGGCGGCAAACCTAACCTGAACACGCTCTACATGTACTCCCCGAAGAAGGGCCTTCGACACACCGGCGTCCCGAGCAAGCTCCGGGAGAAGATATCCAAGGGCAGCGGCATCCCGCTCTCCGAGATCGACATGGTGGTCCACAACAGGAAGGAGGTCCTCGACTACCTCGTCGCCAACAAGGTCAAGGACGTCAAGGAGGTGTCCAAGATCGTGCAGGAGTACAATATGGTCTAGACGACCAGGCTTCCCTTTGCTTACATTCAGGTGACTAGCCGTTCCTGCTTGGAGATTGCCATTGCTTGTAGGGCTTGGAAGATGCGAAGCAGGGCTTTAGGATAGATCGTTGGTAGTGGAGCAAGCATTATGCTCCAATTCGGAAAACCTGCTCAGAACGGACGAAGACGTGCTGAGAAGATGCTGACGGCCCACGCTTGGAAAACGCTTACACCCATGCAAATATTCAGCTAGCACCCACCCGAAGATCATCTCTTCTCCATTGTGGGCTTTCTTCTCATGCCTATATTGGCCCAATCTTTGCATAAGCGTGGGGGGTCGTTACGGAAGGGTGGCCAATCAACTACATTCAAGATCGATTTCCAATTCTCATTTCAATTGATCGATCGAATCATATGCCGCAATCTATCGCACACTGGCCCCGTCAGTACAGCCCTCTCAGCTCGATGACCTTCTCCAGATGCCTTGTACAGCTCGGGCAGAACTCCTTCCCCTTCTCGTCCACCTCGCTGAGGCTGTTCGAGAAATGCATAACGCATCTACTGTCCGGGCAGTGATCGAGGTCGAGCAGGTGGCCGACCTCATGGACGGCCTCCTTGATGATCCTCCGTCGGGCGATGGTCGGGTCGAGGGATCCGAGCCTGTTCGTCGATACGAGGGCGTTCATCGATGCACGGTCTGCGACACCGAAGACGAAGTTCAGGTCCTGGACGAATAGGTCGACATGGGTCACCAGGAGGATCATGTTGTCGGTGTCCTCGATGGAGCCGATCATGACTGCGGCGTTCCATTGATTCCGCTCCTGATCGTAGGCCTCCCGCGGGAGCGGGAGTGTGCCGCCGTCCAGGACGGAGATGTACTTGCCTAGGGTCTCCGCTATGAACTGCATCGTCTCGTGTTCGATCCCCTCGTATGCTACCAAGATCATCTGTTAAGGTCCTCCGATCGGCCCTGTATCATCAGAACCATCCTTCGTTGCATGGCTCGTACGGATTGAATCCCGGATCTCCGTACAGCACGTACTGCCACACCGTCCCCTTGTTCACGTTGGAATCGGAATGAGCGATGAGGCCGTTCTTCGCCTCCATGTACGCACGCCCGGTCGTATGGTCGTTTCCCAGGGTATCCCTGATGTAAAGATAACAAAGCCCTGGTGCCGCGATCGGCTGGTACGGGTAGGTCTGCACCCAAGATCCGTATGCAGTTCGGGTCGGGGCGAACCAAGCGTTGGTCCCCTTCTCGAGGAATGTGTAGGTCAGGCTGTTCTCCTTGTTGACGCCGTCGATACGGCCAACCGAACAGCTCACACCGAACGATATTCCCGGGTGCAGATCAAGCAGATCGCCGGAATCGAAGGTCACCGTCCCGGTGGGCATCCCGTGGTCCGCGTTGATGACGATGAAGCTCGAATTGGCGAAATCGCGCATGAGCTGGCTCGTCATCATGGCATGGGCCACGTCGGTGTCGTCCTGGGTGTTGAACCATCCCTCCAATCGGAGCGACTCCCTGCAGTGGTTCTCCGAATCCTCTGCGAACTCGGCCGCCCATCCCATGTAGATAACGGCGTTGTTCGCGAATTCCTGCATGAGCCTGGGCGAGGGCGCTATGGGTGCGTTGGTGGTATCGAGGTAGCTCTCGTAGTTGATGATCCGATCGAGGTAGTAGCTGAGGTCGGGGAGGGTCTTTGCAAGCACCCTTCCGACGGCGACCTCGAGAGTGTGTGCATCTCCGTCCCTGTCGGCGTACTTGTTGTCCGACGGCTCGTTGCCGAACCCGTGGTTCTCGTAGGTGAACGGCATCGATATGTGGTCGCCCACGATACACAGGTGCTCGGGTACGACCTCGTAGTCGTCCATCAGCGAATAGGTCGCCTGCACCTTGTTGTAGATATCCGTGGCCGAGTTGGTGCAGAGGACCATGAGGCCGCCGTAGTGCGCGGCGAAAGTGCCCGCGAAGGCGGACTGATGGTCGGTGTTGGCGCTCACGTCGTTCGGGTTCGTCGCCACGATATATGAAGGCGTGATGCCCTTGTTCAGCCAGATACCGAGGGCCGTTTCAAGGGCATCCGCCTCTTCGATCACCTGCGCGCCCTTGGCGTTGTAGGGTGTGTCACCGATCACAAGGATATCGGAAGCGTGAACGGTACCAAGCTTCCACAACGCCTCGTCGGTCGAGCTCCCGTAGTACAGCAACGGTATGTCCATCGCCGATGCTATTGGCGCTCCGCGCAACAGGTTCGAATATGAGTCCACGACCAGCGCCTTGTTCGGCGCGGTCCAGTATGATAAAGCTATCCTGCCGGAGTAGTCCGCCAGGCTCGTGAAGTCGATCTCCAGCTCGACGTCGCTGTCCGCCGACCAATCAGCCGACGGAGTGACGCCGTGGTTCCGTGCGAGCGACGCGATGACGGGAAGACCCTGATAGTCGGTCTCCTCGTCGGTGAGGACGATCCTCTCGACGCCGTCGACGTCGTAGGGGCTGAGCACCTTTACGGTGGGCTCGGTCACGATCGCGGATGGTTCATCCCCGACCTTGACCCTGATGCTGTCCCTGGCGAAGTTGCCGGCTGCATCGAAGACCTCGACCTCCATTGTGTAGTTGCCGTCAGGAACAGATGTCGAGTCCCAGCTGAAGGAATACGGGTCTTCGTCGTCTATCTCAAGCAGCTGCGAGTCGACGTAGAAGTGGGCCTTGTCGAGCAGGACGCCGTCGTAGGCATCGACCGTGACTGTCACCGTCCCCTCCACTTTCTCTCCATGCTCGGGGTTCGTGATCGAGACGGTCGGCGGTGTGTTGTCGATGAAGTACGAACGGACCGCGTCGGCCCAGTTGCCGGCCTTGTCAGTGACAACGGCCTCCACCTCGTACTCCCCCTCATCGTAACCCTCCGTGTCCCAGGTCAGGACCTCGGAGGTCGAGTTCTGCGAGATGTCCTCTACACCAAGTTCGACGGTCGCAACGAGGAAATTGTCAGATGCGTGCGTCTCGATGTCAACCTCTCCGGAGATGTAATAATCGAGTGGCGCGACGAACTCGATCTCGGGCGGGGTGTTGTCCACCGCATACCTGTATTCGATGCTCGTCTGGTCGCCTCCCCAATCCTCGACGGTGATGTTCATCCACCACTCGCCATCGTCGTAATCCTCGGTCTCGAAGAGCCACTCGCCTACCGTGTCGCGGCAGACCTCGTCGCCGTCGAGCTCCATGCAGATGTATTCGATATCGGAGTCGTCGCAGTCCACGATGATCTCCCGATCCTTTCTGAAGTGTGAGTTGTTCAGCGGTGAAAGCGTGAACGCTGGCACCTTGTTATTGACATATATCTCGACCTCGAGCTGCTCGACGTTCTCGACGTTGTCCTCGACGTCGACGAACAGGGTGTACATGTCGTCCTCCTTCACAAGGCTGTTCCACTCCACCGACGTGTCGAGCCCCTCTGAGATCACCTTGTCGTCAATAGTGAACACGATGTTCGCGACCCCCGACCCCTCCTCCTCCACCTCTATCTCGAAGGTCACAGTGTCGTTGACCGTGGTATCCTCCGGCGAGGTCAGTTCGACCGACGGAGCGGTGTTATCGAAGTTCACGACGACCTCTGAGCTGTTCGTGTATCCTGCGTCGTCCCTGGCCCATATCTTGATGGTATGCTCACCATCATCGTACTCGGTTGTGTCGAGGTCGAAGTCCTCGTTGAGGCCGGACGCGACCTCGTCTCCATCGACGAAGAGCTTGATCTCGGTGATGTCGTTCTCGTCATCCTCGACATCGCCGTCGATGAAAGAGGTGCCGGATAGCCATTCGCTCTCTGCCGGCGAGATGATCCCCACTGTCAACGGGAACACGTTATCGATGTAGATATCGTACTCCTCCGTGGCTACGTTCCCCACCTCGTCCTCAACTATGACCTTGAGGATCCGGTCACCGTCGGCGAACTCTGTTGTGTCAAGTGTGAACTCGAGCTCCTCCGATACCTTTGTGCTGTCCACATACACCTTGACATCGGTGATATCTGACGCATCCTCGGCATCGATCTCCACCTCCACATCTCCCTCGAGGGTCTCGTCCTCTTCAGGGGTGATGAGCTCGATCGTCGGGGCCGTATTGTCAATGGTGATCTCGAGCACATGCTCGGCGGTGTGGCCTGCGCCGTCCTCGGCGACCGCCTTCAATTCATGATCCCCGTCCTCGACCTCGGTCGAGTCCCAGGTGTGCTGCGAACCGGTAAATAGCAGTGAGCCGTCGAGATAGCATTTCACCTCCTCCACGCTCACATCATCTTCAGCCTCGATCTCGATGAGAATATCACCTGCATGGAGGGAGGCGTCCTCCGGCGTGGTGATCTCCACCGCGGGATCCTCGTTATCGACGGTTATCCAAACGACATCGTTCGCGACGTTCCCGGCCCGATCTTCGACCCTGGCGGTGATCTGCCGGCTTCCGTCGTTGACAGACGTCGAATCCCACTGGAAGGATTCCGTCTCACCGACCAGGACGCCGTCGATGAAGACCTCGAGCGACGTGATCTCGTCGTTGTCCGAGGCGTCTACCTCGATGTCCACTGTCCCTGTAACGAGGTCATCCGCCTCGGGTGACGTGATCTCAACAACGGGATCCTTGTTGTCCACTCCTACCTCGATGTCCAACGACCGCGAGTTCTTGGCAGCGTCCCTGGCCACGATCTTGATGGTCCTGATGCCGTTCCCGAAGTTGGTCGTGTCCAACGTCCATGAGCCCGGTCCGGTGTGCACGAGCGTTCCGTCGACGTACCCCTTTGTCTCCTGTACCTCGTTGTCATCTGTGACCTCGTACTGTACGTTCACAGTTCCCGAGAGCCAATCCCCCTCATCGGGTGAATCTATCTCGATCTCCGGCGGTTCATTGTCCACTATGACGGTGATCTCCTCGAACACCCGGTTCCCTGCGTTGTCCACTGCGTAGGCCCTTATCGTGTACATACCGTCGGTGCCAGGCGTCCAGGTATACTCGCTGTCACCGGCATGCACCTCCTCTCCGTCGATCCAGATGAGATACTCCGCGATCCCAACGTTGTCGGTCCCCTGGAGCTCTATGTCCACGGTACCAGAGACATACTCGCCCTTGGGCCTGATGAACGTGATCTCCGGGTCGGCGCCATCTATTCCGAACCACATCGAAGCGGTCCCGGCACTTCCGTCATCGTCCTTCGCGCTGATGTCGAGCGTATGCATACCTTCATCCAGGTCTTCGGTGTTCACGAAGTAGACACCTGCCGACACCAGCTCGATGTTCACCGGATCGCTGTCGATATATCCGTAGATCTCAGAGACCTGGCCGTCGATATCCTCCACCGTGATCGTGATACCGTTCAACGTCTCGTACCATTCCTCACCCGAACCGAACGCGATGACCGGTGGCTGGTTCGGCGCATTATCGAACGACAGATCGATGGAGGTTGTTCCTACATTCCCTGCCCTGTCCACCACCTCGACCTTGAGGACGTGATCTCCATCATCGAACTCGGCGGTATCGAGCCGCCAGTTCATCGAAGTGCCGTTCTCGACCTCCACATCATCGATATAGTAGACGATCCGGTCCAGCCGTCCATCATCCGACCATTGGATCGATATCTTCTCCCTTCCCGACAGGATGTCGTTCTCCTCGGGTGTGATGAACTCCACCGAGGGAGACTGCCGGTCGATGGATACATCCGACGTGTCGTCCTTCAGCGCCTCATAGCCGAAGATACCGAACGAACCGGCAACTAACAAACTAACAACTACCGTGATTGCGATGAGCTTTGACATTTCCGTCCACGCTCCGATATCCGCTACTATATCATGAAAAAGGGATATAAGTGTAGCGATTGGGGTACATATTGTGATCGTTATAGCGTGAACAGGGAAATTTATCCAAACTCGCCCGAGATCGGAACACTTTTTCGACAAGGTTCGCCTGGTGGAGCAATTCCTTCCTTTGACATCGTTGTTCATATAGTTCTTTTTATAAATTTACCACAGGATCAGTTGCTTAACCGGGTTATGCTACGGATATCATTAAGATAACCCTTATTAAGAATAATACCATTCACCTTTTACGACGGAGGGACCGAGTGGTCATAAAGGCTGGTTGCTGGGAAAACCGAGGCTTGCACTAGGAGCGGTGCACAGGATTCTTCCATGGACCATCACCTTGTAACACCCAACGGTATCTTCGAATCGCTAGCGAGGTGACCGAATGAACGAAGTTCTTCTTAGCAGGCGCCACGGCGCCCTGTATGCAGCTATAGCGCTGCTGTTTATGTTTGTGATCGTAGCCATCGGCCTATCGGCCTCAGGGGCGGACATCTACGTCGCCACCACTGGAGATGATGATACCGGTGATGGCAGTGTCGGAAATCCCTATGAGACGATAGAAAAGGGAATTACCGAGGCAAGTGCCAGTGACACGGTCCATGTGGCGGCAGGGACCTATGAAGAAACGGTGAGTGTGAACAAAGCGATCACGCTCCAGGGCAACAGCGCCTCCGATACCATCATCGATGGGAATGGCGCCAGCAAGGTCGTTACCATATCTTCAGCTGATGCTGTGTTCAATGATCTAAAGGTGATCGACAGCGGTACTATCGGGACCGACTCAGGCATCTATGTGACCGGCAACGATGTCACGATAGCTGATTGTGAGGCTTCCAGCAACAGGAACGGTCTGTTCGTCTCCGGTGCTTCAGGGATCACGGTTACGGATAGCACGTTCAACTCCAATTCCTACACAGGGATCTATTTATGGAGCGGCTCAAGCACTGCTACATTGACAGGGAACACATGCAATCAGAACTCGTATATCGGCATACGGAGCTCGACCGGAGGCCACGACATCCTCTCGAATACTGTAAACGATAACAGCTACGGTATATCGATCGAGAGCGGTGACACCTGTACCATCGAGAACAACACCTGTAATTCGAACGATAATCACGGTATCCGGATGAACGGTGGAGCCACGGGCAGTTCGATCCAGCACAATACCCTGACGAACAACGATTATGGAGTTAACCTTGATTCGGCATCGACAGGGAACGAGATCAAGTACAACACCATCACGGGGAACACCTATGGGGTCGCTCAAGGCGGTTCAACAACGACGGATGCCAGGAAGAACTGGTGGGGCCACACCTCGGGCCCCAGTGGCGAGGGTCCTGGTTCCGGCAATAGCGCATCCACATATGTCGATTACAGCCCCTGGCTGGGTGCAGCAGTTGGCTCATCACCAATGACATGGGGGACGGATGACAGCATTCAGGATGCGATCGATGCGGCTGCTTCCGGGGACACGATCAATGTCGAGGAAGGCTCTTACCAGGAGACCTTGACCGTCGGAAAGGGACTTTCCCTCCAAGGTGCGGGATCCTCCTCCACGTACATCGATGGTGACGGCGCTACAACAGTGGTGACCATCTCTTCAGCCAATGCAGAGTTCAAGGGATTCAACGTACAGAACTCGACCTCGGGAACGGGTATCTACGTAACAGGTAACACGGTCACGGTCGAGGAGTGTATCTCTAACGATCATGACAACGGCATCTATCTGGATTCCGTCTCGGGCTGCACGATCCACGACAATACCGCGACATCAGGTGGATTCGGGCTTTTCGGGGCGTCATTCACCGGAAGTACTATCGACAACAACACATTGAGCGATAACACCTATTCCATGCGCTTCACAAACTCCGATTCGAATTATTTCTATGATAACACACTCGACTCGAACACCTACACTGCGGCCGATATCCTGAGTGGCTCGGAATCGAACATTTTCAAGTACAACTCCGCAAGTTCGAACGGCCATCATGGTTTCCTCATGATCACAAATTGCCATTCGAACAACTTCAAGGGGAACACTGTCAGCTCCAACAGTCAATCGGGATTCTACATCCATTCGTCCAACAACGTCGTCGTTGAGAACAATACCATCTCCTCCAACGGTGATGGGATTAAACTGTTGAGCGGGGATTCGGCCTCTGTCCAGCATAATACGATCAGCGGCAGCACTGATGACGGCATCGAGTGGGGCAGCTCACCCACCAACGCCGTGGTCAAATACAATAGCATCTCGAGTAATAGTGATGGTATCGACTACAGCGGTACCGGCTCCGTCGATGCGGAGAAGAACTATTGGGGCCATTCCTCCGGTCCTTCAGGCGAGGGATCGGGATCCGGTGACAGCGTCGATGCCGATGTTGATTACACCCCATGGCTAGGAGCCACTCCAGGAACCACCCCGATGACCTGGGGAACGGACGATGACATCGGTGAGGCCGTCGATATCGCCAGCTCCGGGGATACGATCGAAGTCTCTGCCGGGACATATAATGAGGATATCTCGATTTCGAAGTCCCTGACATTGCAGGGAGCCGGTTCCTCCACAACTACAATTGATGGAAGCGCTACAGGTAATGTGGTCACCGTTACCGCAAGCGGTGTGGAGATCGACGGCTTCGCTATCACGGACAGTTCCTCTAGCTTTCCCTATGCCGGGATCAGGGTGAACAGCGTTACAAGTATCACTATTGAGAACTGTGATGTCAACAACAACCAGGTCGGAATCTACCTGGACTCCTGTACTGGAGGAACGATCCAGGACAACGAGGTCAACAACCAGACCCACAACGGGATCTACCTCGATGATTCCACTGGCGTGACCGTGGATGACAACGACATTTACAGCAACAACTTCGGGGTATATATCGAACCCACCGGCGCCAATACCATCATCGACAACAAGGTGGCTTACAACTCGTTCGGGATCAGGCTTCAAACCCCCGGCGCCACGACCATCGATGACAATATAATCCGAGGGAACCGGGTCAAGGATTCAACGAATGACGGAATCCAGATCACAGATGGTGTGGACAACGAGGTCGATGACAACGTGATCTTTGGGAGTGGATCTGACGGTATACACCTCCATGACTGCTCCGGAACGGATGTCACTGCAAACGAGCTCTACAGCAACGACCAGTACGGCATCGACCTGGCCGATGGTACCACTGGTGTGGACATCCATACGAACCAGATCTACTCCAATACACTTGGCGGGATGAGAACCGACCTGACCTCCGACCAGGACTGCGAGCGGAACTGGTGGGGCCATGCATCAGGTCCCAGCGGGGAGGGGCCTGGCTCGGGCGACTCCGTATCCACATATATAGATTACAGCCCATGGCTTGGAGCCACTCCTGCAACCTCACCCATGACCTGGGGAACCGATGATAGCATCCAGGATGCCATCGACGCGGCAAGCTCGGGCGACACGATCAATGTCGAGGCTGGTACCTACACGGAAGACGTTGACATCGACAAGGCGATCACCCTGGTGGGCGCCGACAAGGATACCACAACGATAGACACAGGGACTGGAGACACAGTTACTCTAACAGCATCCGGTATAACCATGTCCGGATTTACCGTTGGGGAATCAACTGGTACCGGTATCCTCATATCATCAAATAACAACGATATTTCCGATGTTCTAGTATGGAAATGCTACCGTGGGATCAGGGTAAATAACGCCGACGGAAATACATTCGATGACGTTGAGATCGACGACCCGAGCGACAGAGGTATCGAACTCCTAGCTCCATCCGGTCATACCATTGATACCACCACCCTAACAGATATAACAATCAACCATGCGAGTATAGGTTTGTATATCCAGAGAGGTTCTTCGGTCACTGTTGAACGACTTCTGACCTACTCCAATTCCAATGCTGGTGTCTACGACTGGTATTCGACCGGAACATCCATCACCGACTCGGAGATCAGAGACAATACACAGTGGGGGATCCATCATTACCAATCAACTGGCAGCGTCTACAACGAAAACAAGTTCTCGAATAACGTTATCGACGACCTTGACATTGACGGCGGTCCGGGAGCCTACTCTGCAAATGCGGAGGACAACTATTGGGACTCGTACGATCCGGACGTCATAGAATCCGGCATTGATGATCCCAATTCCCACGCAGACTGGAAACCCTTCATGGACGAGACTTTCACCTACCAGTTTGATCCCGATACAGGACCGACCACGGTTTATGTCGATGACGACTACACCTCAGGTAACATCGACAACGACGGAGATCCTTCATCACCAAGTGACATCGAGGTCCCAGGAACCGAGGGTCTGTACTGGGGCTGGAACGCCTTCGACAGCATTCAGGACGCTATCGACCGGGTCCAGGTGGATGGGACGGTCAATATCGCTGCCGGAACCTACACTGAGACCATTTCTATCCCAAAGGACGTGGTTTTTAACTCCCCCTCTACAGTAGCGATAAACGGAGACCTCAGTATCTCGTCCAACAGCCACGTGCGCTTCGTGGACATGACGGTCTCCGTCTATGATCTGCTCATCGGATCGGGAAGCAGCCTTTCCTTTGAGGACTCAGCCAACACCATAACAACCCAGGACATCACGGTCTCGGGAACACTGAACGTCAATTCCTCAACTATCAAGTTCGACTGTACATCAGATGGTGAATACGGGATGGAGGTCACTTCTACAGGAAAACTTTACATTCGTGATGACGGCAGTGGTGCAAGTACGATCACCGCTGTGGACACCTCGTACGAGTACTTCTTCAAGGTCCTGGACGGGTCGACATTTGAAATGACCGACTCCGTCCTGAGTGAGTGCGGATGGGGTTCATCCCAGTATCAGCGCGGCATCGAGATAGAGACCGACAATGCTGTCCTCGAGAACAACACCATCAAGGACAACGGATACTCAGCAGCCATCGTTCTCAATGGTGCGGACAATTACGAGATATGGAACAACGATATCTACGATACGACATCGCCGTCACATAACGGCTTCAATGTCATGTTCGTTTACGATTCCGACAGCGGTAACATCGGTTACAATGAGATCAGGGACATCTCCTCGAGCAATCACATGGGCGGCTTGGAGATCCTTTCGAGCGCCTCGGTTAACATCAAGGGGAACAGGATACGTGATCTTACCGGGACCCTTTATTCTTGCGGTATGATACGGTTGGAGACGAATTGTGATAACAGCATTCTCAAGGACAACTCCGTTTGGGACCTCAATGGAGGAGGCCACTCCACTGTTTATCAGAACTATGGTATCTCCATCGACAACTGTGACAGCGTCACCCTGTCGGGGAATTCCGTTTCAGATATAGGAGGTACCTATGCGAACGGACTTGCCATCAGGAGCACTGTGACCGCCACCTATACGGACTGCAACGTCACGAACATCAACCCTTCGACACAAGGTAACGGATTGAGCTTCTGGCATGCAGGTAGCAACTCTGTCCTCACCTTTACCGGTTGTTCCTTCACGAACATAAAGACGAAGGACGTCAGATTGAACTACAACGCTGACGTGACCTTCATAGACTGCACCTTCGATACCGGTAAGCTGCAGTTCGATGATGCAAACTCGGACCTGACAGTCAAGGAATACCTTGACATCCATGTCAAGACCGATGCAGAAGCCAACGTACAGAGCGCCGACATCAAGGTCTACGACGGGACAGAGACCCATTACTCCACAAGCGGATATTCTGGCTCCGATCCCCAGACAGGGGCCAGCGGCCTGGTCGAGAACATCGCGGTTACAGACCGGGTCTACGAGGGGTCGGTAACTGCCACAGCGCGGGACACCAAGGTTAGCGTAAAGAAGGGCGGCTGGGAGGATGCCGATAGACCGGTGGACATGTCCACCGAACACACGGAGTACTACTACGAGGACTACTGGTCGTTCGATTCTGACGACAATGCGTTCTGGAAGATCAGCGACATCACTCCGGACTATGTCGATGCCGGCGATGACGATGTCGGCATTCTGCAACTAGACCTCTATGCGAGGGACACCGATACCTTCACGACCTTCACCACAACATTCTCCGGAGACGATGTCGGGGACATCGTTGACGGCACCCTCTGGCTCGACGACGGGGACGATACCTTCGAGACCGGCGAGGACACCGCCAAGGACAGTGATGAGACCCCGAGCGGTAACGTGATCACCTTCAGCATCAGCGACGCTCTCAGCGCAACGACAGGATATACCTACTTCGTCAGCGTCGAGATCGCATCCGACGCAACTTCCGGGAACGCGATCGATCTCAAGACAGAGGTCGGCACGACGATCACGATGACCACGAGCGGTGACAACAAGGACGAAGGGAACCCAACAGGGAGCTCAGAGGTCGATGATACCGCGCCCACGATCGACATGGGCGGACCTTACAGCGGCAATGAGGCTTCATCGATACCTTTCGATGCTAGCGGGTCATCCGACGGCGGCTCAGGGATCGCCAGTTACGAGTGGGACCTGGACAATGACGCCCAGTACGATGATGATACCGGATCGACCAGCAGCTACACATGGAACCAGGACGGGTCATACACCATTGGGCTCCGTGTCACCGACAATGTTGGAAATGTAGCCACGGACAGCCTTTCGGTGACGGTTAACAACGTTGCACCGTCGCCT
>JANQNJ010000052.1 GCA_028279645.1 Thermoplasmatota archaeon
CCGTAGTTCTTCAGAATTACTGTGATATCCACTTCGTCGCCCTCATCGGCCGTGGCGGGGATCAGCCATCCTGTAGGTCTGATATCGGGCCATTCATCCGTGATCTTCCTGCCCTTGATATCGATGGATGCGTCGTTGTCCGACAGGTCCCATTCCCATGGATCGCTCACGACGGAGAGGGAGAGTTCACCGTTCTTTGTGTAGGTGAAGTTAGACGCGACCTCCTCCGTGGAGTCTGCGGCCAAGGTCCTGTTCATGACGATCGCGGCTCCCTGATACATGAATGTGATCGTGCAGTTCGCCGGGTGGCCACCCCCATTTGAAACGACTCCGGAAGCTGTGAAGTTCGTCCCTGTCAGAGGACTGTCAGGCGTTATGGACAGGTTCCCGACGGAGAGTGCCGGCCTCTGAACGACCTCGATGGTGATCGAGCCGTTGTTGTTCGTGTCGTCGGTCTCGTTCCCATGGACCTTGGTGATCCGGACCTCGATACCGATCTCGCCTGAAAGCCCGGTGGTATTGATCGTCAGCCATCGGTGGAGGTCCCCCAATGGGTCAAGGGACAGTGTCGCTGTCGCTGCCTCGGTGCCATTTACCATAACGACATGGTCGATATCGATGCTGGCGTTCCCTCTGTTGCCGATGACATAAGAGATGTTCGCGATGTCGCCCTCCAGAATTGTGTCCTTTATGGTGATATCGGCCGGATCGACCATCGGGTCGGGCTTGGGAGGGGGCGGCAGGACCGTGACGTTGCCATGTATCTGGTTGTTGGTCTCGTCGGATTCCTCGACCTCCTCCAGTACGTCTGCGGTGATCATGATCGGGTATGCGCCTTCGGTCTCGCTTCCGTTCCAGGTGAATGTGAGCGCCTTCGAGCCGCCTCCGTCCAGATCGACGCTCTGATGTTCCAGTTCGTCGCCATCGACCGAACAGCCGATCTCGGCCATGGCGGATGCCTCGCCATCGTTCGAAGCTGTAACTGTTATTTTGACCGTCTGGCCGATGCGTCTACCTGACTGGACGCCGAGGTTGCGGAGGACCAGATCGGGCAGCTCCTGGACGTGGATGGAAAGAGAGTCCCGGTTGTCGTCGACCATTGTCTCGTTATCGGCGTCCCATACAGAGACGTTGATCGTATGGTCGCCGGCCAGGCCTGACGTGTCCCAGTACGCCTCCACCGCCACGCCCTTGTCCTTCTCGACGGTCTTCGTCGCGGTCTTGTTGAGGTCATCGACGGTGATGGATATCTTGCACTCTCCGGTCCGGCCGGTGTTCCCGACGATTGCGGTGATCCGGACGGTGTCGCCGTCAACGGGGTCATCAGGTGAATAAGTGATACCCTCCACAACCATGTCGGGCGCCCCTGGTTCAGGGGCCTTGGACACGTTGAGGACCTCGGTCAGCTCATTATCCGACAGATCGGTCTCGTTTTCGGCACCGGTGACATTGATCGTGACATCGTGCTCCCCGGCCTCTCCATCGGTGGGCCACGTGAACGATACAGAGGTCTGATCGTCCATGTCGATGGTCCTCGACCTCGAACCCTCCTCGACATCATCTATGTACAGGGTGATATCGCAACCGGCGCTGCCGCCCGTGTTCCTGATCGTGGTGCTGATCTGTACGTCCTCCCCCTCCTCCGGCTCCGATGGGTCGAACGAGATGCTGACGACCTCCATGTCCGGGTCCACAGGGAGGACGGAGATATCGATGGTCGACGCGTTGTAGGAATCGGAATCCTTGTGGTCGTTCTTGCCGTGGATGTCAACGGACAGGCTGTCATCGCCGGCCGAGAGGCCCTCCACGGTCCATTCCACCGTCCTCTGGTTGCTGCTCCCCTCGAGGAGGTTGGTTATGCGCTGGTCCGCGTCGGTGATGGAGACCTTGCCGTTCTCCGACTCGAGCTCGAGGTCCACCGTTTCGAACCTGTTGTATCGGACCTGGTCGGTGTTGCAGTCGTTCCGTATGACAGCCGTGACCGTGGCCTCTCCGCCCTCGACAGGGTCCTCGTCGATGGAGAACGACACGAGGGCCAGACGCTGCCAGTAGCGTCTCTCATGTGCTCCTGCACATCGATGGCAGTCCTCGTCCCGGTCATCGCCGTAGTTCGCACCTGGGATGATCACGGACAGGACGATTACCATGGCTACGAAAACGACCTTGGAGAAATGCGATGTTCCTCGCCTCTGTACGGACCTTGTCGGTATCATGGGCTATTATGCAGAGATGATACCGTATTGATAACCGTTATGGAGAACATGTTCATTTAGGCGGCCAGGACCGTTCACTCAACAGTTACGCTCTTGGCAAGGTTCCGGGGCTTGTCGATCTCGGTCCCCAGCAGGTTCGAGGTGTGGTAAGCAAGAAGCTGCAGTTTCGTGGCGATCACCACCGGAGAGAGCAGCGGAGATGTCTCCGGCACTCTCATGACATGATCGACGTACTTCTGGATGTCGTTGTCACCCTCCTCCGCCACGGCGATGACAGGAGCCTCCCTTGCGCTGACCTCGCCGATGTTGGAGAGGATCTTGTCGTAGGTGTGGTCCTTTATTGCGATGGCGATGATCGGGGTCTCCTTGGTCAGGAGCGCCAATGGTCCGTGCTTGAGCTCGCCGGCAGGGAAACCCTCCGCATGGATGTAGGAGATCTCCTTCAGCTTGAGGGCGCCCTCGAGAGCGCTGGGGAAGTTGATGTGCCTGCCGATGAAGAACGAGCTGTGGGCGTCCACCAGCATGCGGGACGCCTCCATGACGTCCTCTGTGTCGTC
>JANQNJ010000136.1 GCA_028279645.1 Thermoplasmatota archaeon
CCAGCAGGCTTCCGGGCGATATGCCTCCGACCCCTCCGAGAAGAGAGCCGCCGGCAAGGACGCCGCCCCCACCCCGCCATGTCTCGGATGGCCGCGGACCTTCCGGCCGCTCCCCGCCGCCGCCGTCGCGATTACCAGAGGGCTTCAGGCCCGATGACGCCCGTCCCCCTCCCAAGAGGAAGCGGGCCCCGCCGCCCCCGCCCAAGCTTCCGGGCCGCCGGGAGACGCCGCCCCAGCCCGGAGCCGATCCCGGCTCCAGCATCTGTCCCAGATGCGGCGGGCCAGCAAGGTGGATCGAGTCGTACAGCGGCTGGTTCTGCGACAAGTGCGACCGGTACGTTGACGTCTGAAGCCTTAGACGGAAGATGCTCCTAGGCGGCTCAGATACACCGTTTGTAACGATGCAGTTAATATTATATATCAGATTGAAAAAAATGATGGGCCAGACAAACAAAACGAATTTACGAAACTGTATAAATACGATCCGGCTCCTAACTTGTACTGAAATGAGGTCGAGATACCGTTCGCTGGGACCCCTGGTTGTCACCGAACCTGTACAAAGGGCGTTCCTCCTGCGGGAGGCCGTCCATTGATCATTCGCAATTCTACAGCCGTCCTCGTCGCTGCTACCCTCTTGTTCCTGCTGGTCGTCGCTGCCTCCGCGACGGCGGACTTCATCGATGTCGAGCTGAGCATCGAAGAGTTCGATGACGATGGCGTCGAGAACGATCTCGAGATATACGTATACCGGACGGACGACGAGCCCGCCGAGGGCGCCGAGATCGAGATCGACGAGAAGTATGTTGGAGACACGGACGAGGACGGCGCCTTTTTCTTGCACGACCTCTCCAAGGGCGACCATATCGTCCATATTCACTATGAGGACGGGGGTAATAAGTACAATACCGAGTTGAGGTTCGAGATCGAGAACGCTTCGGACGACGATGACAAGGAGTTCTTGATCGAGTTCGAGAAGTATCAGTCGAAGACCGATCCGTACCTCTACGATATCGAGATTATCGCTTACCTGGACGACGAACCGGCCCAGTACGTCGACATCTGGTTCTCCGACTTCTACGAGGGCCACACCAACAAGCACGGCAAGCTGGTCGTATACGACACCAGTATACCCTGGATCATCGAGGCCGAATACGAGGACGGAGACGACTGGTATTACGATTACATACAGTTCTACGAGGGCCGGGATATGGAATATATCAAGGTCTGGGGCGAGGTGGTCGATGACGAGGGGGACCCCATCGAGGACGCCTTCGTTGATGTCTTTACCGAGTGGACCGAGGACATGAACCATACCGACGAATATGGGGAGTTCTATGTCGAGGTCGGTCCCGACTGGGCGGATGGTATGTGGGTGATAGCGAACGCGTCGGGATACGACAACCACGCCATCTACTATCCAGAGATCGTGGACGAGCTCTGGATAGAGCTCTGGCCCTCCGAGGACGACACCTATATCGACGGACATATCATGGACTGGTGGACCGAGGAACCGATCGAGAACGCCCTCGTCGAGCTCTATCCGTACACCGACTGGGACTCATACGAGCTGGAGACCGGCGACGACGGGTACTTCGCGATCGACCTGGAGGGGGATGATTATTGGGTTATGTTCGAGTCATGGAACCACACAGACCTCGAGTTCGACCTATATCTGGAGAACGGTACAGGCTGGACCTTCGAGATCTACATGGACCACAAGGAGATCTTCCTGGAGGCCTGGATGGACTACAACAGCTCCTACACCCTCTGGGTCCAGGCTTTCCTGGAGTGGGAGCCGCTGGAGGGAGTCCCGATCTATATCGACGACCTAAAGGCGGGCATGACCGACGAGGACGGTCTCATCGAGATCAATCTGAACGGGTTCGGCGACGAGGCATTCGTCATCTCCACCTATCTGGACACCGATTCCTTCGCCGGATTGACCACGGACGACCTCCAGGCCCATCTGATGTTCGACCCGGAGGAGGAGGCCGAGTTCTTCGAGATCGAGGAGTTCGAGTATGCCGGTGGGGTCATCGAATGGGAATACCTCCCCGGCGATGAGGTATGGTTCTCCGTGAACCTCTGGAACAAGCACGGCCAGGAGTCAGATTTCGAGTTCTTCCTCGAGGACGGCACCTTCGGCATGCTCGAGAACGATACCCTGTGGTTGGAGGGATACGAGAAGGCCCTGGCCGAGATCGGTCTGAAGCTCGACGAGGACCTCCGACCCGGTGAGTATACGGTCAACATCGAGGTCGACAGGGCCGGCATCGTTGAGAAGGTGCCGGTGAACATCAACGTCAAGGCCCCGAACATCGACATGGCCTTCGACTTCGGCGAAGGCTTCATATCGACATCCTCCGGCGAGAAGATCAAACTTGGAGCATGGGACGACGAGGACTCATCGGATGGTAAGCCCGGTTCTGCCAGGTCTGAGGCCCGCGAGATCGACACCTCCTATTCGATGACCGTCAAGAACACCGGCCAGCTCAACGAGACATTCATCTTCCTGGCCGACAGCGGATATGTTACCATCACGCCTTCGACCCTTCGATTATCACCCGGCCAGTCAAGCGACGTCGATGTCAGCGTGAACGTCGGAAAAGGAGATTACGACCAGCTTGCCGGCGATACCCTCGATTTCGACATAGCCGTCTCCACCAACAGGACCCAGACCGTCTTCCAGAACCTGAGCTTCCAGGTCGAGACGGAAGATCTCGGTTATTCGGGCAGCAGCAGCGTCCCGACGCCGTTCTACAAGACACCGTGGTTCGGCGTTATAATCGGCCTGAGCCTCGCCCTGTTCGGCTTCGTCCTGATGGGAGGCGAGGTCGCCCTGCTAGCATTCATCATCATGCTCCTCCCCTTGTACGCCAGGATCTCGGGAGAGAAGATCCTCGACAACGAGATCCGCGGTATGATCCGCGGATACATCATTGCGAATCCCGGGGACCATTACAGCTCCATAAAGAGAAATCTCGACCTCAAGAACGGGACCCTGGCGTACCATTTACGGGTCCTGGAGAGGGAGGGCATCGTCCGTTCGACCAGGGAGGGCCGCTTCAGGCGGTTCTACATCGTCGGACAGCCCGTGGAGAAACCTACCGGCATTCCCCAGCTCTCTCCGTTCCAGAACAAGCTGCTCAGGCTGATCGAGAGGGATCCGGGCCTCACGCAGAAGGATATTTGCAGGACCACCCGGAAGAAGCAGCAGCTGATCAACTATCACATACACAAGCTCAGGGACCTTGGCTTCATAACGCTGAAGAGATCGGGCCGCGAGACCCTGATCCACCCCGTCGAGGCAAAGGAGCCGTTCTCCTACTGCCCCTACTGCGAGGCCAAGCTGGAGCTTCCCAAGACCCCGAAGATCTGTCCCTACTGCGGCGAGAGGCTGAACCAGGAGCCGGACGGCCCGGAGGGGGATTTCTAGACGTTCCGGACCCCGTTCGAGAGCGCCTCTGCACCTCATAACGATGATATCCGAGATACCCACATTTCCACTGGAAACTTTATAAACCAGGAGCGATATTGCTTATTTCCTAGTGGGATGCGAGGCTCCCTGGATGTGATATAGTGGCAGACATCGACCTGGACAAGGACTTCGGTTATTCCGGCATAGAGCGGATACCGACCATCGACGACCAGAAGGAACGCCAGGACGCCCTGATCAAGCTCGAGATCGAGAAGAAGAAGCTCGAGCGCGAGGTCCTGAGGCTCCAGGACGTCGTTCTGCAGCTCAACAGGGAGAACCAGAGGCTCAAGAACGAGCTGAAGCAGTTCCGGACGCCACCCCAGCTTGTCGGGACAATCGTGGACCTGCTCCACAACGGCAGGGCCCTTGTCAAGAACGGCACCGGCCAGACCTTCCTCGTATCGCTTTCCACCGAACTATCGACCAAGACGCTCCAGGAGGGCGACCAGGTCTCCATGGACCGGAACAACCTCACTATCATCGATGTCCTACCTTCGTCCAAGGACCCGATAATCTCCGCTGCCGAGATTATCGAGAAGCCCACTGTGACCTACGAAGACATAGGCGGTCTGGAGGAACAGATCGTGGAGATCAAGGAGGCCGTGGAGCTTCCGCTGATCTCGCCACATCTGTTCGAGGAGGTAGGGATCAGGCCCCCGAAGGGCATTCTTCTCATAGGCCCGCCCGGTACCGGCAAGACGCTCCTGGCCAAGGCCGTGGCCAACACCACCGAGGCATCCTTCATCCGCCTTGTCGGCTCGGAGCTCGTTCAGAAGTTCATCGGCGAGGGCGGCAGACTCGTCCGCGAGCTGTTCCAGCTCGCCAAGGAGAAGCGCCCGGCCATCATATTCATCGACGAGATCGACGCCATCGGCGCCCGCCGCCTGAGCATGGACACGACCGGCGACAGGGAGGTCCAGAGGACGCTCATGCAGCTGCTCGCAGAGATGGACGGATTCGATCCCCTCAACAACATCTCGATCATCGCGGCCACCAACCGCCTGGACATCATCGACGAGGCCCTTCTGAGGCCCGGAAGGTTCGACAGGATCATCGAGATCGATCTGCCGGACAGGAAGGGCATCGAGGCGATCCTCGACATCCACACCAGGACGATGTCCATCGGCAAGGGCGTTGACATCCCGAAGCTGGCCAAGGACATAGAGGGCGCTACGGGGGCCGACATCGCCGCCATCTGCATGGAGGCCGGCATGTTCGCCATCCGCGACGACAGGACCAAGGTCAAGATGAAGGACTTCAAGAAGGCCATCGACAAGTACCTGAAGAAGGAGAAGATGTGCGAGGACGACCGGATGTTCCATTGAGGGCGTCCACTCTCCCATCAGGCCTAGGTCTCTGATATCATAACGATTGCTGCATTATAGCTTCAAGCTTTTTCCCGGCAAGAGCTCTAGATCACTTCTTTTAGACGGTTATTGGGGATTCTCTGGGCTGTTGCTCAATTAGGCTGCAGCGTTCCGGCGAACACCTGCCAGGCCAGAGCACTCTTGGCCACCAGGCTGAGTATGATGTACATCCTCTCACCGTAGAGATAATCCTTCCACTTCCCCCACTTCCTGTACTGAAGGAACATGTTCAGGGCGAAGCAGTTGAAGAAGACGCCGATGGACAGGTAGATCCAGTAGACGAAATCGGGCGGACCGCCCTCCCCGCCCCCCGCCCCCAGGAGGTGGATGGCTATGACTATCCAGGGCAGGATCCCGGCGATGCAGCCGAAGATGAACGGCCTCCAGTCGACCTTCTTCCTTCTCTGGTTCGCTATCTCCATGATCAGGCCGAATACGATCATGGTCGCGTTGGCGAAGAACAGCAGGAGAAGTGTGCCGCCGTCGTAGATCCCCACCAGCATGGCGATGAGGACGATCATCAGGGAGGCGCTCAGTGAGTATTCGTACCATCTGTACGGGTTCATACCCTTCCGTAGGTTCTTCTCGTAGCGCTCCGAGAGGGTGGTGGCGATGAGGAAGTGGGCGATCGCCGACATGAAAAGGAACAGGGCCACCAGGGGTCCGAACCTGACGTCGATGATCGTCACCGTCTGGGATTCCAGCGCCTGGGTGGCCTCGTTGAACTTCAGGAAGCTCCTGGTAATCGGCAATGTGAAATCGTTGCTCAGGCCGAGCATGAGGGCTCCCTGGAGAGCGTGCAGCATTCCCATGACCAGGTTGAACCGCTTCAGACCGGTGAAACGCCTGCTTTCATCGATGTGTCTGATAGACCGCTTCATTATATCACTTTCCGGCCGTCCCACCCATGCGGGGACGGTCTCTCTACGGTTAACGATGGTCTCTGAACCTTTAAAAAGAACGCCTAATAAGGCCCGGGGCCGCGAACCACGTTCGATCGATCAATCATCCTTCGAACCCAGATGCTTCAGTATCCCCTCTGCACGCTGCAGTTCCACCACCACCATGATCCGCTTGTATCCACCGGATAGCTGCTTAAGCTTGTGCGCAACGTAGTGCTCCCTGCGTTTCTCCAGGTTCGCATAGCCCTTGACCTTGTTCACCGTCCGATCCCACTCGATGACGAAATCCTCAGGCGTTTCGGCCTGAAAGCGCTTCCTTCTCAGCCTCTTCTGGCGTACCGAATGGCGGATCAGGTCGCTGGCTCTCACCGCATCTACGTACATGTCGGCATAGTCGACCTCGTTCATGTCCACCGCACGCGCCGGGATCCCCTTCTTCCTGGCCAGACGGAGCGCGACCATCAGGTCCGGTGGCGGGAGCTTGACCCTCCCGAACCTGGAGAGCTTGTCGGAATAGATCCTCTCGTAGTTGCTCATACTGTCGTCCAGGTGCTCCTCGAGGTCGTATTCCTCCTCATCCTCGTAGTATTCCTCCTCCTCGTCGTCCTCATCGGCCTCTTCATCCCCCCATTCCATGTCGAAACCGGGCTTCCAGCCCTCTATCAGGGCATGGAGCCCCTTCAACTCCTCCGGCGATATCTGGAGGGCCACGAGGTCGGGATCGACCTCGTTGATGATCTTCCTAAGCCTGGGTCCTTCGCTGACCAGGCCTCTGACCGTGCCTACGACGGTAATTTCCGTATCCTCAACCACCACTTTCTCGGAGAACGTCACAATATCACCAAAAAGAGGGGAATTCTATTGGCCTATCTCCCGTCTGACGACCTCTCCTCCAGGCTCCGTTTCGGCGAAAACGGTGGCTGAGAAACGCAGGAACTTCGTTCTTCCGTCCCTCCAGGAGTCGGGTTGGAGCTCCGCCTTCATACAGGTATGGGACAGGAACGTCTTGGCATCCCAGTTGTAATCGGTCGCAACCTGGGGCAGCAGAAGCCCTCTGTGGTATCCACTCTCTGCGATAAGACCGTCCCTTCCGATGACGATCTCGTTCGCGTAGTTGTCAGGCCCTCCAGGTATCGGTTCGGGCGGAGTGAGAATCGAGACCTCGATGACGACGTTGGCCAGTTCGGCCGGGTCCAGAGGCGGGAACCTAGGGTCCCTCGTGGCGCTCTGGCCGACCTCCATGATGACCTTCTTCAATGGATAGACCGGCTCTATATAGCCTATGCAGCCCCGGAGATCGTCGGATGGATGGGTGTTTATTGTGACAAAAGCGCCATAATGGTCGTCGAAGAGCTCCGGAAGGCCTCCTGCAAGGGCATCACTGTCGATCCTGCCGGTCCTCGTGAACTCCTCCACAACGCTTCTGGCCAGTCTCACGGCCCTCTCGCCCACGTCCAGGTCGATCATGCTCCGGAAATCCGCCGTCGCCCTATTTAATCGTTGGGTTCAGGCTCTGGTGAGGCCTTCTCGGCTGGCGGGCCGCTCTGGTTGGGCGCCTCCTCCTCCTTCCCCGATGGTTCCGCCGCCTCCCCTTCTGCTTTATCCCCCCGGTCTCCCTCATTAACTTCTTCATCGCCATTGTTCTTTGTATTAACCCCCTCACCGTCCTTCTTACCGTCGACGTCCTCGGATTTGGGGGATAATTCCTCCTTCTTCCCCTCTTCCCGCTTCTCGCCGCCCTTCTTCCCTTTCTTGCCCTTGGAACCCTTCTTTTTCGGCGCCTTCCGGGCTATCTCCTTGTTGGCAACGAACATGAACCAGAGGATGAACAGGATCATGACGAAGATAAGCTGGCCCTCCCGCCAGAAGTACGAGTGGAAGTCGTCCCAGGCGTAGTCCCAGCCCCAGCGGATGGCCAGGAAGTGGATCATGAGCACCCGGACGATGTTCTCGATGAATATCACGCCGCTGAGCAGGAACGCCCACTTGATGCGCTTTCTCAGGGCTATACCGCCGAACCCAAGGACCAGGACGCTGATGAACACCATCTCCTGAAAACCGGCGCATTCGGGCGACATGGTGATAACACGGTCGTCGAGGTCGTCGTACTTCAGGTCCAGCTTCCATGGTGTGTCATCCGGACCGATCTCGACGGGTACTCCAGCAGCCGACTGGAGCTCGTACACGACCCTGGTCTCCACGACCTGGAGCGGTAACAGGGCATAATCATGGCTGGAGACATAGGTCCTCACCCCGACCATGAGCGGTAGGATGATCATGAGAAGGAAGATGAAGTTCACGGCGAAGCCCAGTGCGAAGTCGACGCCGTCGTTCCCGGTTCTGGGCGTGACCGCACGAACGACCTTCTTCCATTTCGCCTCGATCCTCTCAAGGGCGCCCTGTTCCTTCTCCTCCTCTTTTGGCCTCCTCTTGTTGGTAGCAGGCGCTTTATTGGTCCGTTTGGAGCCCCCCACCCCCTTCTTCACGGGCGTTGTCCCCTTCTTTTTATCGCTGGAACCAGCCTTTACATCGACCTTTACATCTACCTTCGTCTCATTGATCCCGGCATTGTCCTGGCTGGATACGGCACCTTCCTGGTCTGGGCCAGGTTCTGGACCCATATCTGACGATTCTCGCCGGATTATAAGTATCTAACCCCCACCGATGTCCTATCTGGGTCTGGCCCACCATCTATCAAGTGCGTTATCCGTCGCAGCGGAACGGGGCCGCAAGGCGGCCCGTTCCGCGAATTGTCGGCAAATGATCGAAGATCAACGGACGAACGACGACCCGCGCCGGGAAAACGCTTGCGGGAGAAGCCGTGCTGCCAATTTTACCAGATCGGCTTCTCCTTAGAGGAACCGCGGTTTCTCCACCCACGCTTCAAGAACGACTGACCCACCCAACGGTTGCTGGAATTGGGAAAATGTTTGCCGACCACGTCTACTCCGTCGCATTCGGTGGATAATAGACGATAACGGTAAGATCGTACGACAGCGCCGCCCCGGCGTAGCAGATGAGGTGGGCGTTGTAGGTCCCATAACCGAACCGTTTCGTGATATCCTGATCGTCGAGGAAGACCTCCTCGTGGCTGCCTGGATTGCCCGATGAGGCCTTTCCGCCGACGGCGCCGGTGACCTCCCTGTCGATATCCTCCAGGCCTCCGTTCCCGGAGCCGTTGCAGATCACCCAGACACCTATGGCGCCCTCGTCCACCGGGAACTCGTAATCGGCGGAATCGCCCACCCCTCCGAGGCCCACAAGAAGGAACCCGCTGTCCTCGAAGCGGACCTGGGTGGCGTTGCCGTAATCCGGTTCCGACGCGGGGTTCGGTTCGCCCGGTGTCCAGGGCCTCTTCTTGCCATCCTCGTCCCTGGAATAGGAAGAGGCGAACACCGCAACGGCGATGATGACGACGACGACCAGGACGAAGGTCAGGTTCTTGTTCTTCGTCAGGGTCGCCTGTAGTCCCCCTTTCATCTCCAAGATGATTGGACGGGAGGTATAAAAGCTTGGTCTATGGGCCGTCATTCGCTCATTTTCTCCACATATAGTGAAAATCTTTTATATCCGGCCCCAATACACCAAATGACGGTGATCACCCTTGAAAGATGTACTTGGATTACCCGGTAGTAGCGTATTGCTTCTAGGGAACGAGGCAGTGGCCAGAGGAGCGGCGGAAGCGGGAGTGGACATCGCCACCACGTATCCGGGAACCCCCTCGTCCGAGATCGGGACGACGTTCGGCCATATCGGCAAGGAGCTCGGGATCTACTTCGAGTACTCCACCAACGAGAAGGTGGCGCTCGAGGTGGCCGCAGGCGCATCCATCGCGGGAATGCGTTCGCTCGCGTTCATGAAGCACGTGGGCCTCAATGTCGCCGCCGACGCCTTCGTCACCCTGATCACTATGGGCGTTCGGGGCGGAATGATCATTCTCTCGGCAGATGATCCCGCCGCACACAGCTCCCAGAACGAGCAGGACAACAGGTTCTACGCACTGCTGGCCAACGTTCCTATGCTCGAGCCAGCCACGCCGCAGGAGGCAAAGGAGATGGTCCGCATCGGCTTCGACCTGTCCGAGGAGCTGGAGATACCGTTCCTTCTGAGGACCACCACACGGCTGAACCATGTCCGTGGACCTGTGGAGCTCAAGGAGCTCGGTCCCAGAAGGGAGCCGAAGGAGTTCGAGCGCGACCCGTTCAGGTTCGTCACCGTTCCGCTCGTTGCCCGACTTCGGCATCCATGGCTACTGGAAACGGAGAAGAAGGCCAGGGAGATGTCAGAATCATCGGAGTTCAACTTCTTTCAAGACTTCGAGGGCGACGCGCCCGATGGCAAGAAGGTCCTAATAATCACATCCGGCGTATCGTACAACTACGTCGTGGACGTCCTTCCGGAGATGGGCATCGCCGCGAAGGTGCTCAAGATCGGAATGACCCACCCGCTCCCCGAGAGGATGATCGGGGACGCCCTTGCCGAGACCGATACTGCGATCATCGTGGAGGAGCTGGAACCTTACATGGAGGTCCAGGTCCGCGACATCGCCCAGCGCAGGGGTCTCACTCTGGAGATCCACGGCAAGGCGCAGGAGCTATTCCCGAGGATCCTCGAGTTCAATCCCGACGTTGTCAAACAGGGCATCGTCGACGCTCTTGAACTGAAGCTCGCACTCACGAAGTCCTATCCCTCCGAGGTCAAGGCGCCCTCGAGGCCGCCTAACCTCTGTCCCGGATGTCCTCACAGGGCCAGTTTCTATGCCGCCAAGACGGCGTGCAACGATTCAGCTGTCTACGCCATGGACATCGGCTGCTACACCCTCGGACTTCTACCCCCGCTCAGGGTCGCCGACACCGAGGTCTGCATGGGCTCCAGCGTTGGTGTTGCCGGTGGACTGTCCAAGGCCACGGGCCAGAAGGTGATCTCCTTCATCGGCGATTCCACCTTCTTCCACAGCGGAATACCGGCTCTCATCAACGCGCTTCACAACAAGCACGATTTCGTACTGGCCATCCTTGACAACCGGACCACGGCCATGACCGGCCATCAATCGCATCCAGGCATCCCGCTCGACGGCATGGGCGACCCCGCTCCATCACTGGACATCGCCGATCTCGTCCGCGGCCTTGGCATCGACTTCGTCGAGGTCGTCGATCCGTACGAGCTAGAGCCGACCACCGACACCTTCAAGCGTGCCTTCGAGCACGAAGGGATCGCTGTCGTCATCGCAAGGCAGACATGCGCCCTTCTCCTGGACAAGGCCGCAAGAAAAACGCCCGAAGGAATCATCCCCTACTTCATCGACCAGGACGAGTGCAGGAAGTGCCGGATGTGCGTAGGCAAGTTCGGCTGCATCGCCCTCTACGTCGAGGGCGAAGACATCATGATCAACCAGCAGCTCTGCGACGGATGCGGCGTCTGCTCCCAGGTCTGTCCGTTCGGAGCGATCAAACGGACCTGCGGCTGCCCCGACGGGCCCTGCGGCGTCCATTACGACGAGCCATCCGGCGAAGATGAATGCACGGAGCCGCTGTGCGAGGTCGCAGAAGGAAAGGAGGTGGCAGAATGAGCGACGACCAGTCCATCAACATCATGTTCATCGGCGTCGGAGGTCAGGGGATCCTGACCGCTTCGACCATCCTCGGCCACGCTGCCCTGGCCCACGGCACCAAGGTCGCCATGAGCGAGGTCCACGGCATGGCCCAGAGAGGCGGCTCGGTCACAGCCAACATCCGCATGGGCGATGTACACAGCCCTCTCATACCCGCCGGAGAGACCGACATCCTACTATCCTTCGAACCGGTGGAGACCCTCCGGGTCCTGGAGTACACATCGGACAAGACCCTGGTCATCATGAACGACGAACCGATCTACCCGTTCACCGTCTCCCTCGGCCAGGAGCCATACCCGTCCATGGACGAGATCAAGGCCGAGATCGAGAGGCATGCAGGCGGACTGATCTCCTTCAACGCACTGGATATCGCCAAGGAAGCTGGCAACTCGTTGACGGTGAACGTCGCGATGCTCGGTGCTTTGGCGGCTACCGATAAGCTACCCTTCGATGTGGAACATCTGAGGAAAGTGATATCGGAGCGGGTGCCCGAACGGTTCATCGACGTCAATCTGAAGGCGTTCGACATGGTGCTTGAGAAGGTGAAGGGCGAGCTGTAGACCGATCTATCCTCATATGTCACAGTAGACCAAGGATTTCCTAAAGACTAAATAACCTTGTCAACCATTTCCATACCATGGGGGATAGATATCAGAGGTATGTCAGTCTGATCATCACGATGCTGATCATATTCACTCTTATCCCGGTACAGGTGGGAGAAGGCGACGGGATCCCGGCTGCAACATATGAGGTATACTCATCGCTTCGAGAGAACAGACAGCTTGCCTACGTCACCGTCAACGACGATCATCAGGTGATGGATCTCTTTTTGAACGTTGTCTCGTTACGACCAAATGAAACGGTCACGATACTGATACCGTTGATCACCCGTCCAATGTCGGTGAACGGGAAGCAGACAACGGATGAGGATTTCACCGATGCAAGATCGTTCGACCGGATCCGGGAAACCGCTCACAGGCAAGGGGCGGGGGCGGAAAGGTTCAAAGACACCTTTATCAACAGTGGAGCCGGAGTCGCTATTGCGAACCTGGGAAGTGCCGCCGCCTCACTTTATGTATGGGCCAGTTCCTTTGGCTTGGGAGCTTCAATTTCTTCTGATGAAAGATCGATCTATGAGAGCTATACTTTCAATAGCATGACCGTTGACCTGCACAACCTCGATTCCGATCTCTCTGTGG
Organism: Thermoplasmatota archaeon; assembly: GCA_028279645.1. Classification (GTDB taxonomy): domain Archaea; phylum Thermoplasmatota; class JAKEGO01; order JAKEGO01; family JANQNJ01; genus JANQNJ01. The sequence continues at coordinate 12,558 of JANQNJ010000136.1, forward strand.
CCGAGTTCTTCGCTGATCTCAACCTTACAGGGTCGCCTGAAGTACAATCAGCCGTGAACGAATACCGCCAATACAATGTAGCTGTCGTGAACGTTACAACGACCTTCCCCGTCGAGGATCAAGAGGTCTGGGAGTCCGCTCCGAAGACCATCAATTCCCTTGAGAAGTTCTCGATGTCACATCCGAGATTGACATTATACGAGAGGATGGATTATCTCAATAACATCGAGCTCAACATGATCTTTAACTCCTTCAAGGACGAGACCGGTTTGAGGTCGAGTGAAGCCTTATCTCACTTCAGTGAACTGGTATCCGCGATCTACGGCGTCGGTAAGATGAACGGATATTCCCTTCGTTTCAAACTCCCGCTCGATAGCGGAAGTGCTTTCTTCCCGCTTGGTACCAGTCCTGCATGGCGCGGAATGGGCAATGTCAAGGTGATCTTCGAGTGTGACAAGGACGAATATCTCGATTTCAATGACGATGCTGAACCCGGAGAGGCCTTCTTCGACGGCCGACATTACTATTACTGGGATTTCGTCGACGAGAGCCCGGACTTCGATCTAGAGGGCGAGGTCAAGGACGGCGGCTTCGATCTGACGATGGCAAGATGGGGGGCTAAAGGAAGGGGCATTCTATACCACCTCCAGTTCGTTGCCTATATCACCCCATTCATTCTCCAATTTCTTCTATGTTATATCTTCATCCGTTCGCAGGTCCCCAAGATGATATACTGGACCAATTTCAAGAAAAGGGAGTTACTTCTCTACGCCGTCGTTCTGAGCATTTTCAGTTTCATAGCATCGATCTGGGGCACGTTCATTACCCTCCATTATTACCTTCGTACAAAGCGAAGACATTATGATCAACAGATCAAATGGCGCAGAGATCAACGGAAGATGGCACGAAGGAATCGGCCCAAGGGAAAGTATGTTATCAAGAAGAGATCAATGGATTCGGGCCCAAAGGACTGAATCCAGATTTCTAGAGACCAACCCTCGAAAAGACTTAATACCCTCGTTGAACATATTCCTATTATGGGAGAGAGATTCCAGAGGTATGTCACTTTATTATTTCTTTTTCTGATCGTTCTCACGGTGGCCATGCCGAACGTCGGCATGTCCGACGGCGCCCCGATGGTCCCAAAAGAGATGCATTCCTCGCTCAGGGAGAACAGACAGCTCGCTTACATACGGATGATCGAGGGCTATCAGGTCATGGACCTGTTCATCAACGTTGCTAGCCTTGAGCCGCACCAGAACGTAACTATACTGATACCGCTTCGCACGCGTCCCGAGGTCGTCCTCGGCGAGAACATGACCGACAGGGAGTTCCGACAGGGTCATGAGATCCCCGAGATCAAGGACAAATTACATAAACAGCACAATGCCGCAGGCGAGATCGCCGAGAAGTTGAAGTATCCAGCTGGGACCCTGGCATGGAACGCCCTCGGCGGGTTAGGTTTGTGTGGCGGGCTAGGTTTGTTGTACGTCTGGGCATCGAGCTTCGCATCCGGAAGCGCTGACGATTGGAGTCACTTCCGCTTCGAAGGGATGACCGTGGATCTTCGGACCTACAATGATACCAGCAAGGTCGGGGAGTTCTATTCCGACCTCGGACTGGACGCTCCAGAGTCCGTAACTCGAACGATCTCCAAATACGGTAACCACTCGTTCGCCCTTGTCAACATCACCACTGAATGGCCCGTTCAAGATGGGGCCGGCTGGTATGGACGCCACGGTCAGTGGGAAGAGTGGGAGAACGCCACTGAAACACGCAAGATGATCATGGATTATGTGAACGATCATCCTGTTACTGATTTCTATGATGGATACTACGTCGATTGGGATAGGGAGCTTCAGGATATCCGGGAGATGTTCGAGCTGGAGACCGGAACCGATTACGTGAGCAGTGACGAGATCAACACAGTACTTCGTGCAGCCTACGGTCTCGGCACCGTTAACGGCTACCGTTTGCGGTTCCTCCTCCCGTTGCAGAAGGGCAAGGCTTACTTTCCTCTAGGCACTTCAATGGCATGGGAGGGCCAGGGTCAGGTGGAGGTCATCTTCGAATGCCCCGATGACATGGAGCTCGATCTCAACGAGGATTCTGACCAGGCCTACATGGATGACAACCGATACTACATCTTCAACTACGATGGAGAACGGCCAGATCACGACCTCGTCGGAGAATATCGGAAGGAGAAGCTCGGCTCGAAGTGGGATCAGTTCAAGGCAAATGTCAACGAGGTCGCTTATGATGGATCGTTCGTAATCGCCTTCGTTCTGGTCTATTCGTTATACGTCCCGTTGATCTACAGGATAGTGCTCCATCTATTCAAGAGATATGAGATATATCCGAAGAATCGTAAGCATCGCGCTATCAAGACCACGGCGCAGTTGATACTACTCGGATACCTCATACCGATCTGGATACTTCTTCTCTGGAAGGCTAGTAAATGGAAGCGAATGAGATACAATATGGAAAGGAACCGGTACATTCGGAAGTGGTATTCTGGCGAATACCCTGAATATGTTGAACTCTACCAGAGGGAAGAACGGAGGGCGAAGAGGGAGGGACGTACAACCTTTGTTCCACCACCAGGGCCATTATTTGGACCACGCCCTCGACGTGTGTATCAAGCACCATTGAAAGAACAACTTGCTCGATATTGGGATCATAGAGAGATCCTGTTCGTGCTTAGCGCAACCGCCTTGGGCTCCATAATCCTCGCTACCGTCCATATCGTGGTGGAACTTAATTCGATCTCGTATCTCGCTCTCCCATTGACGGTGGCTTTCATCGCGCTTGCGACCATCGCAAGGGCCAGGGAACGAATCTATCCTGGAAAGAGAAGGAATGCCGATGGTGCCGAGATCCTGATCTATTGTATGCTCTTCATTGCCGGCATCGCCGTGATGTGGTTAATTCTGTTCTTTGGCTGGCACGAGTGGATGCCGAACTTCGTCGCTCTCCTCGTACCGACATGGATAACGTTCACTGCTTACGAGATCATGACCTACTATAATGTGATAGATTTGCTGAAGAAGGAGAGACGTGTCGATTGGAGATAGCTCTACTCCCCCATCCCCTCGATCTCCTTCAGCTCGTGAAGCAGCTTCTTCTCCTTCCGCGAGAGCTTCTTGGGCATCTTGAGATCTACCTCGACGAACATGTCCCCTCTGAGGTCTGACCTGCCCATTCTCGGCATCCCCTGACCTCTCATCCTGAAGATCTGCCCGGGAGCGGTTCCTGCAGGGACCTTGAGCTTCGCCTTGCCGTCAAGTGTCGGCACCCTTATCTCCGTGCCAAGAACAAGGTCGGGATAACCGACAACGGCGTGCTGCTTTAAATGCGGACCCTCTCTCGTGAACTTCGGATGGTCCTTGACGTGGACGACGACGTAGAGGTCTCCTGGCCGTCCTCTTCCACCGCCTCCAACGGCCGACGCGGCCTCCCCTTCCCCGTGGAGGCGGAGGTGCACTCCGTCGTCTACGCCCTTCGGTATCTTCACTTTAAGATGAGCCGTCTTCCGGACAAGTCCAGAGCCCGAACATTCCTTGCAGCGGTGCTCGATGAACGACCCTGACCCTCTGCATCTGGGGCAGGTGGACACCGATACAATCTGGCCGAACGGGGTCCTCTGCTCCCTTCTGGCCTGGCCGTGGCCGCCGCAATCGGGGCAGGTCTTGGGGGGGTGGCCGGGCTCCGCTCCGGAACCGCTGCATTTCTCGCAGCGAACATGTCGCGGGACCTCGATCTCCTTCTCGAGGCCGGTGGCCGCCTCATTGAGGTCGACCTCCATGTGGAATCGGATGTCGTTGCCTCTCGGCTCTCGGACCCTGCCCCGGCCCCCCATGCCGGAGAAGCCGAAGGCGCTGAAGATCGAATCGAGGTTGGAGAAGAACGATGAACCCCGGAACAGGTCCTCGAAGTCGCCGTAATGGCTGAAGTCGTTCCACGAGAACTCTCCGCCGCCGAAGGCTCCTGAGACGCCGGCATGGCCGTACTGGTCGTACATCTTTCTCTTGTCGTCGTCGGCGAGGACCTCGTACGCCTCGGAGATCTCCTTGAAGCGTTCCTCGGCCGCCTTCTGATCGTCCTTGTTCAGGTCGGGGTGGTGTTTTCGCGCGAGCCTGCGGTAGGCCTTCTTGATCTCTGCTGGTTCGGCGCCCTTCTCGACCTCGAGCACCTCGTAGTAGTCGCGTTTGTCGGTCGTGGTATTACCGCCCGCTCGCTATGAGTGCCCAGCGAAGCTGGGACATATTATCATCCTGATATTGAAATGGGAGCGGACCGGGTCGAACGCCGGTCCGCGCATTCAGTTATCACAGCCGATCCAAGAGCGTCTAGCCCTGGTCCTGCTGTCCCTGGTCGTCGACGTTCTCGTACTCGACGTCGACGTACTCGTCGCCGCCTGGCGGGGGTGCTCCGGGTCCTGGCTGCTCTGCGCCCGGCTGTTCTCCGGCGTAGTCCGCGCCGAACCCCTCTCCCTCGCCGCCGCCTCCCGGCGTGTGCTCCTCCTTCCACTGCTGTCCGGCGGACTGGTAGAGCGCCGTGGTGATTTCGTGGATCGCGAGGCTGAGCTCGTCCATCCCCTGCTTGATCGCATCGGCGTCGTCGGTCTCCATCTTCTCCCGGAGGTTCTTGATGGCTGCCTCGAGCTTGACCTTCTGGTCCTCCGTGATCTTGTCGCCAAGGTCAGTGATGGTTCTCTCGGCCGAGTACAGGAGGGTATCCGCGCGGTTGCGGTTCTCGATGGCCTCCATCCTCGTCTTGTCCTCCTCGGCGAAGCTCTCGGCCTCGCTGACCATCTTCTCGATCTCGGCGTCGGACAGCTTCTTGCTCGACGTGATCGTGATCTTCTGCTCGTTGCCAGTGCCCAGGTCCTTGGCCGATATCAGCATGATGCCGTTGGCGTCGATATCGAAAGTGACCTCGATCTGGGGCACCCCTCTCGGCGCCGGCGGAATGCCGACCAGGCTGAACCTGCCCAGGGGTGTATTGTCGGCGATCATGGGCCGCTCGCCCTGTAGGACGTGGATCTCCACGCTTGGCTGGTTATCTGATGCCGTGGAGAATACCCTGCTCTTCTTGGTCGGGATCGTCGTGTTCCTCTCGATGATCTTGGTGAACACCCCTCCGAGGGTCTCGATACCCAGCGACAGAGGTGTTACATCAAGCAGAAGGACGTCCTTGATCTCGCCGCTCAGGACCGCTCCCTGGATGGCCGCTCCCATGGCGACACACTCCATCGGGTCGATCCCGCGCTCGATCTTCTTGCCTATCACTCCTTCGAGGAAGTTCTGGACGATGGGCATCCGGGTCGGGCCGCCCACCATGATGATCTTGTCGATGTTGTCCGCGGTCAGGTTGCCGTCGGACAGCGACTGCTCCACCGGCTTCCGGCACTTCTCGACGATGGGCCGGACGAGCTCCTCGAGCATCGCCCTGGATATCGTCATCTTGAGATGCTTGGGGCCGCTCTCGTCGCCTGCGATGAACGGCAGGTTGATATCCGTCTCGAGAGTCGTTGAGAGCTCGATCTTCGCCCTCTCCGCGGCCTCCCTGAGCCTCTGCATGGCTGTGGCGTCTCCCGACAGGTCGACGCCGGACTCCTTCATGAAATCAGCGGCGATGTGGTCGGAGAGGACCTTGTCCATATCGGTACCGCCGAGCTTGGTGTCGCCGGAGGTGGATATCACCTCGAAGACGCCCTCGCCGAAGTCCATGATCGTGACATCCAGCGTTCCTCCGCCGAAGTCGAACACCAGGATCTTCAGCTCCTGGTCCTCCTTGTCGATGCCGAAAGCGAGGGAGGCCGCAGTGGGCTCGTTGATGATCCTTGTCACCTCGAGTCCGGCTATTGTCCCGGCGTCCTTGGTCGCCTGCCTCTGGTTGTCGTTGAAATAGGCCGGCACCGTGATGACCGCCTTCTCCACCGGCTCCCCGATGAAGGTCTCGGCATCCTTCTTGATCTTCTGTAGGATGAACGCCGATATCTGCTGGGGCGTGTAGTCCTTCTCGTCGACCTTGAACTTGTGCGCCTCTCCCATCTTCCTCTTTGCAGCCGTTATTGTGCGCTCTGGGTTGGTCACAGCCTGCCTGCGCGCGGGCTCGCCCACCAGGAGCTGGCCGTCCTCGGTGAATGCCACCACCGACGGGAAGGCCTTCCCGTAGGCCGATGCCCCTTCCGCGCTGGGGATTATCGTCGCCCTTCCCCCGACCATCACCGCTGCGGCCGAGTTGCTCGTTCCGAGATCGATCCCGATTATCTTTGACACTTGCTCTCCTCCAATTGTTGAACTTTATGATCGTGATTCATTCTTCAAGGATCTCGTCCTCGTCTACTGTCTCCCTCTGCTTCCTCTTCTCCTCCACCCGCTTCTTCTTCTCCTCGTTCTTCTTGAGGAGCATCGCCACCCGGTCCATGACGCCGCTGTCCTCGTCCTCCACCTCGACCTCCGCCTCTGGTTCAGGCTCGGGCTCCGGTTCGGGTTTCGGCTTGGGTGCAGGCTTTGTCTCCTTGATCGGTTTGGTGGACTCCACCTTCGATACCGGCTTCGTCTTCTCCACCTTTGGAGCCGGTTTGGTCTTCTCGACCTTGGCCGGAGCGGCTCCCTTCTTGGCCACGATGACCTTCGACGTCCTCAGGACGCTGTCGTCCAGCATGAATCCCTTCTGGACCTCCTGGACTATGAAGCCTGGCTCCACCTCTCCGGACGCGACCTGCTGGAACGCCTCGTGCTTGTAGGGGTCGAACTTCTCTCCCTTTGCCGGGATCGCCTTCACGTTCAGCCGGGCCAGGATCGTCAGGAACTGGTCGTAGACCATCCTCATGCCCTCGACGAACGGGTCCTCCTCGTCGACATTGACGAACCCCTTGTCGAAGCTGTCCACAACATCGAGCAGTGGTACGACCATCTTGTGCCTGGCCGCTCCCTCTTTGCTCGTGGACATCTTGTCCATCTGCTTGCAGTAGTTGTCGAAGTCTGCCTGGAGCCTTATGAGCTTGTCCCTGGTGGAAGCGAGCTCGTTCTCCAGGACCTCGATCCGCCTGTCCTTCTCCGCCAGGATCTCGCTGTCAGGAACCTGTCCGGCGGCCTTCTTGCCCTTCTTGGACGGCGCCCCCCTGAGCACCCGGTCGAGCTCCTCTGCGATCTCGTCCAGCTCGTCCTTGGCCGTCTTGTCGGTGGCCTTCCTCGCAGCCTTCGAGCTGCGCTTCTTGGGCTTTTCCTCGATGACGAACTCCTCTTCGGCGTCCATGTCGGGGGGCATCATCCATCACCGGTTCATTTGGGAAGTGGTTCCCGTTGTATTAAACGTTTTCATATATATTATTGTCATTAGAGGCGGCTTGACCCTTATGTTTGGACCTGCAATACGTTCTCAACGCCTTGACCTCTCCGAATCGAGACCTCCAGCACACCGTTGCACGTGCAGGCCTCTGCAGTGGAGGGGTCCACTTTCCTTTGCAGCGCTATCTCCCTCGCCTTTCCGTTCGCTGTGATGATGATATGATCCTCCGCCACCTTGATGACGACAGACCCATGCACGCCCGGCGGAAGGTGCAACGTGACCACGGTCCTGTCCTCCATCTCGAAGATGTCGGTAAGGTCATCCGACCCCGCCGGGAGCTTTTCGCAGCTGCTGCTGGCACAACCGGATCCTTCCTTCAGCCGAACATCACCCTCTCCTGGGTCCCCGAACCGGCGGAGCGTCTCCTTTCCGTCCGGTCCTTTCGTGTAACTGAACCCGTACGTTCTCGAACCCTCCCCCTCCTCGAGCATCCTTCGTCTGATCTCCTCGAACTCTCTCTCGACTCCCTCGAACCAGTCGTCGCCGAAGATGTCGAAAGGGCTCCTTCGCCTCCTCCTTGCATCGTTGCTCATTTGTCCATCCCTCCATTTTGTCAGATATAGTCTTTGAGGTCCCCGAGCTGCTTTTTGTCCTTCCTCTCCTTGCGGACCTTCTCGAGGGCTTCCTTGAAGTGTTTGTCATAGACGGAGCAGGCCTTCACCTCGTCCACGTTGTCAACTCCGCCGTTCTCGACGTACTCGCGTATCGCCATGTTCCCGGCCTCGCGAACCATCAGGGCAATGTCGGCTCCGCTCATCCCGTCGGTCTCCTTCGTCAACCCTTCCGTGTCGACGTCCTGTCCCAGCGGCATCCCTTTCATGTGGATCTCCAGGATCTGCTTCCTAGCGTCCCCGTCGGGCATGTCCACCAGCAGGACCCTGTCGAAACGACCCGGCCTTAGAAGCGCCGTATCGATCATGTCCCGCCTGTTCGTCGCTCCTATCACCATGACGTCGTGGAGGTTCTCCAGTCCGTCCAGCTCGGTAAGGATCTGGCTGACCACCCTCTCGGTGACCTTCGTGCCGACGGAACTTCCCCTTGTCGGGGCGACCGAATCGATCTCGTCAAGGAATATGATCGATGGAGCGGCCTGCCTCGCCTTCCTGAAGACCTCGCGAACGGCCTTCTCCGACTCCCCTACCCATTTGGACAGGAACTCGGGCCCCTTGACGTTGATGAAGTTTGCCTCGGACTCGGTAGCTACCGCCTTCGCCAGCAGCGTCTTCCCGGTACCGGGCGGCCCGTACAGGAGAACCCCTCTCGGCCGCTCGACGCTGACATGATCGTAGAGGTTCGGGTACCTGAGTGGCCACTCAACCACCTCCTGCAGCTGAATCTTCGTCTCCTCGAGGCCGCCGATGTCGTCCCAGTGGACGTTGGGGTTCTCTATGAGCACCTCCCTCAGTGCAGAGGGCTCCAGCTCCCTGTACGCATCATGGAAATCATCACCTGTGACCTTGAGCTCGTTCAGGAACTCTGCCGGGATCGCCTCCTCATCGAGGTTCAACGACGGAAGGACCCTTCTGAGGGCGCGTATCCCTGCCTCCTTGCAGAGGGCGGCGATGTCCGCACCGGAATATCCGTGCGTGATGTTCGCCATCTGCTCCAGATCGATCTCGTCGGTGAGCGGCATCCCTCTGGTATGCACGGTCAGGATCTCCAATCGGGCCTTCTTGTTCGGGATCCCTATCTCGAGCTCCCTGTCGAACCTTCCCGGTCTCCTGAGAGCCGGATCGATGGAGTTCGGCCGGTTCGTGGCCGCAATTATGATGACCTTGCCCCTGGTCTGGAGGCCGTCCATGAGGGCGAGTAACTGCGCTACGATGCGTCGCTCGACCTCTCCCGTTACCTCGTCCCGCTTCGGGGCGATCGAATCGATCTCGTCTATGAATATTATCGAAGGCGAGTTCTCCTCCGCCTGCTTGAATATCTCGCGGAGGTTCTCCTCGCTCTGGCCGTAGTACTTGCTCATGATCTCCGGCCCGCTGAGGCTGATGAAGTTGGAGTTGGTCTCGCCTGCGACGGCCTTTGCCAGGAGCGTCTTCCCGGTACCGGGCGGACCGTATAGAAGGACCCCTTTCGGCGCCTCGATCCCGAGCCTGTCGAATAGCTCCGGATGCCTGAGCGGCAGCTCGATCATCTCCCTGACCTTCTTGACCTCCTCGTCCAGGCCGCCGATGTCCTCGTACGTGACAGTCGGTACTTTTAGCATCTCCTCGTCCACGGCCTTCTCGCTGAGGCTCAGTTTCGTCGACGGCGTCAGCCTGACAGCCTTGGCCTTCGGTGAATATGATACCACAGCGAATGTGACCTTGTTCCCCATGATGTTCAGCTCGATGAGGTCGCCTCTCGAGATGACCCTGTTCTGCAGTACCTGAAGCAGGTACGTCTCCCCGCCAACCAGCCTGATGTTCATGGTCGGTGCAAGTGCGACCTTCTTGGCATCAGATACCTCGATCTTGTTGACGGCGATATCATCGTCCACCGTCACCCCGGCGTTGCGCCTCGTCGTTCCGTCCATCCTGATGATGCCCTTTCCGGCATCCTCCGGATATCCGTGTATGAACATCGCCGCCGTCTTCTTCGTCCCGGCGATCTCAACGACGTTCCCCGATGTGATACCGAGCTTTCCAGCGGTCTCCGGATCTATCCTGACTATCCCGCGTCCCGCGTCCCGGGACCTGGCCTCCGCCACCTTGAGCTTCATTCCATTGTTGTTCTTGCCCGCCATAACCTCACCTCATGATCATCTCCAGCTCCTTCCTGGAGTAGAACTGTCTATCTATGATCTCGTCCACAATGTCGGACAGGACCTTCATGCGCATGTCCAGCTCCTCGGAGATCTCGTCCATCGACTTCCTCTCTGTAAGGCAGTACATCACGCTGCGTGCGTCATATCCGATCTGCGTCCGAGCGATGATCTGATGCGCCTCCCGAAGGAGGGCCGATCTCAGCGCAACAAGTCGATTATAATCCGCCTCCGTCTCCGCCATCCTGTTGTTGACCTTTCCGACTAGCTTGACCACCTGGGAGAGGCGCTTTCGGGGGTCCCTCTCCTCCGTTATCTCCCTGTACTCCCCGAACAGCGCCTTCTCCGCCCCCGCCGCTCCATCCACGGAAGGTGTCTCGGCGATGCTGTGCAATGAGCTGCTGAAGCTCTCCGGTCCGATATCGATCCTGACCGACAGCCTCTTTGTCAGCGCGTAATACCGTCTCGGTGGTCCCGACGGGCTCGGCCGGTCCTCCGACCGGACCAGCCCGATGTCCTCGAGGGTCTTCAGGTGTTTCATGACGGCCTGCTGGCTGACATTGAGCTTCTTGGAGAGCTGCAGGGGGTAATGTGGCTCCTTCGAGAGGTGCCTTAGTATCTCCCGCCTCGTGCTGTTCCCCACCGCCGTAAGCAGTTCGTCGAGCTCCTTCTCTTCCATTTCCACACATCCGCTCGTTGTACCAACGATGTCAACCGATGGTTAACTACTGTTAGAAAACAACCTGTACTTAAGCGTTGTGGTTGAACCTGTTCCAGGCGAAAAAGAAATGTTAAATAGTGCGAACCGAATTTGAACACGGTTAGCATGGAAGGCAGGTATATCGGGATATTCCCACTAACTCTATTGATAGCAATCCTGATCGCAGGTTGCTCTACCGGCAGGACCATCGTCGTCGATGACGACCTTGGATCATGGGCTGAATTCAATAAGATTCAGGATGCGATCAACGCTTCCGATCACGGCGATTTGATCAGGATATACGCAGGTCTATACAATGAATCTGTTCAGGTCAACAGGACATTATCGCTGGAGGGGAACGGAAGCATCGATACCAGAATCGATTCCAATGGTTCGTTCTATACAATGGAGATCCTATCCAAGAACTGTACGGTCTCAGGTCTTAACCTCTCCCGTGCTTATTGGGCGAACGTGTATGTCGCCTCGAGCGGCTGTGAGGTCAATAACATCACTACATATACTGGCGGCCGCGGCGTCGATCTTCGATATGTTGACAACTGCAGTGTATCAGACTCGCGATTCATAAATCTCAATACTGACATATTGTTGATCTATTGCGAGAACGTTTCCGTGTTCAATAATTACGGCAAAAGGGATCTTCCATCGGGGGGAACGGGTATCAAAATCAGTAGAAGTCGGTACAATAATATCTTTGAGAATGAGTTCGTATCACATAATGGTCCTGGGATAGAGCTCTATCTTTCACAATGGAACAGGATCTCCAGGAACTGGAATTACGATCACGGCAGTGGGTCTAGCGCGATGTATATATCACAATCCGAAAACAACACGATCACCGAGAACTACCTGGACGATAACTACTGCAATGTTCAGCTAAGGTCTTCGAATAACAATATGATCGAAAATAATTACCTTAACTACACCGGTTGGTTCAATCTATATCTCTACGAGGACAGTCACAATAACACAATTCGTAGCAACCGATTGAACGGATCCAACTTCGACGGAATTGTGGTGGGTGGCGAAAGTACGCTCAACGAGATCACAGGAAACGTGATATCCGAATGCAACCACAACGGGGTCATCTTCGGACGGGACAGCCGGAACAACACTGTTCATCGGAACATTTTCATCGATAACGGCGGCAGCTCTCAAGGCTATGATAAGTACTCGAACAAGTGGGACCATCGCATGGTTGGCAATTATTGGTCCGACTACACCGGTATTGATGATAACGAAAACCACATCGGGGATACCAGCTACCCGATCAATGGCGATGGTAACTCGACCGATCGCTATCCTATGATGATCCAAGACCCGACCTGGCATTTCTATCGTCCAATTGCCCAGATTACAGAATTCCCTGAAATAATCATATCCGGGCATGAATTCGATCTCGTGGGGAAAGTGTCCGGTGCTTGGGTCAGCATTACGGAATACCTCTGGAACTCATCTGTCGATGGTGTGATCTCTCGTGGTGTGTGGGCCTCCGCCAAGGCCGAACTGACATCTACACGAGTTCATGAGATAACCTTGACGGTCAAGGACAACAATAAAAATTGGAGCTTACCGGCCTCGGTCACGATCTTCGTTCGAGGATCGAAGGACCATCTCCTTGTCGATGACGATCTAGGTCCAGGGATCGATTTTGCTAATTTGCAGGATGCGCTCTCCATCTCCGAGGTTAATGAGGTCATTCGGGTGAACAACGGAACCTATTTGGGGCCGGTAGAGATCGAAAGACCGGTATCGATCATCGGAAACGGCTCAATGGATTGTACAGTGATCTCTCAGGGAAAAAGAGGACTTGTCATTAACAGTGGTCAGGTATTTGTTGAAGGTCTGAAGATAACGGCCGCTAAAGGAGGAGCAGCCGCGGTCGAATTGGAAGGGATCGATAACGTATCGCTATCGGACCTCTACATCGACTCGAAGGGTCAAGGTATCCGGTGCATGGATTGTGAGGCCGTACGGATCAATAATGCTAGGATCCTCAGTGTTGATGATGGCCTGGAGCTCTCCAACTGCAGTGATATTACTCTTGACGAGCTTATAATAACAGACACCAACAGATCCGGGATCAAGATAGACGACTCCGATGATATCACCCTTGTGAACAGCACGATCAGAAGATGCTCAAATGGCATCTCCATCGATACCTCCAATAACCTCGTGATCGAGAGGGTCAAGGTGTCAAACTGCAGTAATAAGGGTATCCGAATGCTCGAATCGGATCGTAACACCGTCAAGAGCTGTTGTATCTCAGGGAATCATGAGCACGGTGTATTCGTCGATAAGGGCTCCGATCACAACGTAATCGCATGGAACCTCTTCAATAATAATGGCGGGAACGGATCTCAGGCCTACAACTATGAAGCATCTAACGTCTGGCATTCGGACTTTAAGGGTAACTTTTGGTCCGATCATAATAACGAACGGTGTGATGGGACCTCGGTAGGATTCGATAACTATTACTTTGAAGGCCAGCCCGGCACCCATGATCTCTATCCGTTAACCGCACCGAACGTAACGAGGGGGTCCGATGTCTGGTATGTTGATACAAAGGGAAAGGATTGTACATTTTCTCGCATCGGAGATGCAATTAAGAAGGCAGCTCCGAACGAGACCGTGGTCATCCGACCAGGAACCTACGAGGAATACCTCTATATCGATAAACCACTGAATATTACCGGTAGCGGCCCATCCTCCACGATCCTTGATGCAACCGACACCGATACGAATGCTGTATCTTTACGCACACAAGGGATACGGATATCCGGCTTTACGATACAGGCAGACGGAGGCTATCCATGCATATATGTCGGCTCCTCCCATGCCTGGATACAAGACAATCACCTGCAGGGCGGTTCGCACGGTGTCCGGCTGCTCTCAACCTCGAGGGCCAACATCACCGATAACACCTTACTGGAGAACTCGATCGCCGGGATCGATCTTGATAGTGCCATGGAATGTACTGTAGCGAACAATTTCATCCAGGACTGCGGCGTCGGCATCAGGATGTACAACAAGAAGCTTGGCAAGACATACGAAATGGAGTATGGCGGCTCGATGAGCGAATACTCCGCCAACAGGGGTGGACATCTACTGTATGGCAACGACATCAAAGGATCCACAACGGCCATCAATATCTACATGAGCATCGAGAACGAGGTCCGTTCGAACACCTGCACAAAGAACGAGAAAGGGCTATATCTGTTCGGATCGAGCTACAACAAGATCACAGATAACGAGTTCAGTTCGAACAGCGAACAAGGCATAGAGATCGAAGGCTGGAGGTCTGAAGAGTATACCATAACGACCTACATCGGCGATAGACCCATAAGCACCCGGAGCCATTTTTTCCAGGACTTCAGCAGCAGCAACCTGATCATGGGCAATGAAATCCACAACAATCCCTACGGTGTGGTGATGGCCAGCTATTCGTACCACAATAAGATCCTTTTGAACAACTTCACCATGAACGGAAATGAACCCCAGGCCGTCGACCATGGTTCCAACCATTGGAGCAACGAGACAACGGGGAATTATTGGTCGAACTATCAGGGCAAGGACAACGACAGGGACGGGATTGGCGATGAACCCTACCAGATCGGCGGCACCAACGGGAGCATCGACCATCGGCCTATCGTCAGGGCAAGCGCGGACCCACCGGAAGAAGACACCACCTCGGGAACAGACACCCAAATGATTGGAATGATCTCCGGGGTCTCGGTGGCCATCATCGTTATTCTGGTAGTGATCGTGCTCATCGCGAAACGGGGCGGAAAGAACAAGCCGAAGAAGAAGCTCCCCGCGCCCCCTGCCGATGGATACGGCCGAAACGCTACTGCAAGGTCCAGTACTAAAAGTTCACCCAAACGATCAGCTTCTGCACCCTCGCGCTCTGGCTCCGTCCGCTGCAGCAAATGCGACGGCGATATGGAGAAGACGCGTCACGGCGATATGTACTGCCTGAAGTGCGGACACTTCGAGTGAACCCTCCCTTTAAGAAACATTACAAAACCCGTACCAATAACGATATATATACTCCTCAACGTGATTGAAGTGGATATCATGAACGGGAGTTCACGAATGGGAGTAAGACGCTTGCTCTCCACACTCATGCTCGGCATACTGCTTATGTCGATGTTCTCGCCGCTTCTCGGCGGCCTGAACCCCGTGGGTGGTGCAGCAGCGGTAGATTCTGATTACGACGGATGGTCCGATGAGTATGAGAATGCTATCGGTACCGACCCTCACAACCCCGATACCGACGGCGACGGCATCAACGACCCCGATGACCCGACACCGAAGGGATCATTGATAAACGAGGAGGAGGTCTGGGAGACCTTCGACGTGACGGTTGAGACATCGGTGCCGTTCTGCATGCAGGGAGAGGAGATCACCGTCTATGTCAACGTCACCCAGGACGGCAACCCTGTGAAGGACAGGAACGTTTGGCTTCTCGTCTACAGGGAGAACTGGCGGTACAGCGATTTCATGCACCAGTTCCAGATGAAGCGCCCCATCGACAACGGAGCCGCCATCTTCGAGATCACTGTCGATGCCGGCGAGTACTACTTCATAGCCACCCCGGACCACGACAACGTCAGCGCCGGCGCCGAGATGGACGCTTGGGAGCTCCGGGACATCGCCTACGACAAGCATGGCGGCTATACCGAGATGACCGTCTATGCCCAGTTCATTGTCACCATCGACTCGATCTACGACAACATTCTCCAGGGCCAGAAGGGTTCCTTCGAGATCCATAGATATCGTTATTCCAAGAAGATGGCCAGGGAGTACATCGAGAACAGCGGTTCGAGACCAGATACCTTCGATATCTACAAGCCCGACTCCGGTAAGGTCAGCATCTACGTCGTCAAGAGTTCTATCAAGGTGCACAATACCGAGATCCACGTACCCAGCGACGGGAAGACGTGGCATTATCGGTTCAACAGGGTCGGATACCAGACCGTGACCGCCACTCCCTATCCGGCGAGGTACGCTGCCAACGCCACCTACTCGCACAAGTTCCCGTTCGCTGTCACCTCGATCCGCGTGCATTATCCACTCGTACGGTGGGTCGAGATCCCGAACGTGAACATCCCCGAGCAGGACGATGTCAAGGTCCATGCCTACTATATCCTGACCTCCATCGGTCCAGAGCTGTTCAACGAGCTGTATCGCTCCATCGGAATGGAGGGGATCGCCGAGCAGTATCCGGAGCACACCTCGGCCTGGGCCGGCGATGTCCGCGTCAGCCTGATCTACAGGGAGTGGTACCGCCGCTGCTGGCTCATGAAGTCGGCCACCGTTCATCTCGATGGGACCGGAGGCATGCCCTACAACTTCCATCTACCGGGATATTACGAGGCCGTGGCCACCTTCAATGCAACCCACTCCTTCCCGTCTGGCCGGGTGTTCGATAGGGGCGACCATTACCTCAGGTCCGGAAGAGACGACGACTTCTATCATCGCACAACTCTCTATCCCGACGTCATCGTCAACATCTTCCCCGAGCGCAACGTCTTCTTTCCCGGCGAGGAATGCAGCGTACTGATCCAGGCCATGGACGGAGCCTCGCCGACCAACGAGTTCCAGGTCGCCCTTTTCGAGGAGGAGAAGTACCTCGGAACCTACAGCCTGGGAGCCGACGGGTCCGCCTCGATCAACATCGGCGAGATATCGTACGGCCAGAGGATGATCAGTGCGGTCCCGCTCTTCGGCCAGGACACCCTGGAGATCGTTAAGGCGATCAAGCTGGAATATCTCGATTGGATACCAGATACAGGCGTTCAATCCCGTCGTTATTCGATACACCTCAACGCACCCTACCGGATGGTCAGGGAGCTTGGCAACGACGTCCATGTAATGGTATACGGCGATGGATACGAACCCGTTGAAGGTGCTTCCGTCGAGGTATGGCTCAGACGCGTCTCCGGAACCTATGTTTACACCAGGATCCTCGTCCTCGAGGGAACGACGGACCTGAACGGGTCCTTCGTCGGGACCGTCATCCCTGTCACGAATGGATATATCAACAATATCAGGGTGGTCGTTCGGACCGAGAACCTGACCGATTCGTACGACAAAAGTATGTACCTCCGGGACCGGGAGTACGACTGCCAGATATCCACTGATAAACCGGTCTATCGCGGAGGCGACACGATCCAGACCCGTTTCCTCCTATGGGATCCGAACCTGGTTCAGCCGGTAACGGCCCCCGTGAACATCAAGCTCGTGGATCCCTATGAGAGAACGATATACAGAACCACCATCGAGACCGATGTCTACGGCCTCGGATACTTCTCCTTCCCTCTCCCTGATGAGCTGCCGTGGGGATATTACGAGATATGGGTGAACCATTCCGGCCAGGGCTTCGTTGAGTCGGTCCAGATCAGGGAATACGAACTGCCGGAGGTGGACATCAGGTTCGAGGACGCCCCGAAGAAAGGCGACCCCTACGACGACGTGGAGATCCCGCTGAGGGCAGAGTACATGTTCGGCATGCCGCTGACCGAGGGATCGGTGACATTCACCGTAGAGCGGTACAACCCATGGTCCTGGTACTATCGTCACTGGGGCGGATACTACGGCTTCGTATCGATATACGAGGCGGATGATGAGGATACCGACGCTCTCCCTATTACAAAGACCGTCACGGTGAAGAACGGATGGGCGAACCTCACCTTCGAACTGCCGGACATCGATGGCTCCGTGATCATCACGGCGGAGTTCACCGACCGCTTCGGACATGAGGACGAAGCGGAGCACATACTCAGTCTGGGTGAGAAGTCGGTCAAGGACACTGCCCATCTCTCCCTGTCGGCCCCGGAGGAGGCATACATGCCCTCCGACGAATTATTGATAGAGGTCGAGACGACCTACATCAACGCCCATGGCGAGACCAAACAGCTGGGAGACACCGAAGTAGCATTCGAGGTCCGCGTCCGATCCGCCCGGGAATACTCCAGCTCGACATTCGATTTCAACGGGATCACTGATGAGGACGGCAGGCTCAGCATAGATCTCTGGACCGTCGAGAGCATCGACCTCCAGGCCCTCCTCGAGGACGACCTCCTCTGGTTCGAGGTCACGGCCTTCATCAACTCCAGCAACGTGATGGCCACCGAGAGCACGACCAATGAGACCGAGTTCAAGGTCTATCGGTACGAATTGGCCATCGATACGGAGGAGACCGCCTATCAGGCCGGCGATCTGGTGGATATCGACCTATCGATCTACGACCACGTGATCGACGACGTGCCTGAGGGCCACTGCACCCTGTGGGTGAACAGATCGTCGGTCTACGACGCCGACGACACCTATGATTACAGGTTCCAGCACCTGGCACCCATCTTCGTCAAACGGATCACGCTTGGCGACGAGCGGTCATTCACTGTAGGATGGGATATCCCCGACATCATTCCCGCCGGCATCTACATCATCTCCCTGACGCACAGGGACATTACCGTGGAAAGGAACATCGCCATCGGCAGCAGCGATGCCGACCTGGTCATAGAGGCCTCAACCGAGAGCGAGGGCGAGTACAGACCCGGAGAGAACATCACGTTGACAATAACAACCAATGATGCTGTCGGCCGGCATCTGTTCATTGACATCGACATAGGCGGCGGCCGTCTCCGCGTCCTCGATATGCCGATAACCGGCGATGTGACGACGGTATCATACCTGGCACTTGACCACCGGCACCCTCTTCGGATCAATGCCTTCTTCATTTCAGAGAATGGGAACATCGTCCGTGATTCCGTGGTCCTCGAGGAACGGGTCCGGGAGCTGGACGTCATGATCGAGCCTGATGACTGGGACCTCGATGCAGGCGAGATGCTCCATCTCAACGCTACTGTCGTTGACGGGTACGGAAACCCCGTCCTCGATCCGATGGTGTTCCTCTCAATTGTTGACGAAGCGGTCTTCGATTACGCCGGAAGGGACAACTACCACTTCGATCTGAACAGGAACTATGTCCAGCCATGGGATCTGGTCAGATACTACAGGTTGGGGGCGAATGCGCATGAGCCGCATGTCACGATAACGGATCACGATGGCTCGTCCTCCCTCCTCTGGCCTGAGGAGAAGTACGGTTATTATGGCGGTTACGGCGATGATTGGTATTACCTTGAGTTCGGGGTCGGTGTGATCGATTCGGATTCCGATGGTCTTATGGACAAATACAGTTCAAACTCCATTTCTTATGAATCGATGCCGAGATCGGCATCCCTCGACCAGACCTTATCCGCTGAGCTCGAGCAAACACACATTCGGTCCGACTTCCGAGAGACCGCCTTCTGGGTCCCCGGCGTGGTCGCCGAGGGCGGCAAGGTCACCTGGGCCATCAAGATGCCCGACAACCTTGCCAAGTGGCGGATAACGGCATTCGCATCAACACTCCCCTGCCTAGCAGGATACAGCGAGATCCACGTCAACACCACCACCGACTTCTTCGTTCAGTCGGTGATGCCCCACGTGGTCACACAGGACGACGAGTTCACCTTCCCCGTCAGGGTCCACAATCTGGTCAAGGAGGACCTCGACGTCACTGTCGGTCTTCAGGCCGACAACTGGCTCAAGGTCTTCGGCAGCCCTCAACAGGACATCAAGGTTCCGGCGTTGACCGTGAAGGAGATCGAGTTCGAGGTCAAGGTCATGGAGGGCGGCCTCCACAACCTGACACTGATCGCAACGGACTATGGGGACCACAGGGACGCCATCCTCGAGTTCGTCAACGTCAGGCACAATGGGGCACTGAAGACGACGCACCTCGCCGGAAGCGTCGATGATCTTCTCAACGAGGTGTTCGAGTTCGACGGCGAGATGATCTCGGGCTCCGAGAAGGTGGTCCTCCGTCTCGCAGCCGGATACAGCGGCCTTCTGGACGAAGGCGCCCGCATGCTCTGGGGATATCCGTACGGATGTACCGAACAGCTGATGAGCAGGCTGCTTCCCAACCTCATGCTCTACGAGAACTACATCCTTAGAGGACGTTACCTAAGTGGCTGGTACCAATATCTTATCGAGGAGAACATTTACAAAGGCATCCTGAAGCTGATGGCCAACCAGCACGGCGACGGCGGATGGGGCTGGTGGAAGGCGGATAGGACCGATGCCTGGATGACAGCATACGTCCTCTTCGGCCTGCAGTATGCCGATGACATGGGATTCACCGTATCCCTTTCCGTAATGAATAACGCACGAGATGCTCTCCTGGACCTTCAGAACAATGACGGCACCTGGGGCCCGCCCGAATGGATGGACGGCGATGTCGCAGCGATGACGGCCTTCGTGGGAAGAGTTCTTGCATTGACCGGCTCGACACCAACCGATGCCGTCGAGGCTCTCAAGGATCTCTACGATGATGCGGATATGGACAACCCCTATGCGCTCGCCATGTACGCACTCTTCCTCGATGAGATCGGCGCTGACGAGGAAGACATCGACGATGTCATCGACGACCTAATCGAGCTGAAGGTCGGCTCTCATTGGAGGCGAGGCACCTCTCTCGGCGGAGGCGACGAGACCACGGCATGGGCCGCACTCGCTCTCACGAAGGCCGACAGGGACGCTGCATCCGTTCGGGGCGCTCTCGAATGGCTGGCGGACCAGAGGCGGCCGGGCGGGGGGTGGGGCACCACCTCCGACACCATCGCGGCTCTCTCGCTCATCAACGAGCTCATAGAGAACCAGGAACCCATCGACATGGACATCAAGGTCACCTTCAACGGGGTGGAACTGATCGACATGCATCTCGACGAGACCGCCTCATCCCAGGAGGCGTTCAGAAGCACCGTCGATGCCCTCGATCTCCGCCCTTATCTCATCCTGGACGACGAGAACGAGCTGAAGATCCAGAAGGAAGGCACGGGCGACCTCTTCTACGAGCTCACGACGGTCCAGTATCTCCGCAAGGGCGTAGAGGTCGAATACGACGAGTTCGTCAATGCCGTGAAGGGAGAGGAGTTCGAGTTCGAGGTGAAGGTGGAGGCTGTGGACTCGGACAACGTCAAGGTCACGCAATGCGACGTACTGTTCAATCTACCTTACGGATTCGATCTGATATCCTACAGCGTGGAGGAGGACGACGAGGAGTTCGAGTTCACCTACACGATCGAGGCCGGGAGGACAGGGATATTCAACATCACACCCATCGTTGTTTCCTACTCACTGGACGCCGGCGAGCGCCGGTCCGGTATTGTAAAGGAATACTTCAACGGGACCAGGGTCGTGGTCAGTCCCGGAGGAGGCGATGTCGATGACGTTATCGACGACCTACCGACCGGCGCAAACATCGAGACCTCCAAGGGAATTCCCCCCATGGCCGCCTACGGCCATTTCTATACGCGTCCGGACCCGCTGATCGTAAAGACACTTTCAAGCACTCTGGCCACTGTCGGGGAGAAGGTCACTGCGAAGGTCTCGGCCATGGTCCCGGAGCACCATCTGCAAAGAGAGGTCATATTCACCGAGACCCTTCCTGAAGATTGGTTCGACGATACGGACCTTGGTACTCCCGTGGATGACGGCGAGGGCAACAGTGTTCTCACCTTCACCACCAAGGGTGAGCTGGTCGTCGAATATGAGTACACCTTCACGCCCAAAAGCACATTCCGTGGACTCTTGAGACCGACCGGTCTCGTTATCGAGGGGAACGAGAACACCAGCTCGAACTCACCGACCTTCGAGACGGTCAAGGAGGATGAGATCAAGATCCTCAGGGATTATGCCACAACATCTCCGACCTCCGGAGGTCTGGTCGAGGTCCGCCTGCATCTGAAGGCTCCCTCGGGTATCGATTATGCCGCAGTTGAGGACTACCTCCCGCCCGGTGCAAGGCTTGATACAGGTTCGGCCGAAGCCAATCTTGACGACAACGTCCTCTCCTACACCTCACAGGGCGACAAGGTCGTCTTCTTCATAGACGATCTCGTGTCGGAGACGATAACGTATAATTTCATAACAGGCCTCGAGGGCAATTTCTCGGTTCCGGCACCCATCGTCTACTCGATGTACAACGAGAGCCAGAGCGCCGAAGGTGTGTCCGACCTGATCAATGTTCTTGAGCCAGCCTCCAATGCTGACTGGGTCCCTGTTGACCCCACCCCCTTGATCACGGAACCCGGTACCGTGGAATCACCCCCTGCCGAACTGGTGATCAGCGAGGTGAAGGTCGACGGTGTCAAGGTCGACGGCAAGAACGATATCGATCTGATTGCTGGAACGATATCAACGATCGAGGTCACGGTTCACAACGTCGGCTACGATGACCTGGCGAGCGTTTCCGTCACACTCGAAGCGAACGGGATGACGGTGATGAGGAAATGGATCTCCTTCAAGGGCCAGGACAGCCAGACGTTCACTTTCAAATGGAAGGTGAAGGAAGGGACCAGGCACATGAAGGTCATTATAGATGAGGAGAACTCGATCCCAGAGTACTACGAGCTGAACAACGACGTCTACTTCAACACTGAGACCGCCTCGAGCGACGACGACACCATCGGTACTATCTCCTACACTGACGCCTCTCTGATCCTCATACTGTGTGCTGCGATCATGGTGGTCCATCTCATCAACACGCGTAGAAAGCAGGGTCCGCCGGAGTGAGTCGTTCTACTTGAGGAGCTCTTCACCGCAGGTGTAATCCCGGGTCGGACTCAGGAGGTCGAATACCTCCTGTGATACAACCGGCTTACCCTTGGCTATCAGCGACGACAGGTTCAGTCCTATCCCCGGCCCCATCATGAAGCCCTGGCCGCACATGCCGATGCCGAGATAGAACCCATCGATGCACGGGTCCTGACCGACGACGGGTACGCCATCCACCGTCATAGGATACAACCCTCTCCAGAGCCTGCGCACCGTCATGTTCTTAAGTCGCGGTATCAGGTCCACAAGCCTGCGGGCGATAACAGGCATGAACTCCGACGTGCAGCGGCGGTCCATTCCGTAGAACTTCTCTATGGGCGTGTAGCAGAAGATCACCTGCCCCTGCGCATTCTGTCCGAAGTAGAAGTTCGCGGTCCTACCTTCGGGTCCGGGTCGTAGATCGACAACAAGCGGCCCGAGGAACTGCTTCACCGGGGCCGTGATCCCCGCCTCGTGGCTGTCGGGAGTGATAGGTATGTCAAGGCCCGCCATCGCGCATATCTCCGACGCCGACGCGCCAGCTGCGTTCAGGACCGCTCCGGCCCTGTGCTCGGTCCGCTTACCACCCTTGCTCGTGACAACGCCGACGACAGCCTTGCTGTCGCCGTCGCCCTCGATCACCAGGTCGACGACGCTCTCCCGGAACCTGAACTCCGCTCCGAGCTTCCGGGCCTCGTCGTTGAACGACTCCGAGGCGAGCAGCGGGCTGACCTGACCGTCGTTGGGCGAGAAGGTCCCGCCGTGCAGGCCGTTCATGTTCACACCTGGAACGATCCTGGCTACCTCGTCGGGTCCGTACCAGTCGATCTCCAGGCCGTGCTTCTTCTGGATCGGGAGGATGCTCTTGAGCACCCCCTCCTCGTTATCGCGATAGACGGGGAAGCAATATCCGCCCTTCTTCCATTCGATGTCGGTACCGGTCTCCTCCTTCCACTTCGAGAAGATCCGGAGACTCTGTCCGCACATCTCGATCTTGGCCGGATCGGAGTGAGTCGCCCGGACGCCGCCGATGGCCGCCTTGTTCTGCCCCTGTCCGGAGGATGCCGACTCATCCAGGACCAGGACCTTCATCCCTTCCTTTGCGAGGAAATAGGCGGTCGGCGTTCCGACCGAGCCAGAGCCTATGATGATGACGTCGTAGGCCTTCTTCTTCGAACTCATCTCTCGTCACCTCCCTGGTCGAGGAAGGCCGAAAGCGGGACCTCCTGCGCGAATGGGCGTTCGACATGCGGTTCGATATCCGCCTCCCCCGTGATCCCTCTGAGCAGCCTCTCGACCGATGCGTTGCATGTCTTGCCGCCGCACGGCCCCATGCCCACACGGAGGCCAGCCTTGATCGCGTTGAAATCGGTGACACCGGTCCGCTCGATGTATTCGACGATCTCGGCCCTGGTCACCCTCTCGCACCGGCAGACAACTATCTCGTCGTCCTCATGTGCATGCACCTGCCCGATCGGCCTCCCGTCCTTAGGCTCCCTGATCCTGATCCCTGCCACCTTGTTCGCCTCTATTGATGGCACCTCTATCGACATCAGGGACCGCCGGTCCTGCCAGTCCGAGCCCTTGAGGGCAATGACCTTCCCTCTGCCTATGACCTCACCTTCAGGGCCGGAGGTCACGACCTCCTGTCCTGGCACTATGGTCCCTTCTGGCAGCTCCCATGGTATAACGACAAGTGCGTTCTCTCCTGATGGGTCGTACCTCTTGTCAACGAGCGTAATTGCGAGGCCGGGACAGACAGCTACACAGTTGGTACAGCCGAGGCAGCCGCCTTCGAACAGCGGCCGTCCCTTCATCGTCGCCTCTCTGATCATGATCGACTGCTTGACGCATGCCTCGGTGCACGGATCGCACGGGATCTCCTGCGGACACCTGATCACGGGATAGACTTCCAGTCCCTTCGGGGGTGCCCTGAACCCCTCGTCATCACCGGCCTTGCTCCGGAGGATCTCCAGCATCTCGTTCCACTCGGGCGGGACCTCGACGTCGTGCCCCATGTCGGCGAGTATCTCGCGACCGGCGATCCGGCCGGAGAACATCGCAGCCGACGCCTCCGCGATCTCGTCGGCGTCGCCGGCAGCGTATACCGGCAACCTTTTTGCATCTCCGGCTGACGACATCTGTATCCCGCTCGACTGGGCCGCCTTTGTCAGCTCATCGACCGGAGACAGGCCCACGGCGATCAGGAGCGTATCGACCTCGAACTCCCTTTCGGTCCCCTCTATAGGCTGGAACCTGTCGTCTATCTGCGTGATGACGATTCGAGCAAGCTCGTCCCCTCCTTCGTCTCCTCCAGACCCGCTCGCATCGTTGTTAACATCGAATATGACCTTGACGTCCTCATCTCCCATGGGCTCCGCCCTCAGGACGGTGTGAGATGTGTAGACCGGGACGCCCAGTCTGAGGATCTTGTCAAGATGGACCTTGTATCCGCCGCAATGAGGCAGAGCCTCAACCAGTCCCACAACGTCGATACCGGCCTGCAAGGCGTGATATGCCGCTATCAACCCCACGTTCCCGCCCCCAACGATGAACAGCCGCTCGGCGGCCCTCACCCGGTCCCTGTTGACAAGGGTCTGGAACGCGCCTCCGCCGTAAACGCCGGGGAGGTCGCATCCGGGGAAGTCCAGGACCTTCTCCCTGGCGCCAGCCGTGATCAGCAGCCTTTCGGGTCTGACGAGAACGTACCTTCCGTCTCTAACGACCCCGGCCACATTTTCGGCGAACACTCCGACGACGGGCGAGTTGAGCCATACATCCACGGTCGGCAGTCCGGTAACTGCGGCGGCAAGGTCGGTCCCGATGTCCATCCCCCTCGTCCCCGCGAAGCAGTCGCGGACCGAGCCAAAGAAGTTGTGCGTCTGGAGCCCGAGCTTCCCCCCGAGCTCGTGCTTGTCGTCGCATATGATGCATTCGACGCCCTTGGTCCCGAGCTCGATGGCGGCCGTGAGGCCGGCCGGCCCGCCCCCCACGATGAGGACCTGTGTGGACACGAATGGTACGGACCCTCCGATGTCCATCACCGCATCGTCCGCCAACAGTTCCGGTAACCCTTCCATCGATCTGACATCCATTCCGCTTTCGGCGGGTACGACGCAGGACTTGACCGGGACGCCGTCTGCAAGGACCAGGCACTGGGCACACTGGCCGTTGGCGCAGAAGATCCCCTGCGCCCCTCCATCCCTGTGATGGTGTCCGAAGACATGGGTGCCGTTGGCGAAGAGAGCTGTTGCGATCATCTCCCCCTCTCTCGCCTTGACCTCCTCTCCATTGAACGTGAACCTTATGATCCCCCGGTCGTCCTCCTGGACCAGGACCGGATGCTCCACTATCCTCCGCCCCTCGCTCACTCTCCCACCTCCATCATCGATCTGACAAGGAGCTCGAACGGACTGAGGATCTCGATGTCGGCGGTCCTCCAGCCTCCTTTCCGGTTGACGAGGTCCAGGAACGCCTGGTCGGCCGGATCGCCGCAGACGATCGCATCAAGCCCCTGCTCCACCGATCGAGCCAGGATATCTCGCGCTCTCTGTCCTGCCTCGGAGTCGATGGTCCTCGGCTCGCTTCCCTCTTCCCCCGTCCTGAGGTCGACGACCTCGATACCTGGTATCGCCCTGACCAGGTCCACCGACCGGTCGCGAAGGGATTTCCCGTTGAAACCCCTTAGGGCTCTCACTCCGACCTTCATCTTCAGCTGTCCGAGCTGCAGGTCGTCCATGCCCTTCATTGCAGAATCGATGACCAGGGCCGGGTTCCTCTCATCTGTCCCGACCATCTTGGCGACAATCTCCAGGGACGCGATCGTCTCCTGGATGTCGTACAGGCCGGTCACCTCGCCCAGAAGCGAGATAAGGTCCTGGACCGCGCACCGGCCGCCGTCGGTCCTCCCCATCTCCAGGGCAGCCAGTATGTCCAGGGTCTCGAGCAGCGGAACCTCGGTGTCCAGCGGTATCGGACCTGGTAGAGGCTCCATCGAGGCTCCCCTCATCTCCATCAGGGCCTGGTCCATGACGTAGCCGACATCGTCGCCTGGCGCGGTCTGCACATAGCGAACCCTGTCGCCGGAGGCGCCTACGGCTCTCAGCAGCCGACGCGCCCCCTCCAGGGATCTCTCGACGGTCTCTCCGCGGACGAGATAGTGTGAACCGACCTCCATGTCGGGACCGATCAGAAGCAAACCTCTGCCTGCACGCGCAAGGGACCTGATGATGAACATCGGTCCGAACCGTCTTTCCGACATCACCTCGACCGTTCCCGGTATCGATCCAAACCGCGGATCGCCGGTCAGCCAATGGACAGGCAGGACGGCGATACCGTACTCCGTCATCGTCGACGATATCCTATCGAAGATCGCCTGGTCCGACATGTATCCCTGCGAGATCGCTCCCGCCGGACAAGTGGGAACACAGGCGCTGCAGGAGGCGCAGGCATCGTGGTCGATGTTCATCCGCGGAGACTCCCCGCGCCTTAGATCGGAACCTATGGCACGATATCCGCACACCTCTTCGCACCGACCACACCCGACGCATTTCGCCGGATCGATGGTCGCCGTGAGCGATGCCAGCTCGAAGGTCCGGATCTCGCTCTCGGTCACCAGCTGCATCCTGTCCAGACCGTTCTCGACCTCGTGCGAGAGGGCCGACGGCACCTTCAGCAGCAGGTCCTCTCCGTTCACGGTCGCAGCGACCTGCTTGTGGTCGCAGGTCGGGACGCATGTGTCGCAGAGGTCGCACGGGCCGCATGTCAGGCATCTCGACGCCTCGCCGACGGCCATCGAGCCGGACATTGTCCTCTCGACCTCGTCAAAGGTGCAGGCCCGGACCTCGGCGCATTCGAGGTCGGGTTCGAAGTCGCTGCCGGATGCTGCGAGGGGCTCCGAGATCACCGGGACAAGAGGTGAGTCGAGGAGTTCCGTCCTCCATTCCTTCTTGCCTTCAAGTCCTCCTTCAAGCCCTTTTGACCTGAGATGATCGTGAATACCGGAAGCGGCCTCATGGCCCCTGCCGATGGAAATGACGACGGATGAGGGTCCCTGCTCCACGTCCCCCGCCCCGAAGATGCCTTCGACCGCGGTACACCCACCCTTCATGACGCCCAGTCTTCCTCTCTCCGTTACCAACTCCTCGCCGCACTCGTTCCGGACGACCTCCATGAAGTCGGGGTCCGGCTTGTTGCTGATAGCGGGTACGATGATGTCAGCGTCGATGACGAACTCGCTACCGATCATCGGGACCGGTCTCCGCCTCCCTGAGTCGTCGGGCTCTCCGAGAGCCGCCCTCAGGAACTCCATACCTACGACCTTGCCCTTCTTCAGGACGATCCTGTTCGGCATGGCCAGGGTCACCATCTCGATCCCCTCCTCCCTGGCCTCCTCCAGCTCCTCCGGCTGGGCTGGCATCTCCTCCTCTGTTCGTCTGTAGACGATCGTGACCTTTCCCGCCCCGATGCGGACGGCGGTGCGGGCCGCATCGAAAGCGGTGGAGCCGCCGCCGATGACGATCACGTCGCCCTTGATCTTGTGATCCGGATCGATATTGACCTGCCGGAGCAGGTCCAGCGAGTCGATGACGCCTTCACCATCCTCCCCCTCGATGTCCAGCTCGAACGAGACCGACGCACCTGTGGCTATCAGGATCGCCGAGTACCCCTCTTCCAGCAGTCGTGCGGGTTCATCGACCGGGTGCCCAGTTAGTATCTCCACGCCGAGATCCCTGATCCAGTCGATCTCCCGCTTCAGCACCCTCTTGGGCAGTCTGAACGACGGGATCGCGTAACGAAGCATGCCTCCCGGCTCGGGCGCGGACTCGAAAACGGTAACAGGGTATCCGAGCCTCGCAAGGTCCACGGCGGCTGTGAGACCCGCCGGCCCGGAACCGATGATCGCCACCCTCTCCTCGTAGATGACATCGCACGGTTCCGAATCGATCTCCCTCCGGGCAAGTTCGAAGTCGGATGCGTACCGCTTCAACCCTCTGATCTGAACGGGATCCCCGTCCTCCCCCTGCTCGCAGCCTGCCTCGCATGGCCTGGTACAGACCCTGCCGCATACTATCGGGAACGGGTTCGCCCTCCGGATGACATCGACGGCCTCCTCGAACCTCCGGTTGGCGATGAGGCTGACATATGCCTTGATGTTGACGCCGGCAGGGCATTCCTTCGTGCAGGACGGTTCGCCCCTGAGCTGGAAGATATAGTTCTTTGAAGCGCCGCGAATAGCCCCTCTGTCCCCTCCGAAAAGCCGCCTGGGGTCGTACTCGAGGTCGTCGGTCATGTAATGAATCCGTCCTGACGCTGGATGCCTGAAGCTTCCCCGTCAAAACCCCTCATTGTTCCGATATATATTAGGATTTTCCTGATTGCAGTTTTCCGAAGGAAAACTGCCGTTCCTACATCTCTTTCCTTCTTCACTTATCTTGCTACGTACATGCTTTGTCCAAGCATTCTCTCGGCAGTAGCAGAGCAGTCTACTTCTTGTAGCCGATCATCCGCAGGAAGTTCCTACGCCATTCCACGTCCTCTGCGGTCTCGACACCCGTTGGCGTGTAGCCGTCGACCACGCCGAGGATCCCCCGCCCCAGCAGCTCTCCGTCGCCGGCCATCTCCGTCTGCGGCTGGTCCTCCTCGATGACGACGACCCACGTCGGGTTGGCGGTGGCACAGATGATGTTGGCGATCTCGGGCACCTGCTTGATGTGCCTGAGCAGGTTCAGGGGATAGGCATCCTTCATGAAGATTATGAACGAATGACCTGCCCCTATGGAGAGGGCGTTCTTCTTGGCAAGCTCGATCATGTCGTCGTCGTTGCCCTCCACCCGGACCTTCCTCTTCATGGATGCCTCGCAGAAGGCGAGTCCGAACTTCGCCTGCGGGACGGTGTTCACGATGCACTCGAACAGGTCCTCGGCCGTCTTGATGAAATGGCTCTGGCCCAGGATGAAGTTGATGTCGTCCGGCTTCTCGATCCTGACTAGCTCCATCTTCATGGTATCGGCTCCCATCAACATATAACAGCTATTCAATAAAAAAATTATTGGAAGTAATACGTCGTATCCTACAAGGTCCTCTTACCTCGCTTTTAATTGATTAGAGGAAGCAATGTAAATTCTCAAATATCCGGACTACCTCTATGTTTCGGACATCTGGTAACACTTAGGGCTTTGTTCGTTTCCTATAAAGAATGGTAACCGTAATGGAAGCGATGATTATCGCTGTGCTAAAGCCAGGCGTATCTGATTCATCATCACCGGGCTTAACATCATTGTTCCCACCAGGTTTATCATTATTATTAGGTGTTATTTCGATGGAATACGGTTCATTGACATTCGAAGGTGCTGTAATAATGAAGACTCCATCTGTGACAGTTATGTAATAATTAATCCCCCGTACTTCACTCCCCACTACTGGAATATCAACATGATAGAAATCACCCGTGTCGTGAATAAACTCAAGGCTAGTATAGTTCGAGTCACCGAGGGCTGCATAATACAGAGAGGCTTGAATGATTCCGTATCCCTCGTCGGTAAATGAAGCAATAATAGAAATTGGACTGCCTTCCTTAACACTGGAAACAGGATTATGTACAATACTGGGCGGGACCCTATCTTCTTCTGTAGTAAATTGAAAATCAGAACCATTTATTAGGGATAACCCCGCCAGGTCAAAAGCACCAGATAAGCCAACTGTGTATTCAGTGTTCGGGAGTAAGGTAGACCTAGGCGTGATGCTAATTTCCGTGCCAGTAGTTGCTGAACTAATGATTTCAATATCAATCAATGTCTGCGGGCTAATATCCATCCCGGTAATTATAGAATCATTGTCCATTAATTCTGAGAAGGTAACGATAATCATCTTTTTATAAGAGACATTGACAGATGAGTTGGCTGGATCTGTAGTAAGTATGTACGGAGCAATCTGATCCTTATTCCAGGTGGTGATAGTGCGTTGAATGGTTTTTCTAATGTTATTCCCGTTCTTATCCGCAATTGAACCATTATTCAACTCAATTATAAAGGTATCAACGTTTCTACCCCACGCTGAAATGACGTTTTTCTTATCTTTAGAAAGAATGAATTTTATTCTATTATCGTGAGACCCCGCTTGACTATATTCATTCATATCAAGATCGATTCGATTGGCTTGGTCTTTACTATTGATTAAGATAAATTTACTGGCATCCACACTATCCAAATCAATATCTTCATTAAATTCAATTGATAAAGTCGCATTATCATGAGAATAGCTAGAATTTTTCGATACCGGTATAGGAGGAGATATGTCCTCTTGCTTTGTCTTGATTATCCAAATATCAGATGAATAGTCATCACCATTTCCAAGAGACTCTGTTTCACCAGCTATTAAATAACACCCGTCTGAGGTTGATTGAATATGGTGCCCATTTTCATCTAGTTTTCCACCAAACGTTTCACTCCTTATCAAATTCCCTTTCCCATCGACCTTCAGAAACCAAAGGTCTTGCCCTCCATTTCCATAAGAGTTTGTCGTTCCGGTTAATACATAGTTCTCATCCCACCAAGAAAGGTTTACCGATTCACACCAATCATCATCTGACCCCCCATATGTTTTCTCCCAGAGCTTATTCCCACTCCCATCTGTCTTTATAAGGTAACCATCATCGCCTCCAGATCCCATTGAGCTTGTATATCCAGTAATAAGATACCCATTATCTGGAGTAGAAATTATCGAATATGCTTTTTCAGATCCTGATCCTCCATACGTTTTTTCCCATTTTTTATTCCCAGAATCATCGATTTTTATTAACCAGATGTCAGTTGATTGATCCTTACCATCGCCATATCTTCCAACAATTACATATCCATCAGAAACCTCTATGGCCGCAACCCCATTATCGACACTATCCGATCCATATTGCTTATTCCATTGTTCATTTCCATTGGCATCGGTTTTGATTATATACATATCGGAATCGTAAAATGCTGTCTTTCCGGCGTATGTTTGCCCAACGATTAGATATCCATCATCAGATGTTGGTTCAACGAAAAGTCCAGCATCAGATTCATCAGTACCATAAGATTCGATCCATAACAGCTGACCATTGGTAGCTGTTTTAAACAATAATACATCATATCCACTATCACTATATGATGTTGTATATCCTGAGACAATATAGCCATCATCCAATAGGCGGATACATAACCCTCTATCCTTACCACTACTAGGCCCATAGGCATAGTAATATTCCGTGTTTCCCTCCGTATCCATTTTCAATACAGGACAATCTTCTTCATTACCGTCATAACCTGTTAGAACATATTTATTGTCAGATGTTTCACGGATCGAATATCCATCGTCATGATAATCCGATTCACCTCTGGTGACATTCCATTGCTCGTAAGATTCATTAGCATTACATTCATCGAATGTAACTATAAAAAAAACTGCTGTCATACATAGAAATAGGAGTCCCGGCCTTATCACATTGTTTTTAAACATGTAATCACCCATGCATCTGCGGTAAATGCAAGGAGTAATAAATCCTTTTTGGATATCATAGATATTAGGAAAATTGCGATTAACAGGTACCGAAGGATCTACTGAATCGAATTAGAATAACACATAATCGATTGGACCTACCGCAATATGGTAAATTTCATTGGATGATGTGGTATTACACTACCGTCTATTCGCTCTTCTCATCCCCGAACAGCTCCGGCGGGGCGTGCTTCCCCACCTTGTCGGTGCTGTCCACGACCTTCTGCGTCTCCGCCTCGATCCGCTCCATCTCGGAGCGGATCTCGTCGGTCGTCGGGATCTTGCCCAGGATGTCGTCGATGGGCCCGACCTCCTTCTCGAGGTCGCCCACGGAATAAACCGGCCTGTCCGGGATCTGGGTGCCTGCGCCCAGATACTGGCTGACCCCCTCCATCATCCTGGAGATCTCGAACGGGAATATGATCTTGGTCGCCTTGCCGTCGCCGACCTTTGCTAGCGTCTGCAGCGAAAGAACCGTTAGCGCCTTCTGATCGAGCGGAGCGGCTCCCAGCGACAGGATGCGCAGCTTCTGCGCCTCTCCCTGTGCTGTCAGGATGCGCGCGAGACGTTCTCCCTCCGCCTCCAACACCTTCGCCTGCTTCACGCCCTCCGCCTCGAGGATCGCCGAGCGCTTCGCGCCCTCGGCGCTGAGGATGGCCGCCCTCTTGGTGCCGTCGGCGCGCAGGATGGCCGCCCTTCGCTCCCTCTCCGCCGAGGTCTGCTCCTCCATGGCGGCCTTGACCGGGCCAACGGGATCGACCTCCCTGATC
>JANQNJ010000151.1 GCA_028279645.1 Thermoplasmatota archaeon
ATCAGCAAGCTGAACATCATAAGGGCGATCAGGAACATTCCCGAACCCAGGTACCAGAGGCACGAGGTCGAGAAGAGGAAGAAGGGGCTCGTCGCCCTGATCAAGTATCTCAAGGACCTTGTCCTCAGGAACTACGAGATCCTGCTGATCGTGCTCGGCATATTCCTTATGATCAGCACCTTCACGAACCCGGACGAGGAGACCAACAACCAGGAATGGGCGAGCTACGGTGGTCTGTCAATGGCGATCATCGGTGCAACGCTGCTCGGAAGGCGGTGGTTCCTGGATGAGAAGGTCTTCACGGCCGGCGGGATAGCGCTTCTGCTCCTCTGGGCCTGGCCGTACGATATCTTCGAGCAGTTGTTCGGCCTGGAGATGAAGGGGGAGATGGAGATGTTCGTCATCTCGGGCCTGTTCCTGGTGCTTGCAGCTCTGTGGATCGTGATCTACAACAACCATCTGGTCCTGAACCTGCTCCTACGCCTCTTCGGCAGGTTCAAATCGATCGTCCCGGTCTTCAAGACCGCGATATCCTATCCCATGGACTCCAAGTTCAGGACGGGGATGACCCTGGCGATGTTCGCCCTTATCATCTTCACAGTGACCACCCTGGCCATGATAATGGGGCTGATCAACGGCAATATCGAGCAGATAACCGAGGACGAATCGGGCGGTTTCGACATGATCGGCGTGGCGAACCCGCGGACCCCGTTCATCGATATCGAGACTGAGATCGCCGCCAACGTGAACCTCTCATCATCCGATTTCGAGGCCGTTGTCCAGATGCGTACGGCGATGGTATCCACTCAAGCCATTGCCAAGGACACTGCTCCTGCTCAACGTGAAAGGATGCTTGATAAATTAGGCAACCAGTCGTTCACGGACTACGAGAAGAACGGCACGTGGTACTCCCTGCTGGGATGCGACGACGAGTTCTTCAAGGAGAGCAGGTACGAGCTGGAGGAGTTCAACGAGGACAAGTACGAGAACAAGAAGGAGGTATGGCAGGCGATCCAGGCCAACGACTCCCTGGCCATCGTCGACTTCACCGTCTTCCCCGCAGAGTTCGGACCCGAATGGGAAGGGCTTATCCTTGAGCTCGGGGACGAGATCCTCATCCGCGACCCGCTGAACCACACCAAGGTGGTGAAGGTCATCGGCATCACGAAGCAGACCTCCATCAGGGGGATCTTCGTCAACTCCTCGGTCGTCTCGAACGACTTCGGCACGAACACGTCGACCATCGCCCTCTTCAAGTTCAGGGACGGGATGTCGGACGATAAACAACTGGAGATCTCGAAGGACGTCGAGAGCGAGTTCGTAATGAACGGTATGTCCGCCTTCGTTATCAAAAAGGAGATCGAGGACGGCCTCGACATGATGAAGAACTTCTTCTACATCATGGAGGCGTTCCTCGGCCTCGGCCTGGTCGTTGGTATCGCCGGGCTCGGCGTGATTACGATCCGATCGGTGACTGAGAGGCGTCAGCAGATCGGCATGCTGAGGGCCATCGGTTTCAAGAGATCGATGATCCTAAAGTCGTTCATCATCGAGTCCTCGTTCATCGCGCTGTTGGGTATCTTCATAGGTGTGGCCCTCGGGATCATCCTCGGATACAGGATCTACCTCGATATGGGCACGGACAAGTTCACGATACCGTGGATGACGATCCTGATAGTCGGCCTCATTTCCTACATCTGCACCTTCCTGTGCACTGTGGGACCGTCGAGGAAGGCCGCAAAGGTGTCGCCCGCAGAGGCTCTCAGATACCTCGGGTAGACCGACAGGACGATACCACAGTTGGGCTCAGCCAGCCTCGACAGAGGCCAGTATTCGAGAAAAGCCGTTACTTTAAATAGAATTCCTCAATAAACCGCAAGTTAGTTAAGGCAGTACGCCGATAAGGTGTTGGATGGATGGGTGTACGCGATGTTCGATCGAAGAACGCTTATAATCCCGGAGAACACCGTATTCGAGGAGCACAACGTGGTGGCGATGGGGGATGTGGTCGTGGGTTCCTACAGCCAGTGCGACAACGGCTTCATCTCCGGTGGAAGGATCTATGTCGGTGAGAAGGTCGGCATAGCCGGCTCCCTGGAGGCCGAGGACGAGGTCCGGGTGGACCACCTGTCAACCGTTTCGGGCGATGTCTCTGGAGGAGGCAACGTCTATCTGGGAGAGGGGATCAAGATCGGCGGCCGTCTGACCGTCGGACGGGACCTCGACGTGGCGAAGGACGTGGAGATCGCAAAGGGATTCGACGCCAAGGGGTGGATCAACGTCCGCAGTCCGATCCCCATGGTCATCTACATCTTCATCTACCTCATGGACCTGCTCAAGCGGGGGAAGAGCCAGGAGGTGGAGGATATACTGAACGAACTGGAGGGAATGGAGGAGGAGATCGAGATCGCCGAGGGGTATATGTTCGTTCCCGACGGTTCGGTTATCAGCCTGCAGCACATCAAGGTCCCCGGGAACGTCAGGATCGGAGCGGGTTCCAGGCTGCTCGGGAACATCTCCGCCAAGGGCCCGGTCAAGATCTACAGGGGAGCCGAGGTATATGGATCGATCTCGACCACGGGAGACATCAACCTCGACGAGGCCGTGATCGTTCACGGGGACATATCGACCTCCGGCAGGGTGATGGTTGCCGAGGATGTCCACGTCGGAGGGAAGGTCGCCGGTGGAGAGGTGATGATGGCGAGGAACGCCGTCATCGACGGACAGGTTATGGCACCGAGAGGGGTCCAGTTCTTCAATCCGGTCCCGGACGAGGTCGCAGCCAGGATCGAGAGCTTCGAGATGGGGATCGACAAGGTCAGCGTTATACCGGAGTAGGTACGCATAGAGGCCATAATAGGTCCAGATCGCGGGTTTCCGCCTGCATATGCCGACCTTGAACCGTTATCCAGGTTAGGGTAAACTTCTTAAATAGGGTCCCCTTTTAACGCTCGATGAAGCCGAAGACCAAGGAATGGCTCTACAAGGCGGTCGCCATCGGTGTAGTGCTGATAATGGTCGGATCAGCCTTCTTCGTTATCCTTCAGGGCTGATCCCTGGTCGTGTTTCTCGATCTCCTTGTCGATCTCCTTGTCGATCTGACCCATTATGTTCTCCAGCTCGGCCATCGACCCCAGCAGCTCAGCCTCGTCCGGATCGGGCTCCGATGGTTCTGAAGGAGGTTCAGCGGCCGGTCGTTGATCGGCTGGAGGCGACTGATCCGTTCCCTGTGGAGGAGTTGGCTTGCCAGGGGATGTTCCCGTCCCGTCGACAGGAGCCTCGTCGGAGGGAGGGGTCTGCGGGGGCGGGACCGGTGGCCCGGCAGGAGGTACTGCAGGAGCCTTCTTCCTTCGCTTCCTGGCCTTCTTCTTCTTCGACGGCAGCGGTTCGAGAGTTGGAGGTGGGGCTGTCGCTTCGTCTTCCGTCGGCGGTTGCTCCACTTCAATGGGAGGCTGCTGATCAGGGACCTCCTCGGGAGGCCTGGGCTTGGCCGCCTTCCTCTTCCTCACCTTCTTTGCCGGCTTGGATGGAGGCTCCTCCTTGACGCCCAGTTGGTCGAGCGGAATGAACGTGACCGGGGCGTCGTCCTTGGGAGGACTATCGTCATGTACGTCCTTTGGTTCCTGCGGCGGGGTTGTTCTCTTCTTTGGCTTCGGCGGAGGCGGGGCGACGGCGCGAGGTTCGGTGACGGGGCTCTTCCGCGCATGTCGGTCCGGAGCCTTCGCCTTCTTCCTCTTGTTGGCAATCAGCAGGAGCAGGATCAGGATGAGAACGATCAGGCCGATGATGGTTCCCAGCTGTGCCAGTGCCATGCCCTTCCCCTCGGTCTCCGTGGAATGGACCGTGAACTCGACCCGTGTGGTGTTCGTCGCACCGCTCGCATCCTTTACGGTCAGATCGACGTGATAGGGGCCGGACCCATGAATGGAATGATAGACCGACGCGCCGGTAGCCTCGTACCCGTCGCTGAAGTGCCAGCTGAAGGAGACGATGCCGCCGTCAGGGTCGTATGAATCACTGCCATCGAAGCCAAAGGTCGAATCGCTCTTGATCTTGCCCTCAGGCGCCGTTATCACGGCGAACGGCTTCCTGTTCCGTATCGTGATATCATGGGAGGTGGAGTTCACAGCCTCGTCGTTGGATACGGTGAGGTGTATGGTATAGTCCCCTGGAAGATCGTATTTATGGGTGATATTGGATCCGAAAAGGATGCTGCCGTCGCCCATGGACCAGGTCCAGTTATCGATGTAGAGCACATCGGCCAACAGGGAGATGGTATCGCCCGAACGAGGTCCGTCGTTATCATCGTGAATGACGGCCCTTGGGACAGGTTCCACGATATCCAGGGACATGGTCCCGTTAGTGTACTCCTCGTTCCACACGACCGTGTAGTTAAGTGGCAATGGTTGGACATAGGGGTGCTCGATGACCATCGGGACCGTCGCGATCCCGCCCGTTCCGATATCTACCGATACTGATGGGTCTCCGTCAAGTAGGACAACATCATCGCCGAGGGTCAAGGAGATGACCGCAGTTGCAGGAGAGTTGCCGGTGTTGGTCACGTAGAGCGAGCCTTTCGAGAGATCGCCTGGTACCACGGAGATATCAGCTTCGAGCTCGTATCCGTCGTACTTGGTCGGGACCAGCCAGAGAGTGAGCTCGTTGGTATGAGAGCCGGTCTCCGTACTTAGGCTGACGGTGACATTGGCCGGATAGCCCGCCATGAGACCGGTGCTGTAGGTCGATCCGAAGCTTATGTTCCCCGTATGCGTCCCGATCGGGGGATCCCAAGTGATGTTGAGAGGTGAAGGAGCTTCGGCCTCAGCCGTGACGAATGTGAAGTTCCCTCCGTTCCTCAACCACAGGTCGATCTCGAGGGTGGTGTTCACCTCGATCGGATGTAGAAGATCGACCCGGTAGGAATAGGTCAGGTCCTGGTCCATGAAGATGGCTTGCGGTCCGCCATCGCCAGCCAGTACGACCATGTCGCGGAATGGGAGTGTGGTCCAGTACGGATGTTCGTCGACCATGAGATATTCGGTGTAATCCCGGTCGAAGGTGCCATGGAAGGTATCGTCGATGGCGATCAGCTGCGGGTCAGATCCGGTCCCGAGACGAACGAGATCTGTGACGACCAGCTCCGCATCGGTCTCGAGGAACACTATCTCCTGTCCTTGAACCAGTATGCCGATGATATCTTCGTTCGGGCCCTCGGCAGAATCGAAGGAGGTGACCTCGCCGACATCGACCTTGATGGCAGTGAGCTCCCCGGAGGAGTTCCTGTCGACGACCATGGTCATTGTCCCGTTCATGTCGGTGATCCCGATCACGATCGCACCGTTGGAGGTCCTGACTATCTCCGCCTGGTGAAGGACAGCATCGTACTCGACCCTGTCGATCTCATTCCCATCCGTCGAGAGCTCCAAAAGGATAGAGCCGTTCGGATGGTCGATCAGGACCTGGATATCGCCTGAATGAAGAACAGAATCGAGCAGGTGCTCATCAGGTCCCATCGTAAGGCTGCTGTTCGTCCATGTATCTCCGGCATCGTCGGAATGATGGACCTTCAGATCGCCTAGTTGGTAGACGAAAAGGATCTCATCTCCATCAACATCGAGATGGAGCCTATCACCGATGCCTGCGATCTCGATGAGGGTATCTGCATCAATCAGGTCGACCAGCCTCATCGAATCCGAGGAGATCGCTACCGTGTATCCATCGTCCGACATGTTCGTGGTCGGAAGTGCATCGATGCCACTGATCAAGAACGGCTCCGATGGCAGCAGCTGGGCGTCGATCTGCTTGCTCACATCGATGGTGAGAAGGAGCGGGTTGGTGAGAGAACCGTCGTCAAGGAGCCCCTGTACAAGGATCTGTGCGGTCCCGGTGTCAGAGGTGTTCACGATCAGATGGACCTTGCTGGACGAGCCGATGCCCAGAGTGATATCCGTTTCGGAAAGAACGGCCCAATCTGGGTGATACCCCGAAAGCGGAAGGAACTCGAGGGTCTCGTTGATGTTCCCGAGGTTGAGGACATCGATACCGATGTAGCTTGCGACCTCGGGAACTATACTGATCCGTTCCACATCCGAAGAGATCGAGACCCTGTGATAGGTCTCTATTCTCGTGACAAGGTAGGCCGTGCTTTCGAAGCCGCCCCAAGTGGCGGTCAGCTCAGAGTCGATCTCGGTGCCCGGGAGCAGTGCAGATGGATCCCTCTCCGTGTCGATCTCGATCTCCAGGACGACCTCCTCGCCCACATCCAGCGTGGCATTCGGTCTCGAGATCGACATAGAAGCGTACGATCCAGGGATACCGTCGAGATCGAACGTGGCCATGTGGTTCCCGGTGTTCTTCACCTTGATCATGTACATGCCGGATGAGCCAGGTGTCGTGGTGTTCACGAGATCCCCGGAGAACTCAAGGTCGGTCAGGTTCCCGATGACCAGCGTCGTTGAGTTCGAGTCGCTGTAGCTGCTGTTGAACACGGCCTCGGCCCGGAGAAGGAGCTCGGCAAGGTCGCCTGCCAGCAGGTCGTAGTTGGGGAGGTGGCTGGGCGCTGTGACGGTTATGTTCAGATCGATCTGGTCCTTATGTCCCAGATTGAGCGGGTCCACTGGATCGACCTCCCACTTGGAGCCCGGAGGAACGGGTTGCAGGGAGACAAGAAGTCGTCCGTTCGCCTCGTTGATGATGCGGTATTGGACGACGATCGTTCCGCCCGGGAGGACCTCTACCTCACCGGTGGATAGAGCCTCGATGGAGAAATTGTATGTCCGAACGACCTCGGCGGTGAGGGAGAGCTTATAGCGTTTTCCCTCGTTGCGGGACTGCCAGAGCTCGATGGAAATGTTGTTCTCGCCCGGAAGCTCGGAGGAGTGGTCGGTCGAGTTGGTCGATACCAGGAGGTCCATGAGGACGGTCCCGTCGGCGGCGATATCGGTCCAGAAATGGGTGGCGTTCGACCTGATCCCCGCGGCCTCGATGTCGATGGACCATCCGGGCGGAGCGTCGGTGACCTCGATGAAGAACCGGTCGTCCAGGTTCGATTCGCTTTCCAGGGAGAGACCGATCCTCGCCGTGTCCCACGGTGTGATCTCGAAACGATCGGTGGAGAGCGACGCGTTCAGTCCGTACCTCTGGAGAGATATCTCGACGATCCGGGGTGAATCGAAGGAATAGAGGTAGATCTGGAGTTCACCATAGAACTCGCCGTCGGTCACGTTGATGTCGACCAGGTCGCCTTCCATATAGGATGCGTTGGATATCGTCATCTCGAACGATCCGTTCAGATCGGTCACGCTGCTGGTATCGGTCCAGTTCTGGGTCACGTCGTTGATCCGTACGGTGGTATACGCCAGCGGCTCACCCTTGGCATCATAGCATGTACCGATGATGGTGTAATTGGTGGTCGGAGCCGCCGGTATGCACTGGATGCCCGTGGTGCTTCGGTTGTTGTTCGGCCAGTAGAGCTCGTCGTCGTGGATGAGCCGGGCCTCGATATCATGAACACCCACTGTCGGGGTCCATGAAAAGGTGACGTTCCCTTCGGAGATCCCGGGAAGTGTGATCGCCTTCGAATCGATCAAGGACCCGTTGTCGTACACCTCGACGGTCATGGGATCGGCCGATGACTCACCTCGGTTACGCAGTCCGATCATGATCGTATGGTCCATGCCTTCCACCACAACGGATGTAGGCTCGGAGTCGCCGGGCCGGAGGATCGTGATGTTCTCGAGGCCGGCGCCGAGGTCGAGCGGCACCAGAAGTAGTTCGATGCCGGGAAGGCGGAGGACCAGATCCTCATCACTGCCCTGGTCCTCCGAGTAAACACTGAAGGTGAGGTTCGCGGATCCGGGCTCGGCCGCAGGTTCTGCAAGGACGCGGATATGGTCGCCCTCGCGGTACCCACCGGTCATGCTTGTAAGATCGAACTGGAAGGAGCCATTAGCATCGGTCAAGGAAATGTTGGTGTCGGCCCCGGACCGAATATTGTGGGCATACACCTGTGCGCCAGGGAAAAGGGTACTGTTGTCGGTATCAAACACCCTGCCCTCGATCGAAAATGTGTAGTCCCCTGGATCCTGGTCCAAGAGCTCCATGATATACGTCTGGTCGTTGTTATCCTCCCTACTCTCCACGATATCGTCCTCGCTGTCGATGAAGGCGGTGATCCAGTGATTGCCGGATCCCCATGGGACCCATTCCATCTCAACGAAGCCCCTGGCCTCTGCCGAAATATCGATAATGACAGAGCCGATCTCGACCGTTTCCGAACCGTTGTCATCTTCGAGCCTTATCTGGACAGAGGGCAGGTCGATGTTCCCGTCGAGCTCGTAGTGGAATAGAACGGTGCAATCATCCCCCTCTGCCATGTGCTTGACGCCATCGGTCACATCGAGGCCATCGGATCTGAAGAACTCGAAATATAGGGCCTTGAGGTCCGGAATGACGATCTCGACATCGAACGGAAGCTCCTCATACGTGAGCCCATCGCTGCCTACGGTGTAGAACAGGAACGAATATTCCTGCTCGAGGGCGTCGCCAGGAACCTCGATGTCGAGCTGAATGGTTTCAGTCGAGCCGGCACCTACCGGCACCTCGGTCACGGGTGCGCCCAGATATTCGAATGTAAGGTTCCATCCATCGGGACCGGAGATGAACAGGTCCAGGGTCTCTGTTTGGCCCTGGTTCGAGATGTTGAGATCGAGTGTCAGGGTCATCAGTGGAAAGGCCTTTGGTTCATCCTGGACAAGTTCCAGTGAATGCCTATGGTCCCCCTGGACCAGGAACCACCTATCATCTCCCATGTCCCTGTACAGCAAGGAATCTGAACCTGTCATGCCGGTCGTCCAGCCGAGGCTGGCCGAACCCGGACCCATGAGCATTATATCGCTGTCGCTTGAGATCCCGGAACCGTT
>JANQNJ010000127.1 GCA_028279645.1 Thermoplasmatota archaeon
TGAAGTCGAAGCCTTCCTCGATGAAGATGCTGGAGAACCCGGCTATGATGGCATACGCCACGAGCAGGCCTGCGACCACGCCTATCAGCGCCGCGAAGAAGGCCAGGAAGACCCCTTCGAACAGGTACATGTAGGTCAGATGCTTGCGCTTTAGGCCGATGGCCCTTGTTATCCCCATCTCCCCTTTCCGCTCCTCCGCGAGCATGACGAAGATGTTGATCACCAGCATTATTCCTGCGATTATCGTGAATATCCCCATGACGCCGAACAGGTCCCGGAGCTGCTTGCTCCCGTCGATGGCCCCGTCGATCGCCTCCTGCTTCGACTCCCTCAGAAGCAGGGGCGTCTCCTGCTCGTTCATGAACGGGGTCAGCCGCTTGGCGACCACGTCGCTGTGCTCGAGGCCGTCGACCTTGTCCCCCTTGTTGCTGATCTTCATCAGGTTGATCTGACCCGTTACGTTGAGGATCGTTTGGGCATGCTCGAGCTTGATGAAAATACCGAATCCGCCCTCTCCCTGGAACTGACCGTAGCCGGCTCTGCCTTCGGCCTTCACCACGTGCTTGACCTTGAAGATCATGTAGCTATCGGTGCCGTAGAAGACCAGTAGACGATGTCCGGCCTTGACCTCCATCTCCTCCGCCAGCCATTCATTGACCAGGACCTCCCCGAAGGCAAGGTCATCTCCCGTGGTCGAGCCTCCCGTGGTCGGATAGAACTCCCCGAACTTCTGGCTCTCCCCGTGATCGAACCCTGTTAAAGTGATCGTTGCATCAGAAAGACGGGTGTTTATATCGAGGGCGGAGACCATGATCGAGATCTCCGGCGATATGTCCTCGACGATCTTCGATAACACTGTGTCGTTGGCAACATATTTACTGGTGTTCTCGTAGATCGAGTAATCGAAGAACTCGTAGGTGAAGTTCGGGGTGAGCGCGAACGCGGTCTCGTCGGTCTCGTCAAAGGTGTCGTACGTGCCCTTGGTGAACATGTTCTCAAGGGTGTCGCCGACGATCATCGCCCCGGATATGATCGCAGTTCCGATCATCAGTCCGGAGATGATAATAGCGGTGTTCACCTTTCGTCTGCTCAGGTTCCTCATCCCCATCTTGAGCAGGATCCTGTTCCTGAGGGCCAGGATGCCAACGAAGGCTACTAGCATGAGGGTTATGAACAGGAACCCTCCGGCTGCAGAGGCCATAAGGTTCACCTCTTCTTCATCTTGGGCCTCGGCCGCTTGCCGGGCTTCGCATCCTC
Source organism: Thermoplasmatota archaeon (assembly GCA_028279645.1). GTDB lineage: Archaea > Thermoplasmatota > JAKEGO01 > JAKEGO01 > JANQNJ01 > JANQNJ01. The sequence continues at coordinate 1,258 of JANQNJ010000127.1, forward strand.
TGTCCGTTTTGCATCCTCATCGTCAGGAGGTCTTGCACTGCATGCGGCGGGGTTGTTCTCATCGACCTTGATAAGGCCGCTGTCCATCTTGATGATCCGATGCGCGCGTTCTCCGACCTTAGGGTCATGAGTGACGATGAGGAAGGTCTGACCGTTCTCCCTGTTGAGTCGGCACATGACATCCATCACCTCGTTGGAGGTCTCGGTGTCCAGGTCGCCTGTGGGTTCGTCGGCGAAGACTATCTTGGGATCGTTAACAAGAGCCCTTGCGATGGTCGTCCTCTGCCTCTGCCCACCGGAGAGCTCGGCCGGACGATGCTCCTCCCATCCCTTGAGGCCGACCATGTCCAGGGCCTTCTCGGCCTTCTTTCTGGCCTCTGCGGGTCGGATCCCCGAGACGAGGAGCGGAAGCTCCACGTTCTCGACGGCGGTAAGGACCGGAAGCAGGTTGTAGAACTGGAATATGAATCCCATATGGTGTGCTCTGTACACCGTCTTCTCGTTGTCTCCAAGCTCGGTGATGTCCTTGCCCTCGACGAAGACCTTTCCCGACGTCACGTCGTCCAGTCCTGAAAGGCAGTTAAGCAGAGTTGTCTTTCCACAGCCTGAGGGCCCCATGATCGCGACCATCTCCCCTTTGGAGATGTTCAGGTCGACGCCTTTGAGGGCCTCGACCCTGACGCTCCCCGTATCATACGTCTTAACAAGTTCCTTCGATTCGATTATCGTCACACGTACCACCCGGTTGACCGACCTAATCGGGAGCACGTATAAGTAGTTTATCAAGTTGACATGGGTCAATCATCGAAAACAATGGCAATGGCAGGCAGGGAGACCGGATATACGACCGAAATCTGTATAAATCGATTCGGTCTACGTATCCCCGTCCTTCGGTTCCCGGCAGGTCAAGGTCGTGTATCGTTGACACAGGTGATGGAATGACCGATTACGACGTTGTCATAGTTGGCGCAGGCGTCGCCGGCCTATCTGCCGGCATCTACGGAGCCCGCAGCGGTCTGAGGACCGCGGTGGTGGAGGCCGGGGTCCCGGGAGGGCTGGCCGCAACCGCTGCATGGATAGAGAACTATCCCGGTTTCGACTATATCAGCGGGGCCGATCTGGTACAGAAGTTCGCTGAGCACGCCGAGAAGTTCGCCGAGATCATCACGGGCGCGCACATCGACGCTATCGAGGGGTCCGGTCCTTTCACGATACGGTCGGGAGGCGACTCGATAACAGCGGGGGCCATCATTCTGGCCACCGGGACGAAACACCGCCACCTCGGCGTTCCTGGCGAGGACGAGCTTCACGGCAAGGGCGTGACCTATTGCGCCACATGCGACGGCTTCTTCTTCAAGGACAAGAAGGCATACATCATCGGCGGAGGGAACACTGCTGTGATGGACGCCATATATCTCAAGAACATCGGCGTGGACATCACCGTTGTTCACCGACGCGACGAGCTGCGGGCCGAGCAGGCTCTACAAACACTCCTCAACGAGAAGCAGATCCCTGTCATATGGAACTCCCAGGTCAAGGAGATCACCGGAGACGGAAAGGTGGACGGTCTCACCCTGATCGACCGCGTCACCAGCGAGGAGACAGAGCACGACGTCAGCGGCGTCTTCGTCGCCATCGGCGTCCTGCCCTCCAACGACCTTGCGAAACAACTCGGTGTCGGACTGGACGACTTCGGCTTCATCAAGGTGAACCGCGAGATGCGCACCAACGTGCCCCTGGTCTACGGTGCAGGCGACATCACTGGCGGTCTGCTTCAGATCGTTGCCGGAGCAGCAGAGGGCGCGATCGCGGCCATGTCTGCTTTCAAGGACCTTCAACATCCATACTGGGCCGAGAAATCGCCGCAGTTCTGAGACGCCCCATCTCTCCGTAATCACCGCTGCCTAACAATTCCACTCCTATTCCAAGCTGGAACGTTTACACGACATTTTTATATACAACAGAATATAAACCGCACACGCGTGGGCCCGTAGCTCAGCTAGGTAGAGCATCTGGCTTTTAACCAGGTGGTCGAGGGTTCGAATCCCTTCGGGCCCGCCATTCCACTTACGTCGCTTTCGAATTGCTACGTGGAATGGCGGTACAGAATGTTGGTATACGCTGTGTTCTTAGTTGGTAATATTCTAAAATTCGAACACAGTTGGACCGACGCGCCTTGCTGGTCGTCAATGAGAGGCGTTCTTCGGTCCCTTCGGGCATATCTTCAATTCCATCGGGCAGGATAACGCGGTTAGCTCAAAATTATATATATCTGGCCTTGACATATTCAGATCGTTATCAGAACGGAGGTCTATGGATGCCCCATGAACAGGATGATATCAGGGATACCGGCAATCCGACCGCCCGGTTCTGGATCTATGCCTTTATCGTTGTGATGCTGATCGTCGCATTGCTCGTGGCCATAAACGTCGCCACCGCGAAAGAGGGCGTTCTGAAGTGGGACGAGGAGTTCGGCGGCGGTCAGGAGGACCGCGGACGAGCGGTCGTCGAGGCCCATGATGGTGGATATGTCATCGTCGGTGACACCGCCTCCAAGGGTGCTGGTGATCGGGACGTCTGGATCATCAAGATCGATGTTGACGGCGAACATGAATGGGACAAGACGTTCGGTACGACGTACGAGGACCTCGGGTTCTCCATTACAGCAACATCCGACGGAGGATATCTGATCGCCGGTTATACTGCATCCGGGAGCAATCGGGACGACCGCGATCTCTGGCTCATCAAGATCGATTCCAACGGTTCCAAGGAATGGGACAGGACCTACGGGGGTGCCGAGCAGGAGGAGGGTCGATCGGTCGTCGAGGTCTCCACCGGCGGATTCATCATTGTCGGTTCGACCTCGTCCTACGGCCAGGGTAAGCTGGACCTCTGGGTGCTAAGGACCGATGAGAACGGGACCGAGCTTTGGAACATGACCTATGGGTGGCCCAACCGGGACGAGGGCCGGCAGATCATCGAGGCATCAGACGGAGGATTCGCCATCGCCGCCCGTGGAGAGCCCGTGGGTGCGGCGAATCTCGACATGTGGCTGGTCAAGATCGCCTCGGATGGGGCCGAGGAATGGAACGAGACCTGGGGCGGAAGTAAGATGGACGAGGCCTGGTCGATCGCCGAGGCCGATGACGGGAGCTTCATCTCCACCGGTCGTACCTATTCCTACGGCAAGGGGACCGCAGACATGATCCTCGTCAAGGTGGACAGCGACGGCGGCGAGGTGTGGGTCAGGACATACGGCGATGCCAATGCCGAGCAAGGCCGGTTCATCACGAACACCACCGATAACGAGTTCCTTATCACCGGCAGGACCAAATCATACGGCAGCGGGGATCATGATTTCTGGCTATTGAAGGTCGATGAGAACGGGACCGAGCTGCTGAACAGGACCTACGGGGGAAGCGGATGGGATGACGGACGCGGGATCTGTATCGGTTCAGATGGAGGTTACGCCGTGGTCGGATGGACCGGTTCCTACGGTTCCGGCGGCGACGATCTATGGCTCCTCGGCGTCGAGGGCGAATACGATACCGTCAATCATCTCCCCGAGGTCGATGTAGCCTCGCATTCGAACTACGAGGAGGTGGAGGGTCCTGTCGTCATCGAGGGCACCGCCTACGACGAGGACGGGAACGGGACGATCGTCAACGTCACGGTCTCAATGAACGACGGCCAATGGACCGATGCCGTTGGCACGACCTCGTGGGCCCATTCCTGGAACGCCAGCAGCCATGAACCGGGGACCCATACATTCCGCATAGCTGCCCATGACGGGCAGGTCCTGTCCAATATCACCACCCTCTATCTTGAGGTCCCCAACAACCCGCCCAACCTCGATATCACCCATCCTCCCGGCGACACGAACCTCAGCGGTCTTGTGAACATCACCGGGACGGCCAGTGATCCCGATCACAGTGGACAGGTGACGGAGGTGCTCATCGGTATCGACAACCATACGATGGTCAAGGTCAATGGCATCTATGACTGGAACTACCTGCTCAATACCACGAACTATCAGGACGGGGCTCATCGCATCCGTATAAGAGCCACCGACGGGCAGCTCGAGACCGAGGTGAAGATCGATGCCACCTTCCTGAACACTCCTGAGAATTCACCACCGTCGGTCAGTATCATCTCACCACTACCCGGAACGGTCAACGGCACCGTGATCCTGACCGGAATTGCTGCTGATGTCGATGGCAACGAGACCATAACAAAGGTCCAGGTCTCACGCGACGGCACTAGTTGGACCGACGTCACTGGGACCGATAACTGGGCCTATTCATGGAAGAGCAAGTTCGTCGAGGACGGCAACCACACCCTCTGGTTCAGGGCGACCGACGGCATCGCCATTTCCAATCTCACTTCCATTACGCTTTTCGTGGACAATGTCCCGCCGGTATTGCCTCCTTCCATCAATATCACATCCCCATTCAACGGGAGTGTTGTCAGAGGCCTGATCTGGATCAACGGCACCTCGACCGATCCGAACGGGAACGACACCATCAAGGCGACGATGTTCATCGTCGACGGTGAGTCGATCGCATCGAACTCGTTCCTCAACATCTGGAGCTTCGAGCTGAACACGACCGACCTCGATGACGGCACCTACGTTGTGAAGCTAAACGTCTCTGACAAGACCAAACAGACTGCGACGGCAAACCTGACACTGATAGTCGATAACATCCCTGATCCGCCCGTGAACAACACAGCTCCGGCAGTTCTTATCACGGCTCCTTCCTCGGGCACCACTGTTAGAGGAACGGTCAATATCTCCGGTATCGCCTGGGACAAGCAAGGTGCGGATACCATCAAATGGGTCAAGATCTCCATCGAGGAAGGTCAATGGATCGAGGTCGATGGGATAGCTGAATGGACCTATGTTCTGGATACCACCAAGTACGACGAGGGTTCCCTCACCATAGAAGTGCGTGCATATGACGGATGGTCCTATTCAACGATCAACACCATCACCTTGTACGTCGACAACGACGGAAAACGCGGTGGAACGCCGATAGACGACGATGGAAGGATCCCTGGTTTCGAAGTAACATATCTGCTCGTAGCAACCCTCGCCGGGATATTGCTCCTTACAGATCGACGTAAGAGATAGATCGTTGCATCCAATCTGTAACTATTTCAAGGGTTCGAACGATACCCCTAACGGTAGTCGCCATGCTGGTAGCGAACGATGTTTCAGAGCTCATTGGCCATACCCCGATGCTCAAACTGGACCGGCTGTTCCCCGGTCCCGATATGAACGTTCTGGCAAAGCTGGAGCTCTTCAATCCGATGTCGATCAAGGACCGTCCCGTTCTGAACATGATCAGGAAGGCCATGGGCGAAGGTCTGATCGGGCCAGGCACCGAGGTGGTCGAGGCCAGCAGCGGGAACACGGCTATCGCGATAGCGAGCCTCGCAACGGTGATGGGATTCAAAGCTCGGATCTATATGAGCGAGCTGTGCAGCATGGAGAGGCAGCAGATCCTCCGCGCCTACGGTGCCGAGCTCGTGATGACACCGGGAGAAGAACACACCAAGGGCGCGCGGGAAAGGGCGATGGCATATTGCGATGACAATCCAGATAGGTCGTTCTTCCTGAACCAGCATGGTAATCCGAACAACGGTGGTGCGCACGAGGCGACGACTGGTCCGGAGATATGGGAACAGACCGGCGGCGATATCGGCGCCGTGGTGCTCGGCCTAGGCACATCCGGCTCCTTCGACGGCATTTCGAGATATCTGAAGGGAAAGAACCCGGATATACGTGTCGTCGGGTTCGAACCGGCATCGAGCCCCGTCTATTCTGGAGGGGAACAGGCCCCTCACAGGATAATCGGCATCGGCCCCGGGTTCGTCACAGAGAACTTCAAACGGTCGGAGCATAACCTCGACGAGCTCATGGTCGTAGAAGATGATGTCGCATTCGATTGGGCAAGAAAGGTTGGTCGGAAGGAAGGCCTCCTGGTGGGGGTGACGTCGGGGGCGGGGGCGTGGGCGGCGGGCCAGGTCGCACAACGAGAGGAGATGAAGGGAAAGAACGTGATCTGCATCTTCTATGACACTGGTGAGAGATATCTATCGGTGGAAGGGCTGTTCACCTAGGACGATGCCGTTCCGGACGTCTAGCATTGATGAACCCGAACACCACGAGAACACCGATCACGGTGCAAAGGATGATTATGATAACATCACCGATGGCCTCCTCGTTCTGCCTTTCCTTTCCCTTATCAGGGACTTCATCTTCCTCAATATCCTTGCCTCCATCATCGGGCTCAGTCTTGGTCCCCGGATGCGGATCGAGGAGATCTATCCTTTCTATCCGTGGATCATTATCATGGCTCATCAGACTAGCGATCTTACCCGGGATCGGATGAGGCTCGTCCCCTATCCCATTTCCATTTTCGTCGACACCACTGTAGTTAGACCAATGATTTCCATTATGCTGTGATCCAGCAACGTCGTACCAACCCCATTGGTTATACGAAGCTCTATCAAATGCCTGACTCCCATTACCGTTCTCAATGAAGTTATTGAGGATGATGTAGCTCAGATTGGCTCTGTAATCAAGATAAACACCCTCATGGCCGTTCATGAAAAGGTCGTTCAAGACTATGTGTGTGTCATTACTGTGATATACATAGATGCCATCCTGCTCGTTGTGGCTGATATTGTTGTATTTGATCACGGATCCATCCGAATAGTAGGCGATCTTGATTCCGAAGACCTCTGATCCACTTATAGTGTTCCAATAGATTCTGTTCTCGCTCGACCCTCCATAGAGATAGATGTTGCTGCCATTGTTCCGATGGAAGGAGCAGTTCTCAACAATGTTCTCGGTCGACGCCTCGGCCAGGAAACCAAAAGAGGCGGACCCGTTAATGGAACATCGAGTGAACGTGTTCGAGCTCGAGTTCACCATCCTGATACCTATCCAGTTCCTTTCAAATGTAAGGTCGTTGAATTTGGACCCAATGGTATCTGCAACGAGGAGGCCTTCCCCGTTTTTCGAGAATACGAGGTCTCTTACAACGATGTTCTTACAGGCGACTATTCCAAGGTAACCGAAATCGTACGACTCGTCGATGATATCCCCGTTAAGTCCCTTGAGATAAAGGACCGGTCTGTTGTTCACCAGATTGGTCCTACTGATTGTAAGGTTCTGGAAATGCTCATAGATGTACAGATTGTGGCCGTTATCATGAAGCGTGTTGTTGTCAAGCACCGAACCGTCACCGTTCACTAGCATCAGACCGAAGCCCGGATTATCGTGTATGTCGTTGTGGGTCATATGGACCGTTGAGTTCCATGGGCGAACACCCGCCTTCTGGTTCAATGTGAATACATTGTCCATTACCTGTCCTGAACCGATACTGACTATGTGTCCTCCATATTCACCGTTCTCTGCCATCGAATTTCTCTCGATCGTATATCCGATGGATTTAGGCTCCCTCAGAGATTTCCCAAGTATCCGGAGCCCGGTCATGTTGTTCCTCTCGATGATGTTGTCCTTGATGGTGGTCCAACTGCAATTCCGCCTGACCATCACCCCATCCGCCATATTACCAATGACCCTGTTCTCTGACACATTGCACATCACCGACGATTCCAGTCTGAGTCCATCCCGAGTGCAATTCATGAACTTGTTCCCGATAATGGATGTGTAATTCGAATTGTTCACATACACACCATCGACAGGCGCCCAATAGAACCTCGAGTCCATTAGCAGCCCATAGGGGCATGAATCGAGGACCAGACCTCCGCCGGTGCAGTTCAGTACGATGCCAATGATGGTGATGTTCTCCCCTGATGCGTTTATCCCTTGACCGATCCCTTGAATGTGTACTGCAGAGAGATTTATATTATCAGCATCGATCCTGATGATCGCCTCCTCGCTGACCAGTTCGATGATCGATACCTCGGACCCATTCCCGATGATATCCACAGCACTATCGATAGAGATGCTCTCCCGATATATTCCTTCGAAGACACGGATGATATCACCAGATACCGAGCTGTTCAAGGCATCCTGGATCGATGAATGATCCCTCCACGGCCCATCGTCATCATCCACCACGATAGTTGATCCCTCTGCCGAACACAGAAAGACAATCGTGAATAGCATGAGGACAAGACATAGTAGTGCTCCCTCTCTCATCGAATACCTCTAAAGATCCTTCCGGTAAGATCATTGTTCTGGGCCATTATAAAGATGGTTGTTCATCGTGCGAAACCATATTAACGTACGTGAGGATGTGGTCTATGATGAAGGTCTCCGATATCCTGGCGAACGCCGACGAAACACTGTTCTCCATCGAGGTGTTCCCACCCAAGGTAGCCTATTCCAAGGGCTCCACACCGATCCAGCAGCACCTCTCCAACATCTTCGAGACGGTTGAACACCTTTCAAAGTACGATCCGGCCTTCGTAAGTGTGACATACAATCCAGAGGGTGAGACCAGGGCTACGTCCATTCCGTTGGCCGCGATCTTCAAGCAGAGATACGGGATCGAGTCGGTCGCCCATCTGACCTGCATCGCCACACCCAGGTCCGAGGTCGCTAAGACCCTGGATGTCCTGGACTACTTCGATATCGATAACATCCTCGCCTTACGCGGAGACAGACCCGAGTGCGGGATCCCGGCTATGGCGGAAGGCGAATGCATGGAGTATGCCTACGAGCTGGTCGAGGAGATCAACAACCACGACCACGACTTCTGCATTGGCGTGGCCGGGTACCCGGAGGGCCACCCTGAATGCCTCGGCGAGGACAGCTGCCGGGACATCGACGGAGATCTTGAGAATTTCATCCACAAGGTGGACAAGGGTGTCGGTTTCAGCATCACCCAGCTCTTTCTGGACAACGATCATTTCTTCGAATATGTCGCCCGTGTTCGGAGTGCCGGTGTCGAGATCCCGATAATACCTGGCATCATGCCGGTCATCAACATGAGCATCATCGATATTGTCGAGGGGTTGTGCGGGGCGGCGATCCCCGATGATCTCAGGCGGCGTCTGGTCGACAACGCCGAAGATCCGGATGAGATCCGGGCTATCGGCATCGACCACGCCATCGATCAGTGCAAAGGCCTTATGGGGAAGGTCCCGTGCATCCATTTCTACACGATGGATATGTGGAGGCCCGTCGAAGCGATCATCGAGGCGATCAGATAGCTTTTTTATTCCAGGGAGCTTTCACCATCCAGCACCCGTCGAGGTGAACGGCTGCTGTATACGTGATCCTCATGAACGTCCATGACAGCGTTTTCGATATGATCGGTAATACACCCATGGTCTATCTCAACCGTTTCGGAGAGGGGCTCGACGCCACCCTCGCTGCAAAGCTGGAGATGTTCAATCCATACAGTGTCAAGGACAGGCCGGTATCCAGGATGATATTGGAGGGGGAGCGGTCCGGGGAGATAGACGCGGATACCACCATCATCGAGGCAACCTCCGGAAATACGGGTATCGCGCTGGCGCACATCTGCGCGATCAAGGGCTACAAGCTGGTCATCTGCATGTCCGAGGTCCAGAGCGTCGAAAGGCGGAGGATCCTGGAGCTGTTCGGAGCGAAGATCGAGCTGACCCCCGCCGTCAAGGGGACCAAGGGGTCGAAGGAGAGGGCCCTCGAGCTTCTAGAGGAGATCCCGAACTCATTCTACATCGAGCAGCATTCGAATCCGGCCAACCCCCTGGCCCATCAGGATACAACCGGAGAAGAGCTGTGGCGGGATACCGACGGCGAGATAGATATCCTCGTGGCCGGTCTCGGAACGACCGGCACGTTGATGGGCGTTGCCCGGGCGATCAAGCCCAGGAAGCCCTCCTTCAAGGTCGTAGGGGTAGAACCAGAGATAGCAGCTATGATCTCGAGGGGAGAGTTCAAGCCACATCGTCAGGCTGGCACCAGTCCGGGCTTCGTGCCCAAGGTCCTGGACAGATCGCTCCTCGATGAGGCCATGACCGTGACGGAAGAGGACTCGTTCGATACCTGCAGGGAACTGGCCGAAAAGGAAGGCCTTCTCGTCGGTATCACATCCGGCATGACCGCATGGGCGGCCAGAGAGCTCGCGAAAAGGCCCGAGAACGAGGGAAAGTTCATAGTCCCGGTCTTCGCCGATACCGGCGAGAGATATCTCAGCGTAGAGGGTCTTTACATCTGAGTCCTCCACGACCACAAGCTGGAGGCGAGCACTTCTCCCTCAGCAAATCCTTTTTATCGAATGATGTCATTTCAAGGCCTGGTGGACTTATTATGAAGGTCAGCGAGCTTTTCAAGTATGCCATTGAGCGCGGGATCGACAACGACCCGAGGGGACGGGACGGGGTCGATGCGATCCTGGGCGATCGAAAGAAGGAGTTCGACGCCCTCCCGAAGGAGAAGAGATGGGAGTTCGACGAGGAGCGCCTCTGGAACCCGTACGATGATTCCCGGGTCCTGAACAACCCGGATGATATCGAGGTCAACAGGGTCCTGATGGGAGTCAACATCGACTCCGCCGAGATCCTGCTCGCGGACCGTCTCAACGAGAAGGGCAAGGCCATCGATCTGGTCATCGGTCATCATCCCAGGGGTATCGGACAGCCGGGACTTCCCGGCGTCATGGATGTCCAGGCCGACTTCTACGCCGAGTGGGGCGTTCCGATCAACGTGGGCGAGCAGCTCATGGAGCCACGTATCGCCGAGGTCCAGCGCGCTATCATGCCGTTGAACCACAATCAGGCCGTCGATACAGCCAAACTCCTCGGAGTACACTTCATGTGCACTCACAGCCCGGCCGACGTCATGGTCCAGAAGTTCGTTCAGGACGTATTCACCGAGAAGGAGCCGAGGAAGGTCAAGGACGTGATGTCGCTGCTCAAGGAGTATCCCGAGTACAGGCAGGGGACCATGCTCAAGAACGGACCTCGTGTGATCGTCGGCAAGCCTGACAACAGGGCAGGAAAGGTCTGCGTCAAGATGTCGGGCGGGACCGGTGGTGCGAAGACGCTCTACGAGGCGTTCGAATCCGCCGGCGTCGGCACGGTCGTTGCAATGCACATCAAGGAGGACCACATCGAGCTGGCCAAGAAGCACCACATCAACGTCATCGTTGCCGGCCACATGGCCAGCGATTCGGTGGGAATGAACCTACTCTACAAGGAGCTCGAGGGCAACGACCTCGAGATCGTCCGCTGCTCTGGCCTTATCGGCCCTCTCGAGTGATCCTCGTCATCGATCGATAATATCCCATGTGAAAGTGGAGATCCACATGAAGGACAACATCTTCGACTACGTAGACATCGCCCCTGTGATCGAGAAGCCCGAGTTCATACAGCATTTCCCACCCCCCAGGATATTCCGATATAAGCAGACGTTCCAGTGGTGGTGGTGGATGGTGTTCTTCAAGGAGGACGGGGTCCGGAAGCAGTTCGTCGGGTTCTGGACTACCAAGACCTACGAGAACGTCAAGGTCAACGGACACCCATGGGGACCCGCCGCCGAGATGAAAGGGACCAGGGATAACTTCTCGTACAACGGTATGTCCACCTGGTGGATGTGGGACGGAAAGGAGTTCTTCGAGGTCCCTGCAAAGGTCTCGCGCTTCGAGAACGTCCATGGTGAGGACCGTTTTGATATCCGTTCCAAGGATGTGCACAATTCCATCGATCCCAGCGACTTCCATCTGGAGTTCTGCCGGGACCAGGAAGACCTAAAGATGTCCGTCGACTGGATCAGCGAGATGCCTCCTCCCGTCGGCTACAAGCGGACGCTCCTCACCAAGAAGATGGGCTTCGATGCGCTCAAGATCTACAATGTCAAGGCGAAGGGAACGATCAGCAACAAGGGGAAAGAACGCCCCATCGAGGGCAGCCTGTACATGCAGAACATCTCCCTGAACAGCCCTGCCTTTCCGTGGCTCTGGGCGACCTTCCACAAGGACGACGGCTCCTATCTGACATACTTCACCTCGTTCTTCGGCCCTTATATGTTCAGAAGGAAGGCTGCCTGTAGACCGTTCTACGACAACAAGTTCAAGTATCTCAACAAGAACCTGAACTACACCCCCAAGGGCCAGGAGACGAAGAGGTTCAAGCCGGATAGATGGCGCATCCACCGCGAAGGGAAAGGCCTTCCGGAGATCGAGGTCGAAGGGGTACTGGGCAAGGAGAAGCTTCGTATCCGGGTGAAGACCCTGGGTAAGAACACCTACGCTTTCGAGCGATGGAAGTGGTGGAAGAACAAATTCTACTACAACGAGTTCCCGTCCGAGCTCGTCGAGCTGGAGTACACCGATGCAGATGGCAAGGTCCACAAGGAGGACGGCTCCGAATGGACCGGCAACACCGAGTACTCCTGGGGCATTCTGCTGGCCTGATAGATCACTGTTCAAGGCCGTGGACGCCCTCGCTTGTACATCGACGGCACCCATGTTGACATTCAGTTGGTACCCACCCGGACGGACGTCCCTCGCTTCCAAACCACCTGGACCCATGCCCGGAAAACGCTTGGACCCATGCCATCATGCTGATTGGACCCTTTCTTAAGCACCGCTTTGGCCCACACAGTGCCGATGATCAGGGTCCTCCGGGAAATAACCCTTAATAACTAGAAATCCATTTTCCGGCGATCTGTGGAAGGAGCCCGTATCATGACCCCTCCCGAGACCAAGACCAAGGCTGCTGTGAAGAAGTCGGATGACGATGAATGGTCCAACCTTGAGGCCATCACGTTCGATGTCGACGCCAATCTGTACAACTACCCGAGGATGATGATCCCGCGTCTTCCCCGATGGGGAAAGTATGTTCGATTCCTCATGCACCTGACGAAGGCCAGGCAGATCGTCAGGAAGGAGGGGGAGCAGGAGGACTTCAGGAAGCGCCAGGCCGAGATCGTCGGCGAGTTGGCAGGCCTATCATACGAGGACGCCTATGCCAAGATCGACAAGGTCCTGTACAACGGATGGAACGTCGATTTCAAGACGGTGAAACCGTACAAGGGTACCCATGAGTTCATCAAGAGGTGCCTGAAGAACGACATCAAGATCGCCATCATCACCGACTATCCGCCGATGAAGAAGCTCGAGTACATGGGATTCCTCGACTATCCGTGGACCATAATCCTCGAGTGCGAGAAGATGGGTATTCTGAAGCCCGATCCACGGACCTACGAAGCTGTTCTCGACGCCCTGGAGATGCGGGACCATCCCGAGAGGGTCATGCACATCGGCGACCATTACAACTACGATATCAAGGGATCCAAGGCCCTCGGCATGAAGGCTGCCTGGATACGACGGAAGTGGCGCTTCACATCGATGCCCTGGGGCGAGGAGGACGAGGAGAAGCAGGTCATCCCTGACTTCATATTCAAGAAATGGCCCGAGCTCGAGAAGCAGGTCGTCGAGAGGTGCGGGTGGAAGTGAGACGGTCCCAGACCTGGTTCATCCTTCCTGACGAACGGGAACGAGGCGGTCCCGCGCTACGCGCGGACCGCCAACGTCCTTCGATATTATTGTCTTTTTAAACAGTAAGCCTAGGGCTTCCACAGGGGCGCTCCCATGGGGAAGACTGTCTTTCCTGCCATGTTGTTTATGAGAATCGCACATGCTCCGTAGAAGGAGAAGAACGATACGAGGACCAGGAAGACGCCAACAGGCTCCGGTCCGAAGCTGTCCGGATAGAAGATGTGCAGTACGAGTGTCGCGATGGCGCCATCGATCGAGATCAGGATGGCGATGAAGACCTTGTTGGTCATCAGCGATCCCAGCGTTAGGATCAGGCTGAAGAACATGAAGCCAAGGAGGCCGTACCCGTAATGGCGCATGTCGATAGCTGCATCGGTCAGGATCGCAAGTATCAGGGTTGTGCCGACGGCATACCAGAGCATCGCATAGGTCGTGAATGCCGTTGCGCCGAAGATGTTGTGCCGCTTGAACTCCATCAGGCCGGCGATGAGCTGTGCTGTCGCTCCGAGATAGAGCGTCCACGGGATCATGAGCGCCTTGTTCGCCCCCGATGAATAACCAAGGTCGGCAGCGGCGAGGACCAGAGCGGCGACGGCCAGGCCGATAAGGCCCAGTGGCGCCGGCTCAACGACAGGTGCGGGCATCTCCTTAACTGATACGTTGCAGTTGCATCCCTTTTCGTCCTGGCATCCGCAATCGCAATCCTT
>JANQNJ010000130.1 GCA_028279645.1 Thermoplasmatota archaeon
CCTTGTATCCGGTCACGATATCGAAGACGACCTCCGGGGCGATCATGCCGGCCATGTCCTTGATACAGACGGAGTGGCAGCCCATCTTCTCAAGCTCAAGGAGCTGGTTCACGTACCGCTCGACGGTGTGCACCGGGCTGATGGTATATGACACGCAGCCCTGGGCGTGGCCGCCGGCCTCGATGGTGGCCTCGATGGGGACCCTCATGTTGCGGAAGTCGTTAAGCGCATCGAAGATGCGGAAGACGTCCATGCCGTTCTTCTTGGAACAGTGGATGAACTTCCTGACGATGTCATCGGGGAAGTTCCTGTACGCAACGATGTTCATTGCACGCTCAAGCATCTGCAGAGGTGTGTTCGGGAGATGTTCCTTGAGTGTCCTGAGACGCTCCCAGGGGTCCTCGTTGAGGTACCTGATAGGTACGTCAAAAGTAGCACCTCCCCAGACCTCTAGAGAGAAGAAACCCACCTGATCGAGCTTTTCACAGATGGGGAGCATGTCTTCGGTCCTCATGCGGGTCGCAAGGATGCTCTGATGCGCATCCCTGAGTATCTGCTCGTGAAGTTGAACCATATTCCACACTCCAGCGAAGGATGTCTGGGATTGCCTTTGGATTAAGGACCCTATATTTATAGGTTTCCTATTTCAAATTGTCGGAGGGCATTTGTCGATAAAATGTTGAATCTCATCACGAACGAGGCTCACAATTTTCAAAAAATCGACCAAAATCCGAGGAAAAGGATGAAACGCACCCCACGAGAAGTCAAATGGATGGCAGAGGGGCCCTGTCAAGGGTGCTAAATCGGTCCGCATTTCCCAACCAGGATGGGTCCGAGCTGGATGGAAGCATGGGTGACGGCTTGATATGAGCATGGGTGCTGGCGCTTTGGAAGAGGGGGCCGGTCGCTGCATACAGCTAATGATGTACCGGCGCGGGGACGTCGTTCGTGATGGTAGTCTTTCCATCCCCGATCTCAGAAAACGCTTGATCCGTCTCAGTCCACGCTACACATCGATATGATCCCGTTTTCTGGGAGCCGACTGTGTCCGAAGACACAGGCAGGCCCTTCGAGACCGTCACTGAGCAACATTCAGCTATATCCGTGACGCCCTCTCCCGGCACGGCCATGGATTGGGCCTAAAAGGTCAATGGAAGGATCAGTCAAATGAAGGAGATATCATTTCCATAAGCTAATGATGACATATCCTCTCTTAACTGGCCCAATCCTTGCAAAAGCGTTGGGGGGACGTACAGGAAGGGGGCCCCCTCAAACTATACTCACGCTCCAGCGACGTAGCGCCTATACCAAATATCCTCAACCATCAAAATCGGGCACCCACGGGTTCCACGCCGGGTCGCCGTAGAGCTGGTATTCATTGACGGTTATGGCACCCTCGAACTCGTCTCCGGTGTCGCCGTATCCCTGCTTGTCTATCAGGGCGTTCTTGGACTTCATGAGGGCGGTTCCCATATCCTCGTCCTCGAAGCAGACGCGCTTGCTGAAGATGTCGACCAGATAGAGGGCTCCGGTGCCCCTCATGACGCCGTCGTCATGGACCTCGTAATCGTAGAGGCCGTAGGCGACCCTCGTGGCTCCGATGTATCCCGGGAAGCCCGAGTACAGGAACGCCATGGAGATGAAATCGGATGTGGCGTAGTCGAAGCTGTCAGTGAGACCGGTCAGGCATGCCATGGCGATGGCGAAGCCCGGCTTCAGGTCGGCGGCGTTGATGGTCGACGAGTCCACCGGGTCGGCTACGTTGGAGTACCAGCAGTCTACGTCGCCGTGGCCGTAGTAGACGTTGTAGTTCATCTCGTCGATGATCTCGCGGACGGCGTTGGCCGCTGGAAGGTCGTATCCCAGCGGGGTCACGGTGTAACCGGCCTCGCTCAGGGTCTTGGACTGGTTGCCGAGGGTCGGGGTCAGGATGCCCGGGAAAGGTCCTATCTTGGTGGTCCCGACCATGACCATGGCGTTCTCCTTCCAGTCCTCGGACACGGTGTCGTACATGTCGGCGGAATCGTCCCTCTCGTAGGCGAAGTCGGCGACCTTGTCGAAGCAGATGGCGTTTGCCACCGTGGTGGCGGCGGCCCATATGTTCTGACCCATGATACGCCCGACGGCAAGTTCCTGATACGGGTCATCATCGAGGTTCGCGTACTCGTAATCGCTGGGAGTGTACTGCCGCTCCTCGACATAGGCCATCATGTCGGCGTAGTGGAACGGAAGTGTGATGGGGCCTCCGACCATGGCGAGGTGGGTGGCGTTGAACTTCCAGGCCTCGAGGAGCTTCAGGGCATCGTCGATGGATACCATGATGCGTTCCGAGGTGTTCAGGGCGGTCCCGTACGGGACCCCCATGAAGGTGAATCCGTCGCCGTAGTTCTTGTCCCACTCATCGTAGCCATGTCCGGTAGTGATGACCGCCTTTCTGTGGGCGGCCAGCTCCGCCGCGAGGCATGACAGGCCCGACAGGGGCATGTTGGAGCCGCCGGTCACAGGGTAGTCGACGATGTCGTCAGGATTGGTCACTACAACGTACGACGAGCCGTCGCCGTTGGCTGTAAGTACTCTCAGATAGAACTCCTGGACCTCCTCGGATGGAAGGACCAGCTGCCTGAAGCCCTTGACCGTGCGCTCCTGAATCGACAGGACCCGCTTGACGCCAAGACCCTTCAGGGAGGCTTTGAGCCCGGAAGAGCTGTTGACATCGTGATAGAACATGGGAGCCTGTACGTAGGCCGCCAGCGGCGCGGCGAGGACCGCGTCCCTGTACGTCGTCACGACGACCGCGGCCTCGGCAGATTCCCAAAGGGTCTCCCCGAAAGCTACCGAGGATGCGGCAGGATCGTCAGCTTCAAGCGAGATGACCTCGCATTCGGAGCTTGTTATGAAGCGGGATACGGGCTTCTCGGACGCCGGACCGGCAACGAGAGGGATGGTGTCCCCGTTCCTCGGGTCCACGGAGAACGGGACCGCAAGCGGATACGCCATCACGATGTCCTGCGGATCCCCGTCGATGTGAACGACCGTATCGGTCCTGTTCGATGGGGTGGACTCGGCTGAGAGGAGTGCGGCGGCCCACTCGTCAACGTCCTCGCTGCGAACGAGTTCGCTGCCCTCGTCCCCGGACAGCAGAAAGAAGCCGGTAGCGATGAACATGACGCAGACCAGAATTGCTAGGATCTTCTTCATGAGATATCACATCTGGTGATCAAGTGGAGGGCGTCCTGGTCGGATCGCCCTCCGGTGTTGATTCCTGGCCACTATTAATAACTCTATCGGTAAACGTGTACTACACCCCGGCTAGTGCTAGGATCCTCCCAGAGGGCGGGTCCCGGCTTCATGCGAGCATGGGTCCCATCGGTTTCCCAGCATGGGCGTCGTCGTCCGTCCGTTGTCTAGTATTGTCGAACGGTTACGAGGGCGGGACGCCCCCAACGACGCTGCCCGCCGTGATAACGCTCCAACGTTCGATCGATGTTCGTCGTCGTCCGTCCACGCCCTTGATCGGGAGGGTCCCAGCTGTATGTTAGCATGGGTCCAAGCATATTCCCTGCGTGGGCGTCGTCGTCCGTCCGTCGTCTTACCCGCCAGCTATGAGGGACAACGTTATTACGTAGAACGGGCCATCATCCAACCCATGAGCTCGGATGTCGTATCGATGCTGGACGGAGCGATCAAGATAGAGGAGGGCGGGATCGAGTTCTACGAGAAGATGGCGGACAGGTCAAGGAACACGTCGGTGATCGAGCTGTTCAAGGCGCTCCTGCAGGACGAGAAGAACCACAGGGCGATGTTCATCCGCATGAAGGAGGCCCTGGTCAAGAAGGAGCACATCAAGGCCGACAATACCTTCGAGCTCAGGTCTGTACCCGTGTTCGACGATGTCGAGAAGGAGATGGTGCGTCAGAAGAAGCTGCAGAAGATCATGTTCACCGACCGACAGCACGGCCTCACACTACTTGACGCCTTCACTGCGGCCAAAGCGGCGGAGAAGGGGTCCATCAAGCATTACAAGGCGATACTGGAGAAGACCGACGACCTGGACATGATGATCATGCTGGAGAAGATCATCGTCGAGGAGATGATCCACCTCAAGATCGTGGAGGCGGAGTTCGCCTACCTCAAGGACACCGGCTACATGTTCGATCCGGTGGACTTCCATGCGTTCAAGCAGTTCTCCGACACCGAGATCCGAAAGATGGTCAAGAACGAGGGCGCAGGCGTCCTCGATCCCTGATCGGTGTCTGAGATAATCTCATCGAGAGGGAAGTTCCCCTCGATGTTCTCAATAACTTTCATCGTTCATACAAAAACGTTATATAAACGCCTGTCATCGCATGACACAAGCCGGCTGGTCCAGAACGGACCCTTCGGAGGTATGACCCTTGATCAAGAAGATCGGTGATTTCCCCATAGACAGACCGTGGTTGACATTCATTGCAGTACTTGTGATAACGTTCCTTCTCGGATCGATATTCTCGAACCCGGAACCCTACGGGCTCGAGAGGAACGAGGAGGAGAGCGAGAGCGACTGGCTCCCCGAGAACGACTACGTCCTCGCGGACCGCGAGATCGCGGACAACTACGGTATCCAGGTCAAGTACATGCAGCTGATCGTCAGGAGCGACAACGTCCTCCAGAAGAGCGTTCTCCTGGAGCTGCTCGAGATCGAGAAGCAGGTGCTGAACCTGACCGAGTTCCAGAACATCATGTACCCCAGACAGGAGATGCCTCCGAGCGTGGCCGACGTTGTCGCCGTTGGTTCGATGGTCATGGGCGGAACACCGATCATGGACGCCCTGAACACATCTGTTCAGGACCGTATCGACGCACTCAACCAGCTGAACCAGTCGACCATCGACGCTATCGTGGCGTTCGCCGGCCCCAACGCTTCCATGTACCTGTCCAAGGACTTCGAGAAGAACATGGAGAAGAACGTCACCAAGGCCAAGGGAACGCTGGTGATGTTCTGGCTCAACGCGTCGAAGTACGAAGAGATCACCACCGACGACAACCCGGTCCTCGACGCTGTTGAGAAGGTCGAGAAGATCGTCGATGACTCGAAGGAGCCGACCATCGACAGGATTGGCATCATCGAGGAGGAGTTCATGAACCTCAAGATCGAGGAGGAGTCCGGAGGGGCGATGGCGGTCCTCTTCCAGGGCGTGTTCCTCCTGATCATCGTCATCCTCTTCCTGACCTACAGATCGATCTTCGACACGATCATCTCCCTAATGGCGCTGATGTTCGCTATCACGTGGATGAACGGCATCGGGGTGATCATGGGCCTCACCTTCACGACGATGTACGATGCGGTTCCCATCATGCTCATGGGGCTCGGCATCGATTATGCCATCCACCTGGTCATGAGGTACCGCGAGGAGCGGAAGTACCACGGCAAGGACGTCAGGAACGCCCTTCTCATCACCTCCGCCTCTGTGGGCATGGCCCTCCTGCTTGCGACCCTGACTACATCGATCTCTTTCGGTTCGAACACCGTCTCCGAGATCAAGCCGATGAGGGAGTTCGCCCTCTTCTCGCTTGTCGGGATCGTGAGCGCCTTCATCATCATGCTTACCTTCGTCCCGTCGACCAAGATGATCTTCCATTCCTGGCGGGAGAAGCGGAAGAAGAACAAGGCACTTGAAGGTCTGAAGAAAGGAAAAGGGAAGAGAGAGAAACCCTTGAACATGGAAAGGAACGACCCGCTCTCGCGGATCCTCGCCAAGGGAGCCGTTGCCGCCGAGCATCATGCCAAGGCGGTCATCGTATTCGTGATCATCGTATCCCTAGGCAGCGGATATCTCAGCTTCCAGCTGGACACCGAGTTCGACTTCACCGAGTTCCTGCCCGAGGATGCCGAGATCACCGATGACATCATCTATCTCACCGACAACTTCGACTTCGGCACCGAGGAGGCGAACATCCTCGTGGAGGGCGAGATCGCCGACCCGGGCGTCCTCCAAGCGATGGCTGACACCGAAGCGAACATACTGGATGACCGTCATGTCAACGACAACCAACCGATCGAATCGATACTTGTGTTCATGAGGCAGACCGCCGGGATGGACGCGAACTTCAGCGCCAAGTACAACGCATCAGGCGCAGCAGCGGACGGGGTGCCGGACACGGCGGTAGCGGCCATCGAGCTGTTCGATTATCTCAGGCTCGACCCGCGCTACTCGTTCCAGCTGGTCCGTGTGCTGCACTACAACGAGGTAAAGGGCTACTACGACGGCTCCGTGATCAGGGTAGGAGTGAACTCGCAGAACGGAGCGTACAGCGGAGAGATCTTTGAGGACATGGACGACAACATCGCACCGCTGGAGAAGCTGGAGGACGACGGCACCATCAGCAACGTGGTCTCCACCAGTGGCCCGGTCCTGATCCACGTCATCGTCCGCTCCATCGAGATCAGCGGACTCCAGTCGTTGGCGATAACAGTGATCGTTGCAGGCATCATCCTGACCATCGTGTTCTATGTCACCGACAGGTCGCTGGCGCTGGGAATACTGACCGAGATACCGGTCATCCTCGTTATCGCATGGGTCTTCGCCGGGATGTACTTCGCCGGCATGCCGCTCAACGTGATGACGATCATGATATCCTCGCTCACGGTGGGCCTGGGGATCACGTACGGCATCCACGTGTCCCACCGCTTCGTCGAGGACCTGGGCAAATACGATTCCATCGACGAGGCGACCAGGAGCACGGTACTGAACACCGGCATGGCGCTGTTCGGAGCGGCCATGACGACCATCGGCGGCTTCGGGATCCTGGCCTTCGCTCCGATCCCGCCGCTGCAGAAGTTCGGCGTGATATCCTCTCTCGCCATCTTCTTCAGCCTGATCTCGTCGGTATTCGTCCTTCCGACCTTCCTAAGCGTCTGGGCGAAGTACGTCAAGAAGAAGGATCCCTGCTACTTCCAGAAGCACGCCGATGTGGCCAAGAAGATCGAGGAGGGCGACCTCGCCTGCGACACCGACGAGATAGTCCATGACAGGCCTCCCGTCAAGAAGAGGGTCGTTAAGAAAAAGGCCGTGGTCAAGAAGAAGGTCCCCGTGGACGACGAGAAGCCCACCGAGAAGAAGAAGCCTTCCGAGGACGAGGAGGAGGCCTCCGACAAGAAGGAGAAGAAGGCCTCCGACGACGATGAGACCGAGGACGAGAAGGTCGATGAGGAGGACGCCGGAGAGGAGGAGACCTCCGAGGACGAGAAGGATGAGGAGTGATCGTCCCGAAGTTTCACCGTCGTTCCGCCGCCTTTAATAAAGACGCAGACCTATCGTACCCCAGATGAGAGTGGACGAGGCGGGGCTGGACCCTAGGGTCGCAGAGCATCTTATCGAGAATGGCATAGAGGAGTTCTACCCACCCCAGGCAGAGGCTGTACCGCTGGTGCTGGCCGGCGAGAGCCTGATGTTATCCGTACCAACGGCTGCAGGCAAGAGCCTGGTAGCATATCTCGGCATACTCAACTGCCTCACCAAGCGTAAGAAGGCGATCTACATCGTCCCGCTCAGGGCCCTGGCCCACGAGAAGTACGAGGAGATCCAGGAGTTCGAGTTCCTGGGCTTCAGGACCGCTCTCACCATTGGCGACTACGACAGCTCCGACGACCGATTAGCCAGCTACGACGTCATCATCGCCACCTCTGAGAAGGTGGATGCACTGTTAAGGCACAGACCGGATTGGCTGGACGAGATCGGCCTTGTCGTTGCCGATGAGATACATCTCCTCACCGACCCGAAGCGTGGTCCAACGATGGAGGTGAACATGGCCAGGCTGAAGGGGCTCGGTGCGCAGATCATCGGCCTGTCGGCCACGGTGGTGAACGCATCCGAGATGGCGGAATGGCTGGATGCCGAGCTGGTCACCAGCGATTGGCGGCCCGTCCCGTTGATGACCGGCATCCACGTTGACGGTAGCATCGAATTCACCGAGGGCGAGGTCCTCCGTGCGGATGACATCCAGGAACACGTTCTGAAAAGGATCAAGGACGGCGGACAGGCACTGATCTTCCTGAACAGCAGGAAGAGATCGCAGAAGGCCGCCGACGATTACGCCGCCGCCCTCAACCTGAAGAACGACGAGATCGAGGATCCCGAGGGGGAGTCGACCGAGGTCGGAGAGCGGCTCATCAGGTGCATGAAGAGGGGCGCCGCCTTCCACAACGCTTCCCTGACCAACAGGCAGAGGAAGATGGTGGAGAACGCCTTCCGGGATGGTAAGATCAAGGTGATAGGCGCGACGCCGACCCTCGCGGCGGGCATCAACCTGCCTGCGCGCACGGTCATTGTCCAGGACACGAAACGCTACTCAGATGGCGGCAGGGTCCCGCTCTCGATACTGGAGGTCCATCAGATGATGGGAAGGGCCGGAAGGCCCAGGTATGACAGCTGGGGGGAAGCGATACTGGTGGCCGGCGGGCACTGGGAGAGAGATGCGCTCCTGGAGAACTACCTCCTATCGCCACCAGAGCCAGTATCGTCAAAGCTGGGC
This sequence comes from Thermoplasmatota archaeon, assembly GCA_028279645.1. Lineage (GTDB taxonomy): Archaea > Thermoplasmatota > JAKEGO01 > JAKEGO01 > JANQNJ01 > JANQNJ01. The sequence continues at coordinate 8,512 of JANQNJ010000130.1, forward strand.
TCGCTCTCGGCCCTGAGAACGCATATCCTATCATCCTTCGTCCTGGGAGAGTGCAGGGACGTCGACGAGTTGATGGAGTTCATCGGCTCCACCTTCTTCGGCCACCAGAAGGAGCTGTTCTACCTCGAGGGACGGATCATGGACGTCCTGAGCTTCCTCACGGACGAGGGAATGCTGGAGGAGGGCGACGAGGGCGTCTATAAGCCGACGGCATTCGGTATCCGCACCTCGCAGCTCTACGTCGATCCTCTCGGTGCCAGCCTCTTCAAGCGGGCCGCCCTCAACTGGATGGAGGAGAGCGAGACCATCGAGCTGCTCCAGGCGGGACTCTCGGGCCCTGACCTGTTCAGACGGGGCGTAAGGAAGACCGATCAGAAGCATCTGGCCAGATATCTCGACAGCGACCTCAGGTGGCTCCTGGACGAGGACGACCTGGACGACGACTTCCTCCCGGCGGTCAAGTCGGCCGCGGTCCTGAACGACTGGATAGAGGAGGTGCCGGAGAGGGTGATATCGGACAAGTTCGGCATCGGTCCCGGCGACCTGCGGAACGACGTCGAGACGGCGATGTGGCTGGTGGGAGCCTTCGCCGAGATATCGGCGTTGTTCAACAAGGACTGCGCCAGATCGGTCCGACCGATAGAGAAGCGGATCAAAGCCGGTATAAAGGCGGAGCTTCTTCCGCTTGTCAAGATCGACAATGTGGGGCGGGTGCGGGGGCGGGCTCTGTTCACCGCCGGCTATACCAGCCCCGTCGGCCTCAGGATGGCCAAGGAGGAGGAGCTGGCGAGAATTCCGAAGATCGGGCCGAAGATCGCCCGGCAGATCAAGGAGCAGCTGGGGCAGGAGAAACGCCAGGAAGTGCTGGACGTCGAATAGTCGAAAAACCGCCTATATTGCACTTGGAAGGGGCGGATATCATGTTTCTGTTATTGTACACGGCCCGATGCAGTTCATAACAGTTTCCTTAAAGCTTATATAAGATGATGTCAAAAGATGGTTGCCCGTTATCCCGGAGAATGAAAATTGGCTGTGGAGATAGAAGAGAGATCGTACGACGAGATGCAGCAGGAGATCAGCTTTCTCAGACAGCAGATCCACCGACTGGAGAACGACCACCTGGCGCTGAGCGAGGTAAGGGTCGAGCTCGAGGAGGTCAAATCAAGCCTTGAGAGAGCGCAGCGAATAGCGCACCTGGGCAACTGGGACTGGAACATCGTTGCAGACACCCTGTACTGGTCCGACGAGATCTACAGGATATTCGGTCTCAGGCCTCAGGGTTTCGGTGCGACCTACGAGGCCTTTCTGGACCACGTTCATCCCGATGACAAAGACAGGGTCGAGAGGGCGGTGTTCAGCGCCCTTTATGACGGAGAGACCTACGAGATAGACCACCGTATAGTCAGGCCGGATGGAGAGGTTCGTGTCATACATGAGAGAGGAGAAGTGACATATTCGGCCTCGAGGAAACCGGTGCGAATGATCGGTACCGTCCAGGATGTGACCGAGGTCAGGGCCAAGGAGAGGGAGCTCCACGACGCCATCGAGAACCTCAGGAGGTCGAACACAGAGCTGGAGAGGTTCGCCTATGTCGCGTCTCACGACCTTCAGGAGCCACTAAGGATGGTGGCAAGCTACCTTCAGCTCCTCGAGGCGAGGTACGGCGACCAGTTCGACGGCGAGGGAAAGGAGTTCATCGACTTCGCCGTGGATGGCGCGCACAGGATGAAGGGCCTGATCAACGACCTGCTCGAGTTCTC
>JANQNJ010000135.1 GCA_028279645.1 Thermoplasmatota archaeon
TGATGATGAGGGCGAAGAGGACCCTGAAGACCCACAGCAAGGTCAGTCCCTCCTCACGAGCCTCTTGAACAGTGACGGGAGGTAGATGAGATATGTGCCGTCCTTCTGGACGATTATCGGGCTGGAATCGAGCAGCGCCTCGAGGTCTATCTCGTACACACCGGGTTCGACGATGGAGATCACCTCCGGCGTCTCACGGTCGTCGGCCTCGAGCTTTTCCCTTCTGATCCGCTTCCTGAGCGGTCTGCGGACCTTCTCCCCGTCCTTCCCCCTGACGCGGATCCTTCCCCTGCGCTTAGGTCTTGGCCTCGGCTCTCGCCGGAACTCGTCGTCCATCCCCTTGACCAGATCCGATGCCTTGTGGAGATGCAGCTTATCCCCCTTCGGCGTGTACCTGACCCATTCACCCCCTTCAGGCGCCGACCTGTCCCGGCCCCTAAGGCCTTTTAACAACCCGGAGAGGCCGCCCTCGGAACCGGTGTCGAGCGGAGTGAGCGTCCCTTCGAACGTATCCGTTTCATCCTTTTCCGGCCTCTTCGATGCCTCCTTCTCAAGGTCGGAGAGCTCGATCGGCCCTGCATCGTCAATTCCCCGGCCCGCCATGATGTCGTTGACCAATGTCCCGATGTCCTCGCTGGCCCGGTTCGTCAGGTCCTGCCTCTGGGAATCGGAGAGAGGTGCCTCTGTGTAGAAGAACTTGGTACCGCCGCAGGAGGGGCAGCCCTTTAGTATCTCCGAGCTCCCTTCGGGAAAATCGACACCGCACTTCAGGCACTGATGAGGCATCCCTTCCACATCCACCTTCGATTACTAAACTATTCCGAACTCACGGTCCAGAGCATCATGCTGGACCATTATCATTCCAGCAACCTGGACAGGATCCGTCCCCTGAACCTCGCGGTGAGGTCGGGCTTGTTCGATGTCTCGCCCGATCTTCCTACCGGAGCAGGGCGAGTCGCGATGGGTACCTTCGATCCGGGAGGGCCGAGATCGAGCTCGGCGAACGTCACTCCGGCCAGGTCCTCGGGTCTCATGCTACCTGCTCCTGGGCCCTGGCATGTTCGAAGGGCCGGCCTATCGCCGGACCCGATACAGCCGGTTTGGCCGCCACCGGATCCCGGTACCTTACAGGCCCCTCATCCAGCTCCTCCTCGAGCTCCTGGTCCTCGTCCCACTCCTGGTAGACGTCGGTCCAGTCCTCCTCCTCTTCCTCCTCCACACCTATGTTCGCCTGCTTGGAGCCCTCGATGAAGGTCTCGCTGGTCAGGACCAGGGTCTGGATGACCTTTCCGTCCTTGTATATGGTCCGCAGATGGTCCGCTGGACCGATAACCGTCATTCGCGGCGGGGTGCGCCGCTTGAATATCCTCTTGAGGACGTTCTTCTTCATCTCGTCCCTGTTATAGTACCCCTGGATCTCGATCCCTATGAAGGTCTCATGGTCGATCTCGGACATCGTCCTCTGCATGAGCCCCGTTTCCTCCATGGGGTCCAGTCCCGATTCGAGCACCAGGACCTTGCCCTTCTTCACCTCGGAGATGATGAACGAGACCTTGTCCTCGGACGTGTACTCCCCCAGCATCTCCCTGGAGACGAGGTTGATCTGTACGCCAGCGTCCATGGCCGATCACCTGAACCTCTTGACCATGGCCTCGTACAGGCGGTCCATGTTATATCCGTTCAACGCACTGATGGGAACGGTGGGGTGCTGCGGGAAGGCGTTCCTGATCATGGAGGGGTCGGCCGACTCGACATCGATCTTGTTGCCGACCAGTATGATCGGGAGCTTCCTCGCCTCGAGGTTCCCGAGGATCGTGATGTTCACCTGGGTGAACGGGTCCTCGGTCACATCCATGACCAGTAGGATCCCGTCGATCTGGTCGAGCCACTTGATCGCGTCGATGACCCCCTCGGTGGCCTCCTTGGCCCGCCTCCTCCCCTCGTCCTCCGTGAGGCCGTAGTTCTCGACGAACTCATGGAAGTCGATCTTGGTTGCGACACCGGGAGTGTCGACCACGTCGAGGCTGAGGCTCTTCTTTCCCGACCTAATGGTGATGTTGTTCCTGACCCTTGCCTTGCGGGTCTCGTGCGGCACATTTGACACCGAGCCCAGGACCTCTCCTGCCCAGTCCATGACGATCCTGTTGGCCAGGGTCGTCTTCCCTGCGTTGGGAGGACCGTAGATACCTACCTTCAGGTGCTTCTTCCTGAAGAGCTTCTTTATCCAGCTGGAGAAGGCTGTACGTATACCCAGTCCGAAGCCTGAGACCTTCACGTCGTCAAGCCCCATACCCGGTGTCGAGTAGGATGATGTGGCTGTTCTGTGCATACCCATTCCCATTACCTCTATCGACGTTCTCATATATTTACCTATTGTATAAAAAGAACCCTTTGTGCAGAGGTGTTATATGGGAAAACAGCGGGATCCCGACCACGTCTACTTCCACTGGAGATCTCCGCCTCCGCAATACTTCGGCCTCAACCTTATCTACGATGGGCCTTTTCCAGGCGTATGCACGAGTTCTCGGTGGTATCCCAGATCGTCCCCGTGATCCTGGAGAAGGCCCAGGAGGCCGGGGCCCTGAAGGTGCTGAGAGTGGACATGGAGATAGGCGAGCTGACGTTCCTGGTCGAGGAGCAGCTGAAGTACGCTTTCGAGATGCTCTTCACCGGCACACCTGCCGAGGGGGCCGAGATCAGGTTCACGACGATCAGGGCGGCGGTGGAATGCTCAAAATGTGGATACCGGGGCGGCGTCGAGGCGGTTGACACCGGCATCATGAGGGTCCCCGTCCTCATGTGTCCAACGTGCAGGGAGCCGGCCGAGCCGGTCAGCGGGAAGGAGTTCAACGTCCGGGACATACAGGTGGAGCTTCCCGACAAGTGAGCCGGTACGCCTCCAGCCCCTCCCAAAACTATATCTAACCACTCCTTCATTTCCCGTTCCAGGTGATACTGTGACGGCGGAGGAGGTCCTGAAGAAGTGCGATTCCCACGGATTTTTCAGGGGCGAGGCATGCCCCTACTGCGACGACGAGGGCAAGTTCCTCATGAACGAGAACGAGCTGGAACGGCTTGCCCGCATCATCGCCGGCATACTGCGTCATTTCCCCGCCAAGTTCGGCGTCAGGATAGACAACGAGGGGTGGGTCACGGTCAACGACCTTGTCCACGGCATACAGCGCAGGCGGCACCAGTTCCACTGGCTGCGGCCCCATCACATCATGGCATTGGCAGAGACCGATCCCAAGGGCAGGTATCAGGTGGAGAACGGCAAGATCCGGGCGACATACGGCCACACGATCGAGGTCAACCTGGACCTTCCCACAAAGCACATTCCAAAGCGGCTCTTCTACCCGACCACAGAGGAGGAGGTCGACCTCCTGTTCGAGGGCGAGATCCGCCCCACCGACCGGGCCTTCGTGCACCTGAGCGAGACCTACGAACAGGCCATGGAGGCCGGCGGCCAGCGGACCAACGACCCGATCATCATCGAGATCGACGCCGAGGGCGCCATCGCCGACGGTATCGAGATCATGAAGGCCGGCAAGCGCGTCTACGTGGCCCGCCGCGTACCGTCCCAGTTCATGTCGCTCGTGAAGCGTATGGGCTCCGAGGACGAGGAAGCGGACGGGCTCGTCGAGGAGGGCGAGGGGTCAGCAGAGGACGCCCCCGAGGTCGATGTACCGGCCGTCGAGGAAGAGGGCAACGATGAACCGGCCCCCGAACCGGCGTCCGAAGAGGCGGAAGAGGAGAAGGAGTGAACCACTCCTTACCAGCCCGTGCCCCTGGCATCGCACGATCTACGATAAGATATCCAGTTCACCAGAGGTGTTCGTTTGAAAGGTATTCACATCGCCTTCGAGGGGATCGACGGCTCCGGAAAGAGCCTAATGGCAAGGATGGCCCACGAGCACCTAGGGTCCTGCGGACTGCCATCACTTCTCACATTCGAGCCCACCAAGGGGCCGATCGGGGCGATCATCCGTGATTCCCTGGACAACGTCCTTCTTCAACCCGGTACAGAGGCGCTCCTCTTCGCGGCAGACAGGATACAGCACCAGGCCGAGGTCATCGATCCAGCCGTGGAAAGGGGAGAGATCGTCGTCTCGGACAGGTATCTCATGTCCTCCCTTGCCTATCAGCAGGCCAGGGGCCTTTCACTGGAATCGCTGAGGTCGGTCAACAGGTGGGCGCGGGAGCCCGATCTCACCTTCCTCATGGACGTCCCGGCCGAGACGGGCGTCTCCAGGCTCAACGGGTCCGACAACTTCGAGAACATCGAGTTCCTGTCAAAGGTCAGGGACAGGTACCTGGAGCTCGCCGACTCAATGGAGAACGTTGTCATTATCGATGCTACCCCTTCGATCGATGATGTCTGGGATAGCGTCCGCTCCGGGATCGACGATGCCGTCAAAATGCTGAAGCCCTGAGGCCGCGTCTTATCTCTTCTCCTTGCAGGCCTTCAGCCCCTCTATCGCCTTCTCGTTGTCGGGATCGTACTTCAGGGCGTCCTGATAACACTTGAGCGCCGACTCGTAGTCGAAGAGCTGGCGGTAGGAGAGGCCCATGTTGTTCCATGCGGATGTGTAGTCCGGCCGCAGCTTCACCGCCTCCTTGAACCTCTCGATCGCGTCCAGGTACCGGCCCTGCATGAACAGCTTGTCGCCCTCCTTCTTCGCGTGCTCCGGGCTCTCGCGGCGCATAAGGAGCGGCTTTGCCGTGGCGACCTCACGGATCCTCTCGTAACCAGAGGCCTTCGTCAGCGCCGTCAGGCATGCCTTCTTCCCGGCCAGGAACTTCTTGTTACCAGGGTCGTAGGACAGCGCTTTCTCGTAGCCGTTGAGAGCCTCCTCGTACCTTCCGAGCGCCCTCAATGCCAGCGCTCTGTTGTTCCAGATACCGGGGTTCGATGGCTCGATGTCCAGGGCTCTGTCGTAGAGCTCGAGAGCGCCCTCGAAGTCGTTCATGCGGAAGGTCTCGTTCCCCATGTCCTTCAACCGGGTCACCTCCTCCGAGAGCATGCTCAGGAAGGTGTCCTTGTCCACCGTCTTGATCCCCACCTCCTTTGCCTTCCTCGGCGTCTTTGACACGCGGCCCGGACGGTCGTCGAGGCCCATCCTGAGCTCCGTGTCGTGAACGCCGAGAAGGTGCTCCTTGAGCCCCTCCGACACCACCTTCAGGTAGACGAAGAGGAAAGAGTAGCTGATGAGGGAGATGACGCCGATGAAGATGAAGAACCAGCCCAGGTACTCCAGGTACTTGATGGTGATCCTGAACTTCATGTTGATGTTCTTCTCGTGGAGCGAGACCACGAAGACCTTGTAGTTGCCGGGACCGAGGTCCTCGTCGATGGTGTCGTCGGTGACGCCGATCCTGCTGATGATCATGTCCCCCTCGGGGATCTTGTAGATACCGAGGGAGGCCGGTACCGGCTCGAGGCCCTTGTTGTACATGACGACCTGGTACTCCCCCCTGGCCATCTGGATCTTCTCGAACAGCCCCTTTCTGTCCCTCCAGGTGTGGGTGCAGTTGCGCAGGAGGGCCTCCGATTCCATTATCTCGTCCCCGATGGCGTCGGTGACGCTTCGGTTCCTGTTGGCGATGAAGTGGTCGTAGGCCTCAGTGGGCATGATGTAGTAGCTGAGCTTCCCCTCGGAGACGATGTTGGAGCTGATCGACCAGGTCTCCTCGTCCTCCTTGACCGTGATATTGGTGAGCGGACGTATGCTCTGTGGCCTGATCGGGTCGAACTCTCCCGGTATGTTGGAGATGGAGAACTCGAGGTCGGAGTCCGCATCCACAACGTAGATGTCGATGGGCTCGTCCGACTCGATCTGCAGCCGGAACTCCAGGGGTACCTCGGGAAGGCTTATGACCCTGAAGGCCAGGCTCTTCGACGTGAACCCGCTCAGGGTCTCCTCCGTCATGGTGGGAGGCCCGATGGGCAACACGACGAAGATAGGGCCGAGTATCAGAAGGACGACGATGAGGGTGAATGTCATCCTGGAGCGCTTCAGCAGTCTGGTGACCCTCTTCTCCGCCCTGTGCGGATTGAGGTTGATGAGAAGCTCGAGCTCCCTCCTCCGCAGGACGAAGGTCTCCGCCACCACGAACCCCAGGTAGACCGATATGATGATCGCCTTCTCGAGGACCTGGAAGTCCCTCATGAAGAACAGGATAAGGACGAGGACGACCACACCCTCAAGGGCGACGATGCCGTAGAACACCCTCCTGTGTATCGCCATCTCCTTGAGTCCGGTCTCTTCCTCCATAGCGGTCACCGATCATCCACGCTGTCGGACAATCGCTCTTAATCGATATTAACTTATCTTGAAGGGGATGCGGGTCGGCGTATCATCGATCGGTTGTCTGAAGGAAGGTCCGATCCCCTCTCATAGAACGGTGGAAAACGGTCAGCGAACTGCCGAGACGAAGGTGTGATCGACCCCGGTTCCGGGGACCGGTCCGGTGCCCCCGTAAAGTCATCGCACCGGTCCATTTTTCGGATGTACCTCAAGGTGGCCCGGAACCCCCATTTTCAGGGAATTTTTCACCCCCGAAATCTCCTCCTTTTCCCTGGTTAAACCCCATTTTCGGCCTTTAGGCCTCAAACCTAATATACCTGGAAGTGTATGGGGTCAATAGCGGAAAATACAGCGCCTGGCCCTTAGCGGGGAAGGGTCTCACGACCCTCTTTTGGGATGGCGAATCAAGTACCTGATCGGAGGTTCTTCAAGTGGTAGCAAGTACAAAGGAAAAGTCCGGAGCCGCGACCGGAGCTAGCGTGCTCGAGAGCCCTATCGCCGAGAAGCTCGAGGCCAATCTGAAGGAGATCTCGGTGGCCGAGTTCTTCGAGCGGAACAAGCACATCCTCGGCTTCGACAGCACCACCCGGGCGATGCTCACCTCGGTCAAGGAGGGGGTCGACAACGCACTTGATGCATGCGAGGAGGCCCACATCCTTCCCGACCTCAGGGTCGAGATCCACGGCGTCGGCAAGAACGAGTACAAGATGGTCATCGAGGACAACGGACCCGGGATCAGCAAGAAGGAGATCCCCAACGTCTTCGGCCGGCTCCTGTACGGCTCGAGGTTCCACGCCATAAGGCAGTCTCGCGGCCAGCAAGGTATCGGAATATCCGCCGTGGTGATGTACGGCCAGCTGACCACCGGCAGGCCGGCTACCATCATCTCCAAGATCGGCCAGGACATGCCCGCCTACGAGGTCGACCTGCTCATCGAGACCAAGAAGAACAAGCCCGAGATCATACGCCGCGAGGTCGTGAACTGGGACAAGTCCCACGGCACCCGCGTGGAGATCACCATCCCCGGCAGGTACGTCAAGGACAAGAAGCAGTCGGTCTACGAGTACCTCCGGAGCACCGCTATCGTCAATCCTC
>JANQNJ010000084.1 GCA_028279645.1 Thermoplasmatota archaeon
CACTTGGTCTCCGCGTCGTTGACGGCGACCAGGGGGAACTTGAGCTTCCCGTCCCTGTCCATCGCCCTGAAGCGGTGGACTCCGGTCGTGGTCTCCTCGGTCCCGCCGATCACGTTGTCGGCGATCTCCGGGTACTTGGCGTGAAGCGTGAATATCAGATCCCCTCCATCGTCGAGGCAGAGGTCGGGCCCCTCCTCGATGACGGCGTGGATGGCGTCGTAGAACTCGTCCCTGTCCATCCCGTGCCACGCGTAGACGCCGATCCCGTCGGCCGCAATGGCCGCTGCGACGTCGTCCTGCGTGCTGAGCGGGTTGCATCCGGACCAGGCCAGGTTCGCCCCGGCGTCCCTGAGCGTCCTGAGAAGGACCGCGGTCTCCTTCGTGACGTGTATCGATCCCGATATCGTGATCCCCTTGAAGGGCTTCGTCTCGGAGTACTTCTTCCTCAGCTCCATGAGGACCGGCATCCGGGACTCCGCCCACTCGATCTTGAGCCTGCCCTGTTCGGCAAGCCCCATGTCCTTGACCTTCGATTCCATATTATCTACCTATCCTGCGTATTTCGGGTCGTATGGACGTGAATTGGGTTGGAGAGTATATGAATTTTATCCGGCTGGAAACGGGATTATTTACATTATTGTCACGCTTTTTCTGTAATTTATCGGATAATTTCCAGAATTATTAAATATTTCATGGATAATATTCGTCCATGGACCTGAAGCGCGACGAGGCCCAGATATTGGAGATCCTGAAGGCCGATTCCAAGACCCCACTGGTGCAGATAGCGAAGCAGACGGGGCTCAGGCCTTCCACTGTCCATGCGAAGATCAAGCGGATGGTCGACAGGGGCATCATCAAGCGCTTCACCGTGGATGTGGACCAGAAGGCTCTGGGAAGGGATCTGACAGTGTTCATGCTTGTATCCGGGGGTCTGGAACGGTATATCGGCCAGGACATCGAGGAGGACCAGTACGTTGAGGAGATCCACGGCATCACGGGCGACTACGACCTGCTCCTGAAGCTGAGGTTCAGGGATATCGGCGAGTTCAACCGCTTCATCGTCGGCTTTCGGGAGCGCTACAACGACCAGATCAATAAAACTGTGACAATGGTGCAAACGGCGAGGATCAAGGAGTAGGAAGGCCAGACGCCGGTCTGCGTTATGTCGGTTAGCTCAGATCTATTATGCCCTGATAGGGCATGTTTCTATGAATTGGGGTAACTACATCCCAGTTAGAGGCATAGCCTCGTAGACCTCGATGGAACAGCCCTCGGTCCAGCTGAGGTGAGGATGTCCCTGGAGCAAGGCGACTGCTGCACCCATGTCCGTGGCCTCCAGGATGGAGAATCCGGTAACTTCCTTCTCGCTGGGGACGGAGCCTCCGTCGGTCACAAGCTGGCCGTTGGTCAGAGGGGCGCCCATGTCCACCAGGCTGTCGCCGCAGCGGGCCGCCCATTCCATCCAGGGCTTCATTCCCTCCGCCGCCTGTTCCGGCGTGACGTTCTTCATCATCTCCATAGCCTCCGCCGGAGCATAGTATATCACAATGAATCTGGTCATGTCGGATAACACACCGAAAGGTTTGATAAGCATAACCCCGGATAAACGACTGGAACCCGGTCGCACCGGCCTTAAGATCGGCTGGATAAGCCAGGTACGGAACGGCCCGGTCCAGGGTAATCTTATATATTAAAAGAAATATGAGAGCTTCCTGCCTGAAAGGTGGTTATCATGGCACGCTTCAAGGAAGCCGAGCAGCGCCTGCTGCACAAGAAGATCTGCCTCAAGTGCAGCGCACGCAACGCGATGAAGGCGACGCGCTGCCGGAAGTGCGGCTACACCGGTCTCAGGACCAAGGCCAAGGAGAGCAGGGGCGCCTGATCAGGTACCCGGCTTTCTACATCCCTTATCATCATTTTCGATATCATAGCGAAGGCCCTGGGCCGTACGGCCAGGGCCGGCATATTGTCGTTTTTTTTTGATCAGGGGCAGTGATTGGGCCGGGGGTTAGGATTAATAACGATAACGGTGTACCAACCGGTGCATCTCAAGAAATGCGAGGGTAGATAGATGACTGACGAGTTCCCAGACGTCCACAAGAAGGTCCTTCGGAACAGCTTCAAGCTGAACAGGGTAGGTATCCGGAACGTGCGGAAGCCGGTGACGGTGAACAGGCCGAACAAGACGGTGACGCTGATCCCGACCATAGACATCTTCGTCGACCTGCCATCGACCTTGAGAGGATCTCATATGTCCAGGAACATCGAGGTCGTCAACGAGGTGCTGGACAACATCGTCAGGGAGCCCGTGGCGAGCATCGAGGACCTCAGCGAGATCATCGCGACGAGGCTCCTGGACAGGCATGAGTATGCCACAACGGCCGAGGTGCACATGCGGGCCGACTACTTCATGGATAAGCAGACCTTCAGCGGGACCCCGTGCCTTGAGAACTACGTCCTCCTGGCGGAGAGCAGGGCCACGCGGGGCGAGGGCGTCGTCAAGAGGATCGGCGTGGAGGCAATAGGCATGACAGCCTGCCCCTGCGCCCAGGAGACGATCCTCAAGGTCCACGAGGACGACGGCCACGATGTGCCCCAGGAGGTCCCGGGAGTGTCCCACAACCAGAGGAACGTGGCAACCCTGGTCATGGACGTCCCCGATGGCGCCGACGTCGACGCCGATATTCTCATCGAGATCCTGGAGGGAGCGTTCTCGGCGCCCACCAGGGAGGTCCTGAAGCGCAAGGACGAGGCCGCCATCATCGTCCACGCCCACAAGAACCCCAAGTTCGTGGAGGACGTGGTCAGGGACGTTCTCAGAACGGTCCTCGAGCGATTTCCGGAGCTTCCCGACGACGTCAGGATAACGGTCCAGTCGGAGAGCGAGGAGTCGATACACAAGCACGACGCCTTCGCCGAGAGACGGACCACTGTAGGGGAGTTGAAGAGGTAGTCCCCGACCTCATTTTCCATCCGTCGTTCCGTGGGTGCAAGCTTCGTTGAAACGAGGGTATATTTGTCTTCCAAACATGGGTCCCAGAAGTTCCCAACACGGGCCGTCGTTCGTTGGGCGGGTCCCAGTATCTTTCAAGCGTGGGTCCCATTGGTTTCCAAGCGTGGGCCGTCCACCCATCCCCCAGGAGTACGTATACTTGTATCCAGCAACAACGTTTAAATAAACCCCGTAACAATCGTTCACGGGGGAAGTATGGACCTGACGTTAGGACTTGGACTGATAATAGTCGGCATCGTTCTGCTGTTCGTAGAGATGAGCACTCCAGGGTTCTTCATCGCGATACCCGGTACCGTCCTGATAGTCGTAGGTATCGTCATCTCGTTGGTGAATGATCCCGTCCTCGCACTGGGCTTATCCGTCGTGGCCATCATCCCGGTGACAGCGGGAACGATCATGTTCTACAGGAAGCTCTCTCCGGAGATGGACCCGATGACCCCATCCAAGGACTCGCTCCTGGGCAAGAACGCGATCGTCACCGTGCCCATCAAGCCGGACACCATCAGGGGGAAGGTGAAGATCGAGAACACGATCTGGAGCGCCACAGCGAAGGACGAGATCGAGGAGGGGGCGAAGGTCGTCGTCGTGGCATCCAAGGGCGTGCACGTCACCGTCGAGAGGGTCCAGGGGAGGAAGGTCCGCCGGAAGGCGGACTGATATCCGTTTCAAGATCAAAAGAGGAAGCAAGAGACAGAGGTGATATGTTATGACAGATTCGCAGGTGTATCTGATACTGTTCTTCATCCTGTTCCTCGTCGTGCTGCTCCTGGCCAGCGGGGTCAGGATCGTTGCGCCATGGGAGCAGGGGCTGTTGATCAGGCTGGGAACGTACGTTCGGCCGCTGAAATCCGGTTTCCACCTGGTGGTACCGTTCATTTCGAGAGTGGTCAAGCTCGATCTCAGAGAACAGGCCATCGACGTCCCCCGGCAGGAGGTCATCACCAAGGATAACTCGCCCACCAACGTTGACGCGGTGATCTATCTCAAGGTCGTGGACGCCGAGAAGGCGTTCTTCACCATCAAGCGCTACAAGCAGGCGACCGTCTACCTGGCCCAGACAAACCTCAGGTCCGAGATCGGCAACATGGAGCTGGACGAGATCCTCTACAACAGGTCGAGGATCAACGGCCGCCTCC
>JANQNJ010000132.1 GCA_028279645.1 Thermoplasmatota archaeon
GCACATCGAGGTCACCGTCTACAACTGCGATATAGCAGTCCACGGTCAGATCGCCCTCGGGTTCGGCTGCACTCGAGGTCTTGTCGATGACCAATCCCCATAGGTTGAAGTTGTCCTCGATGCTCTGCAAGCCGGACCCCTTGAACCGAAGTTCGCTCTTGCCTGCAATGAACGTGCCGCCGCCTATCATGTCGAAATCCCCGGTCATGTTTAACGTCGGCCTAGCATCGGCGTCGACCTTGATCCGGCCCACGAATATGAGATCATGTGTGTTCACGTAGGTGTCGTTCGAGAAGAACTTCACCAGGCCCGAGCTGTTCACGCGAATATTGGCTGCCGTGAGGTTTCCAGCGGTTCCCCTGAACTCGAGGCTGTTCCCTGAGTTAACGTAGAGGTGGCCGCCAACTGTCAGATCCCCGCCGTAGCCGTAATAGTATACCGAACCATCGATGGCGAGCCATCCGTCGATGTCGAAGGTTCCGCCGCCATCAGTGGCATTCTCTCCAAGGCTGATGGTGCCGTTCGATGTGAACATCACCGATGGGTCCAGCTCGGTCCAAGCATTGCCGTGGATGTCCACATCCCCGGCACTGGAAAGATGAAGGTTTCCTCTGGAGACGTTCAGATCGCCCCAGACGACAAGGGATGAGTCCTGAACATCGAATCCGCCCAGATAGATCTCCACAACTAGATCGCCGTCGACCACCATGGGCTGGGTGCTGTCAAGTTCGAGGGCTCCTAGTCCGCCCACGAGGTTCAGATCGTTGAACGAGGAGGCGGTGGAGTTCGTACAGATCTCGCCGTAATCGAGACCGGGGGGATTGATCGTCACATTGCTCGTTCCCGTCAGATTGACCGCGGAACCGGTCTGGAATATCCATGTCTCCTTGCAGTAGATGGCACCCGCGGTCACATCGGCCGTGCTGTCCGGCCCCCACAGGACCGGGCCGTTCACGTCGAGGATGTCCACGGTGCTGTCCATTGTCAGCTCTCCGCCGATGTTGGCGAACCCGGTATAATAGGTCCCGTCATGCATGTAATTGTCCTGTACATCGACCTCGATATGGTTGTCGTTCAAGGCCAGCTCGCCGCTGAGGATGACGAGGAACCCCTGTACGACGCACTCCGTCGCACCCGAAGGCTCAGGGATCGCATAGTTTGTGCCCTTGTCGATGACCATCCCCCAGTATGTGAAGGTCTCCTCGAACATCGTGATGCTCTCGTCGGAGAAGAGCATGGTGCTCTGTCCGCAGTTGAATGTCCCGGTGGAACCCTGGCGGAAGTCCCTCCCGACACGGATCGTGGGAGAGGTACCGTTCTCGACCCATAGTTCGCCCAGATAGAAGAAGAGGGTCCTGAACTGGAAGAGGGTGATATCCGAATTGATGTAGATGTCCCCATAGAGGTATACGTAGGATGAATCCAGGTTCCCAGTCAGGTTTCCGGATCCATCGAAGGTCACATTGCTGCCCGAATAGACGTAGATGTGATCGTACACCGAGATGTTACCTGCGGTGCTATCGAATATGACGTCGCCATAGATCTTGATCTGATCCCCGACATCGATATTGCCACCAGCCCCGCTATATCCGTTCTTCAGCGTACCGCCGACCCCCACATAGAGCTCGTTCTGTACCGTGACCTCGGCGTGGTTATATACCTCTAGATCGCCTCCGTTCAGGATCTCCAGATCGTAGATGTCGACCGTACCGTACGCACCCAGTCTAGCGGTCTCCTCCTCCACAAGGAAAGTATCGTTCACCTGTAGGTTCTGGGCGAAGCTGGCCCACCGGAGCGAATCCTTGTCGATGGTCACATTGTTGAAGAAGGAGTCGCTGTTGTAGTTCTGATGAACGGCGTAACCGGTGCCGTTGAAGAGTGCGAGATGGTCGCCCCAGAACTCGTACTTGCTGTTCCCGTACGCTGTGAAATCGTCCTGGATTACAAGTGTGCCATCGGTTCCCCAGACATCGCACCAGGCCTGAAAGTGAGCGTGGGTGGTCACCATGAGGACGTCATCCGGGTCGGTCATCTCGATCTCCCCGTAGGCGCGCAGGGTGTTGACGGTCACCTCTCCGCCGGACAGATCGAGCTTTCCATCCTGAAGCCATAGGATATTGTCGATCTCCAGCGGAACGGTATCTCCGGGGATCAGCACGAGGTTCTCGTTGTTCATGAACATGTCGTAGAACGGATCACCGGACATGTAGAGGGTCGTTGTAGTCCCTCCCACGAAGTGTACCTCTGAGTTGCCCGCGAGCCAGTTCCAGTAGTTGCTGAACGAACCGGTGAGGTAGATCTCCGGTGTGTTCGTCACGCCGCAATCGATGGTTCCCAGATTGTAGATCGAACCGGCGTTGATCTCGTTGAGATCGTTGTCGATGGCCAATGTTGCGGCGGAAGCATTCAGCCGGATCTGGCCTGTGGTATTCAGATATCCGCCGTTCACGGTGAGCGTCGCTCCCGACAGGATGTAAAGGTTGTTGCACTGCCCGGAGGTCGTGATCTCCGGGGAGTTCGGGGTCCCGCTCGGTATGACCGCGTTATCCGTCGACGACGGTACACCGTTGTCCCAGTTCGCACCCTGGTTCCAGTCGTCGTTCGTATCGCCGTCCCATGTGGTGACGGCCGCGGCGCCGTTCGGCGCCATGAACGATATCAGAGCGAACGCCATGATCAACATGACGATCGGAAAAAGGTACCTTCTCGAAACTGACCTATCGCTGTCTAACTTCATATGGTCGCGCTCCATGAGTCTCACCCATCCGGGGCAATTTGGATGATATTAATAGAATTACGAAATATTTAAAGACAATGGTATGAAAACTTGACGAAACAGGGGTATTTCGAAGGTTCTGATACGATTTGAGGAATGTGAGTTGGATGTACCCGGTCCTGCCACTGGGACCGATCACTCGTCCTGGGGATGATATCCGTTCCTATACGTGAACTCCGATAGTTGGAGCCGGTCGGGCCTTTCGGCCTCGGCCTCCTTCTGTTTCTCGGACAGGATGTCGTCGACGTCATCGGCCTTCCGGCCGACGACGATCAGTGTGACGACCTCCGTCTCCTCAGGGATATCCAGCACCTCCCTGACACGGCGTGGGCTGAATCCTGCGATAGGGTGAGCGACCAGTCCGAGGTCGGTCGCCCTGAGGATGAGGTTCGCCGTGGCCATGCCGGTATCGAAGAGGTAGTAGTCCCTACCCTTGATCCTGCAGTCCAGGTCCGGTTCGCTGAGGACGGCGATGATCATTGATGCTTTCTTGGCCCACTCGTTGCCAGAGCTCAGGGTGGAGTGCATCCGTTCCAGCATCGCCTCGTCTTCGACGAAGATGTAGCGCCAAGGCTGGTTGTTGAAGCAGGATGCCGAAAGAGAGGCATGTCTGGCGAGATCGGTGATCAGCGCCTCGTCGATATCGACAGGAGCCAGCGAGCGGTATGCGCGCCTCTCAACGATGACATCGCTGAGCTCCATCCGGATCACCATAGCTCCTTGAGGCTCTCGAGGACCTTCTCGGCATGGCCTTTGGCCTTGACATTGGGCCAGACCTTGGCGATCTTCCCTTCGGGGTCGATCAGGAAGGTGCTTCTGACGACGCCCATGAACTCCCTGCCGTAGAGCTTCTTCTCACGCCATGCGCCGTATGCCTGGAGCGCGACCTTGTCGAGATCGCTGAGGAGGCGGATCTTGAGCTCGTGCTTCTCGATGAAGCTGCAGTGGCTCTCGACGGAATCGGGACTGACGCCGATGACCTCGGCGTCCATGTTCGCGATCTCGTTCATGACCTCGGTGAACTCCTTCGCCTCGATGGTGCACCCCGGGGTGTTGTCCCTGGGGTAGAAGTAGAGGACGATCCAGCTGCCG
This sequence comes from Thermoplasmatota archaeon, assembly GCA_028279645.1. Taxonomy (GTDB): domain Archaea; phylum Thermoplasmatota; class JAKEGO01; order JAKEGO01; family JANQNJ01; genus JANQNJ01. Next base: position 3,869 of record JANQNJ010000132.1, read on the forward strand.
CGCAGGTCCTTCAAACAGGTCTCCTTCCGGTCCTGGTCTGGAAGACAGAGATCGGGGGCTGAAGCGCCCTCGGCCGGTATGTTGACATCGCTCATGCAGATCACCCTTTCACACGGTCCATCGAAATGGTCAAAGATAATGATTTGCCCTTTTTGACGGCACAGGATCAGTGAGGTCCAATTTTCCGATCCACAAGGTATTCCAGGTTCAAAGAAACCTTTATACAGGGTGAGCGACACTGATTATGACCGGAGTAGGTATATCGAGGAGGGAAAACACGTTCCAAGGGCAAATGGAAAAGGAGGGAGGCCGTGATATCGACCCCTTCCACAGACGGATTTCGCAGCATGATCTTGGCAGTACAGGCGCAGCAGTGTTGGAGCGGTATCACCGATCCGGTGACATGGCTCATCGACGATCGCGTATCTCCTCAATCAGAGCTGGTTCGAGGACAGTCCGTATTAAATATGGAACTTACGATATCGGAGATGTGGACATGACGAGTTTCGCACCGCTGGAGCGTGTTAATTGTCACTTTATGACGAAAGATATTTATCGATGCGCTACTCTAACATGGACAGGAGATTTGGCATGAGAAGAACAGCACCTATCCTTTTTCTGGCAGTGATCATTTTTACGTTGATCGCAGGGATGGCGTCAGGGGAAACGATCTATGTCGATGCTTCGGCCTCTCCCGGGGGGGATGGCTCATTGTTGCAGCCTTATCAGACGATCACCGAAGGTCTCGCGGATACATCCGATTCGAGCTGGGACAACGTCATCGTCAAGCCGGGGGACTATAACGAGAACTTCACCATAACGAACAGCTTCACAAAGCTCCGGAAGGACACTGGGGAGACCGGTAACGTGAACATCATCGGAGAGGGAGTTCGATCGGTCATCGAGATCCATGACGTGGAGAACGTCCATGTGCTCGGCGTCTCGATCAGCTCATCGGACTTCGCCGGGATCTGGGTGAACTGGAGCACCGACGTCCTGATAGAGGAGGTGGCCATCTCCAGCGTGGATACCGGGATCGTCCTTGAAGACAATCCGGGACTCGGAGATCAATGGCAGCGCGTGGAGAACATCACGATAAACGACGTTACACTCCTGAACATCGATGGAGGGAAGAAGAAGGACTACGAGAAGAACTCTGGAATATGGGGAGATGATGTCAGAAGCTTCACCTTCCAGGACGTGTCCATCTCCGAGACGGAGAAATACGGGATCTTCCTTGAGGACAGCGGGACGCTGGTCACGCCGGACAGGATCATCGATTGTACACTCGAAGGGACGTCCACCACCGGGATCAGACTGGATGACTGCACCGGCGTCAAGATCACCGGTACGAGCTTCGACAAGGGTCAGAGCAAACCGAACATAGGGGTGCTGGTCTTCGAGAGCGATAATATCAGTCTGGAGAGCATCGATATTTGGGACCTCGGCTTCAACGGCCTCAAGTTCCAGGAGTCGTGGGACATCGAGGCAAGGAACGTCACGATCAACCTGATCGACGTCGGCGTGTACACCTCCATATGCAGCGAGGTCTGGTTCGAGAACCTGGATATCACCAGGTTCAAACAGGGAGGGGCACAGTTCGAGGACGGAAAGAACATCACGCTGAGGAACTCCTCCATCACCCTTCCAACCAATTCCAAGACCATCGAGAACTATGTCGAATCGGCGCGGGTGAGATACGAGAACTGCGTGTTCAACGGCTCATCGGTCCAGATCGCCAGGTTCTTCACGGAGACGCGATTGACCGTGGCCAACTATCTGAAGGTCCACGTTGAGGACACCAAGGGAGGGGCGGTCAAGAACGCGGAGGTCCGGGTCACGGATAACAACAACACGGCTGACCCGGTCTACGCCTCCAAAGGAGATAGGTTCAATGGCGACGATCTGCAGACGAACACCAACGGGAACGTCTTCGGCATCATGGTCACCGACAGGATCTACTGGGACCTGGGAAAGGTAAGGGACAACTGGACGGATGTTGAGGGGAAAAAGGGGACCTGGTACTATACGGAAGAGAACGTCGACATGTCCGAGAGCAAGACAGTTACCCTTATGAAGAACAGTCCTCCAGAACTGTATCCAGAATCATTGACGGAACAGACATCATCCGATATCGTCAAGTTCAGGGTCTTCTACGTCGACCTCGACGATGATGCTCCGACCTCGGTCAAGATCCACCTGGACGGGGACAAGGACGGCGTAGAGATGGACGAATCGGGTTCCAACAACGACAACTACCTTGACGGTCAATGGTACGAGCATTACGCACAGCTCACAAGGGGGAACCACTCTTACTCTTTCAGCGCTAAGGACCTGGTCGCAACCAACCAGACCGAGGACATGTATCTCGACGTACAGAACTCTCCGCCGGTCCTCACCAACCTAACGCTTTCCTTCGCTCAGTTACCGTACTTCAACTTCAGCATCGAGTACTATGACCAGGACGGCGACTGGCCCGTGAACCTGACGGTGAACGGTACCACCAACATGACCTTCTACATCTGGAGCCCCGGAGAGAACAAGAGCGCGGGACAGCAGATGATGCATCACAACGGGACGCCCAGGAAGGGAGCGATCTTCTTCCTCAAGATCCCGCTGGAGAACGATTACTATCTCTGGGAGGTAAAGGCCTTCGACGCGTTCGATACTGTCACGGAGCCCCAGAACGTCGAGACCCAGCAGATCTTCTTCGAGAGACCGTCGATCGGCAATCCCAAGGTCGATCCGCCCGAGGGATGGTGGAAGACGAGCTTCCGATTCTCGGCCAAGTACACCCACGAGAACATTCAGGCGAAATGGATCCATCTGACGCTCACGAACCCGAACAACGTGACGACGCTCTACAACATGACCGACGACCACGACAGCGGGAACATCAAGGAAGGGATCACATACTGGCAGGACCTGAAAGGGTTCAGGCGGGGAACGTACTGGTACAACATCAGCGCCTACGACGGTACGTTCATCGTCAGCACCGTTCCTAGGGCTCACACGGTCTATGACACCGCTCCCCAGCTCAACTGGACGATCACGCCGAGAGAGAGAAGGGAGGGGGGAACGGTGACCATCTTCGCGACCTATACCGACGTCGACGAGG
>JANQNJ010000158.1 GCA_028279645.1 Thermoplasmatota archaeon
GGTATGCGCCCGGTGAACGTCCAATGTCCTGGCTGTGCATCCACATATACCATCAACTAGGGGACTGCCCATGACCCAGGACCGTCTGATCCTGCTCAATCTGAAGAACTACTCCCAATCCGTAGGAGACGCAGGGCTGGAGCTCGCCCGCACCGTGGACCAGGTCGCCGATGAGACCGGCGCGAACCTTGTCATTGCCGTGCCAACACCGGACATCCACAGGATCTCTTCGGAGGTCAGGCTGCCGATCTTCGCCCAGCACGTCGACCCGATCATCCCAGGGGCCAGTACCGGCTTCATTCTACCGGAGGCGGTCCAGAAGGCTGGAGCCGTTGGTACTCTGATCAATCACGCTGAGCACCAGCTCAAGGTCTCGACGATCAACGCCACGATCAAGAGGGTGCAGGAGCTCTCGATGAGGACCGTGGTCTGTGCGAACAATCCCAGGACATCGCTGGCACTGGCCATGCTCGGACCGGATGCGGTGGCGGTGGAGCCGCCTGAGCTCATTGGAGGGGATATTTCGGTGTCGACTGCAAAGCCGGAGATCATCACGGACACGGTGGAGGCCATCAGGGAGCACTCACCGGGAGTACAGGTCCTGTGCGGAGCAGGTGTGAAGAACGGAGCCGATGTGAAGAAGGCAGTTGAGCTCGGCTCGGACGGTGTGCTCCTCGCGTCGGGTGTTGTAAAGCACGAGGACCCGCGGGCGGTGCTGCTCGACCTGATATCGGGATTGTGAGCCTTTCCAGATGCTGGGCGGGTAAATCCCTATGAAGGAGACATATTAATATCTTAGTTCACAGTTGTTCTATCAATGATCGAGGTCCGCCATCTTACCAAATGGTACGATGGCTCCGAAAGGTTGGCCGTGAACAACCTGACCTTCGAGGTGAAGGGAGGAGAGATACTTGGATTGCTGGGTACCAACGGTGCCGGCAAATCGACGACGATGTCGATAATGGTCGGACTGTTGAAGGCCACCAGCGGGGAGGTCTTCATAGATAAGAAGGACGTTACTACCGACCTCATCGATATAAAGCGGATCACTGGATACCTTCCGGAGGTCCCCCATCTCTACGATCGCCTGACGGGGTTCGAGTACCTGAAGATGATCGGTGAGCTGAGGGGGATGGAAGAGCGGCATATCAACCTGAAGATCGCCAGGTACGGGAACTTCCTGGAGCTTTCGGACAGGCTGGACTCGTTCATCGGGACCTACTCGAAGGGTATGGTCCAGAAGCTTGCCTTCGCAGGCGCCATCATGCACGAACCGAAGATCCTCATCATGGACGAGCCGACATCGGGCCTCGATCCGCGATATGCCAAGAGGATACGGGAGCATATCAGGAGATACCGGGACCCGGAGCGGGCGATCGTCCTCAGCACCCACATCGTGGATATCGCCGAGAGGATATGCGACAGGATCCTGATCATCCACGAAGGCAGGAAGATGATCCTGGGGACCATCGATTTCATTCTGGAATACATGGAGACAAAGTCGCTGGAGGACGCCTTCATCAAGCTGATCGGTGAATCCGATGTCTATGAGACCACTCCTTAGGGCCGACCTCGGTACCTCCTGGAGGGTCATCAACTCCAGGCTCGAGAAGCATCCCTTCATTACTGTCCTTCTCAGCCTCATAGGCCTTCTGGTAGCCGTGGTGTTCACGATATCGGTCCTCCTGGTCGCGGACCAGGGGGATATCGGCCTCAGCCTGGAGAGGTGGCACATGGTCCTCCTGGTCTTCAGCTTCTTCCTGGCCAGGGCGGTGACATACACCTATCGGAAGTTCCTGAAGGCCAAGGAGCTCAAGACGATCTTCACCACACCGCTCTCGGTGATGGAGGTCACCATATCGAAGTTCATGGTCAACCTCCTCCACATGCTCAGCCTGTTCTTCATAGGCCTGGTCGGCCTCCATATCTCGCTCTTCTTCGGGATGCTGGCCGATATCGAGCAGCGGGTCCTTCCGCTTCCACTGGTGGCCGAGGGACTCGGCCTGATCATAGTGGCGACATGTATCGGATTCACACTGCCGATCAAGCTTCAGCTGTTCCCGGTTAGGAGGGCAGCGAAGGCCCTGGCGCCGGAGTTCATCGTCCTCCTGTGCCTGTTCCTCACATCGTTCTCGGTCTCCCAGACATCGGTCCTCCCGCCGTCAACCTACCTGGGCACCTTGATGGCGCTCGTCCCGGCGTCTCTCATCATAGTCTTCCACAGCAAGAACTACTCCCTGTACGCCTGGAACGCCCAGGTCCATAAATCCAGCTTCAAGGAGCTCGACCGGGACAGGCGGTCGGTCATCGACGTGCTGGGAAGGTTCCTGGGGAAACAGAAGGCGGCGATCATGAAGAAGGACCTCAGGGTCCTTCTGAGGGAGAGGGACGCCGTCGGGACGCTGATAGCGGCGATCGGGCTCAATATCCTCATGCTCTTCGTATTCTACTTCATTCCCCTGGAGTCGGAGACCGAGTTCCAGGACCTGATCTATCCGTTCTATACCGCCACAGGCCTCTTCCTGTGCGCCCTGCTGGCCGGGTCGTTATTGGCGCTGTCCACGGTGGGTTTCGAGGGAAAGCGCCTGTGGATCCTGAAGACCATGCCCATCGACGCCCATTCGATCCTGGCGGCCAAGGGGTCGGCTGTCCTGTACCTGGCCCTGCCCCTGACCGTGAGCATCGTGATCCCTATTCCCCTTCTGGCGAAGTTCCCGGCCGAGATCGTCGTCTTCTTCATCATAGAGGCGGTGGCCTTCGCCATTGCGTTCACCGGGATAGGGATATGGGGGGCCGCGACCTTCCCCAACTTCGACGAGACGATGCGGGGGATGCCAGACCTCATCACCCAGTTCGGCATGATAATCATCTGCTTCGTCGTAGGGATATTCATAGGCGGGATACCGGCGGGAATGGTCGCGATACAGCACGATTTCGGCGTCGTCGCTGCCTTCATATCGCTGATGATATCCTTCGCCATCTATCTCGGCTGCATCATGGCTGCGGCGAAGCGGTTCGAGAACATCGATATTACGATGTTCAAAGGGATGAGGGCCTAACGGCCCTGCGGGGCCGTTAGGCTAACACAAAACAGCTGAGATATTGTTGGGTTGTTTTGTTGGAAACGGATATCAGGGCCGTTAGGCTAACATAAAACAGCTGAGATATTTTTGGGTTGTTTTGTTGGATATGGATATCGGGGTCGTTAGGCTAACACAAAACGGCTTGACAGCTTACAAAATGCCGGATGTCAAGCTAACACAAAACGGCTTGGAAAATGATGGGATGTTTTGTTAGATACGAATATCAGTCGTACTCTAGGCCGTAGATCGCTGCAGGATGATCCACGTGGACCTTGTGGAGCAGCTCCGCGTCAATACCGGCCTCTAGAAGCCTGATGGTCTGCTTTGGCACGGTCTTTGGGCCGAGAACGGCTCCTGGACGCCTCGGATCGTCGATGTAGTCGGTCTCCATCATGAACCTGGAGCCCTTTGTGACGGCCTCGTTCACGTTGTCGCGGCTGGCCAGGACGCTTGGGAAGAGTCCATGGTTCTCCTCGGGCAGTATCCAAGGGCCCGAGAAGTGCTTGACGACCTTGTCCAACGGGATACCGACCTTCCTGCAGAGCTCCGCGATCTCCACAGATAACCCAGGTTCGGAGGCGGTATGCAGGACAATGGCGCAGTCCAGCTCCTTTCCTGCTTGCAGAGCGTATTCCAGTATATCCCAGGAGGCTCGTGTGACATCCTCGTCCACGGGATAGTGCGGCAGACCGACCTCGCCGATCCCGGAGGCCTTTCCCTCCTGGACCAGCTTAGAGGCGGCCTCAATGCCGGATATCATGACCTCTTTGGCCTCCTCCAGTGAACTCCCGCGCTTCATCATCGTCGTAAGGCAGGCGGGGTGCGGTCCGACGATCACAGCGACCTGGATATCCGTATCCCGGACCTTTTCAGCTAGTTCCAGCGTCGCAGCGTACTCGGCCGGGAAACCGTCCCTTTCCGGAAATATCCCCTTGTACGGTTTGTCAACGAGAACGAGATGGGTCCCTCCGGCCCTCTGGAACTGAATTACAGCCTTGACGCCCAAGCCCTCAGGGTCCAGGTGAAAATGACCGTCGGTAATGGGTGTTGAGGTGGACATATAAAAAAAAGAAAGAACGCCGGACTACTTGAGCAGTCCGGCTAGTTCAAGTTCTTCGTTTATCTTCTCAATCGCCGTCTCGATATCGTCGACCTTCTTGGCGCCGGTGCATACTACCTTGCCGGAGCCGAAGAGAAGCAGAACGACCTTGGGGTCGTCCATGCGGTATACGAGGCCCGGGAACTGTTCCGGCTCGTATTCCACCTTCTCAAGGCCGAGGCTGATAGCGATGGCGTTGAGATTGAGCTCGGTCTCGAGATCGGAAGAGGCAACGATGTTCTGGACCTTTATATCGGGATTATGCTCCACAGCCAGTTCGGCGGCCTCGATCCTCTCGATCAGCCTGGCAATGGCCTGGCTGACCTCGTTGATGCTTCTGGCGCCTGTGCAGACCACCTTTCCGCTCCTGAAAAGCAGGGTCGCGGTCTTCGGTTCCGAGAGCTTGTATATCAGGCCGGGAAAGTGTTCCGGCTCGTATTCCGCGCCCTCGAGAACCGTAACTAGCTTGTTAAGGTCCAGCTCGTCACCGAGAGATGTTGAGGCTACAACATTCTCGATCTGGATCTTCGCCATGGATCCTCACTTACGGGGTTTCGTTCGATTTCCCCTGGGGGTCCGTGCTTACTCCTCTTCCTCGAACTCGACGCCGCACTCGGGGCACTCGGCCGCATCGGCCGGGATCTCGGCACCGCATGAGGGACACTCGGCTATCTCTTCCTCGTACTCCTCTTCCTCGTATTCCTCATCCTCGTACTCCTCGTCGTCGCCCTCTTCCTCCTCCTCGCCCTCCTCGAACTCGATCGGGGCGCCACACTCGGGGCACTCGGTCGCATACGGATCCTCGATCTCTGCACCGCACTCGGGGCAGGCGTACTCCTCTTCCTCCTCTTCCATTTCGAGGGGGGCGCCACACTCGACGCACTCGGTGGCGAACGGATCGCCGATCACTGCACCGCACTCGGGGCAAACTCTTTCGGTAGGTTCTTCCCCACCGATCCCCTCAGAGGGGGTCTTACCACCGATCGCAGCGAGGATCGCACCGACAATCAAAAGGATGACGCCAACCACGATGACAGCCATCTGACGGTCCCCGATCTCGGAATTTCCGGTGTCCATGATATCGTCTGCCATCACACCGAAGATGATGCCGAGCAGGCCCAGTATCAGAATTATGATCCCTATCATTTTGTTCATCGTCTTGCACCTCCATCTGTACATCTGTGCTTCATATCACCATATGCCCTCGCGAGCACCTGTTTGTTCATGGTGCATCCCATAGAGGTTATTATATGGCTTCTTGTGGTAATTCTACTACTAATTTATATAAATTTCGGTCGATTCCGCCGAAAATCAAGCTTTATTTAAAAGCAACTGCGATTTTCGCACTTTTTTTAACAAGGCTCGAAGGGTCGTTTTTTACCCCGATTCTGACCATCTTCCTATCGATCCCGGGCCGAAAGGCGGGCGATCCGGGCCGCCATCAGGCCGGCGACCACGCCCGCGTCGATGTTGACGACCACTACGGGCGAGCACGATTGCAGCATGGTCAGCAGGGCCGCCACCCCGTTCCCGCCCATTCCGTAGCCGGTGGACACTGGAAGGCCGATGACAGGACGGTCGACCAGGCCGGAGACCACTGTCGGGAGAGTGCCCTCCCTTCCGGCGGCCACCACATATACGTCGGCCACTGAGCGCCGGTCCTCTGGGCTCCAGCCCAGCTCCTCCAGGGCGCTGTAAAGCCTCTGGATGCCTGCGACCCCGGCATCGTTCACCATCCTGACCACGCAGCCCATCTCCTCGACGATCACCTGGCATTCGTCTGCGACAGGGATGTCAGACGTGCCCCCGGTTATGATCCCGACCGACCCCCGGATCTGTGGCGGATGCCAATCGCTGGACCTGACAACGTGGATACGGGCGCTCTCGCGATATAGATGTTCGGCTTCGATGGATCTCTCCAGCATCGAGGAGAGATCTGGACCAACCCTTGATACGATGACGCGGCCCAGGGCCTCTAGACCCTTCTCCGCGATGGCGACGACCTCCTCCGGCCTCTTGCCCTCGGCAAGGACCACCTCGGGTATGCCAGTCCTGGACTCCCTGGAGACATCGAGCCGTGCGAACTCCCCTATCCCGAGCCATCCCGTGGTCAGGAGCCGTTCCGCCTCCTCGGGGGAGATCTCGCCAGATCTGACCTGATCGAGGATCTCCTTCATTCTCCGCCCCTGACCTTCTCCATATGCTCGATCTTCCTCTGGATGCTCTCCGGCTTGCCGATATCGTGCCTGACGAAGATGTCGTTGCTCGAGATACACACGAGACAGTCCTCGGCGACTGCCTCGGCCTCCTCGATGGTGTCGCCCATACCGACGACGGCCATGGACCTGGAGGTCGTTGTGAAGATCCTGCCGTCCTCCTCGTTGACGGCGGCGTAGAAGAGACGTCTATCCGGGCCGTCCGTCCAGCCCTCGACGTTGATCAGCGCGCCGCTGACAGATTTCACGCCGTAACCTCTGGGGACGATGTACTTGCAGACGGTGGCCTTCCTATCGAAGGCCAGATCGTTCTTCAGGGTCCCGTCGGCGATGGCGCCGCCGATCTCGAGTATGTCGGTCCTGAGAAGCGGCAGCACGTTCATGGCCTCTGGGTCGCCGAACCGGACGTTGTACTCGATGACCCGGGGGCCCTTCGCTGTGAGCATGAACTGGCCGTAGAGGACACCGGAGTAGGGGCAGCCCTCCTCCCTCATTGCGTCCAGGGTCCTCTGCATGATCATCATCGCCTCCTCAACCTCCTCGCCGCGCATGAACGGCAGCAGGCCATCGGCCTGTGAATAGGAGCCCATTCCGCCCGTGTTCGGGCCCTTGTCCCCCTCGTAGGCCCGCTTGTGGTCCTGGACGCAGGGCATCGCCGCAACGGTCTTACCGTCGCAGAACGCCTGGAGCGTGAACTCCTCGCCGACGAGGAGCTCCTCGACCACGACCCTGGCGCTGCCGCCGATGGAGTTCTCGATGACCTCCCTGGCGTAGGCGGCCGCCTCCTCGGTGGAGGCGAAGTGATCGCCGCTGACCCTCACGCCCTTGCCGCCGGTGAGGCCCACCGGCTTGATGGCGACCTGGCCGAGCTCCTCTATGAACGATGCGGCCTCGGCGGCGTCCGAGAAGACGCCGTAGCGGATGGCGCCGGGCAGGTCGTACTTGGACATCAGGTTCCGCATGAACTCCTTCGAGGTCTCCAGCCTGGCCGCGGCCCCGGTTGGACCGACGGCGGCGATCCCGGCCTCTTTCAATATGTCGACCAGGCCCGCGTTCAGCGGGGCCTCGGGACCGATGAACGCCATCTCGATCCTCTTTGACACAGCGTAGTCCCTGACCTTCTCGATCTCGGTCTCCTTCCCGAGACCAGCGTCGCTGGACATCCGGAGTATACCCGGGTTCCTGTTCCCCATGTATGCGTAGAGCTCGCCGCCCGCATCGACGATGCACGAGGCTATCGCGTGCTCACGGGCTCCGCCTCCGACTATCATGACCTTCATACTTCATCACCTTGAGCTGTCTTCGACGGGTTTGGGACGTTTCGGGCCAGAGTATCCGGCTAGGTAGATCACTCGAGCAGTTCCGAGGCCCTGACCAGGGGTAGGAGCTCGATCCCGATATCGGCCAGGCGCTCCCGGCCGCCCTCCTCGCGGTCGACCACGCAGAGTACCCTCTCGACGATGCCGCCCTCGGCCCGGACCGCCTCGATGGCCGAGACCACCGAGCCCCCGGACGTGATGACATCCTCGACGACGACGATCCTCTTGCCATCCACACCAGGCCCCTCCAGACGTTTGCCGGTCCCCCTGCTCCTGGCCTCCCTCCGTATCATCACGAAAGGGACCTTCAGCTCGAGCGACAGCGCCACTGCAAGCGGAATCGCTCCGAGCTCGGGGCCTGCGACAAGGTCCTCGTCATCGTAGACATCGGCCATTCCCATGGCGATCAGTGCCAGGACCCCGGGGTCGGTGGAGGCCTTCTTGATGTCGACGTAGTACCGGCTCTTGCGGCCGGATGCCAGGGTGAAGTCCCCGAACTTCACCGCGCCTGTTGAGATAAGGCTTTCCCGGAGAGTCTCGTTGTTATCCGTCAGTGTCGATCCCCCGTGTTCAGATCCACGCGAGCGTTCCGCTCCCGTCCTGTCCAATGGATGTGACCTAACGGTTATTAAGTTAACTGAAACGGAACGGTCCCGACCCTCTTCCCGCTCACCACGGAACCTCTTTCTGACCCATCCTGAAACCGATGATGTTGCTCAGCCGGTGAAGGAGGGGTGTGATGATCAGTACGGCGATCATGCCGAGATACCGGGGGTCGTCGACGAAGTTCTCCCTGAACCAGCCCCACTGGAAGATCGCCAGGAATGCCCAGGCCCCGATGACGAAATCGTACTGGTCCAGTATCGGTGTCCGTGCCCCTCGCTCCCTTCCGAGCCTGCGCTTGAGGAAGCTGCCGAGGAGATCGCCCATCAGCGAACCTGTGGAGATCAGGAAAAGGAGCATGATCCCGTGGGGCTCGCTGCAGTAGATGGGAAGCGGTTCTCCGGTGAGGTCCATTATGGCCATCATGAGAAGACCGATGAGAACGCCGCCGCATATACCGCCGATGAGGCCAGCCCATGTCTTGCCGTCCCCGAGGACCCGTTTTCCGCCGATGCTCCGGCCCATGTCCACGGGGAGACCGTGACCTGTGAACACCGCGAACGGATTGGCCAAGTAGGCGGGAAGCATCAGCCAAAAGACCGATATGATCCCCATCACCGGGTCCATGTGTCGGCGAAAGGGATACATGCTATTAAACCTTGACATCGGTCGAGCCAACCGGCCGGCCGGCGGTGGACCGTGAGACGGCGTGTCATAGGAAATCATTATAAACACCTACGGGAATAGGTGGCTCTCAGGGAGCCGATGTTCAACGGAAGGGACGTAATATCGATCTCGGACTTCGACCGGAACGAGATAGAACGGATACTTGATTTCTCGGAGAGGATGGTGCCTGTGGCAAAGGGCGATCGGTATGCCGATCCCCTCAAGGGGAAGATCCTTGCGACGCTTTTCTTCGAACCCTCGACAAGGACCAGGCTGTCCTTCGAGAGCGCGATGAACAGACTTGGAGGAAGGGTTCTGGGGTTCGCGGAACCCAAGGGTACCTCCCTGGCCAAGGGAGAGACCCTGGCCGATACGGTGAGAATGGCCGCAGCCTACTCGGACGTGATCGTTCTCCGGCATCCGAGGGAGGGATCGGCCAGGCTCGCCGCGAAATATTCAGAGAAGCCTGTGATAAACGGAGGGGACGGTGCAGGTCAGCATCCGACGCAGACGCTTCTTGACCTGTTCACGATCAGGCAGGACAAGGGGAAGCTGGACGGCCTCAACGTCGCCATCCTGGGAGATCTGAAATACGGTCGGACGGTGCATTCTCTGTCGATGGCGCTGACCAACTTCGACACGAAGATCCACCTGGTATCACCCAAGGAGCTCAGGGCCCCTAGAGAGGTCGTGAACCACCTCAAGGAGCGGGGGACCGAGGTATCGGAGGTCGCGGACCTCGAGGGGGTCCTCGACCAGGTCGACGTCCTATACGTGACCCGGATACAGAAGGAGCGCTTCCCCGATCCCATGGAGTACCAGAGGATCGCGGGGATGTACCGGGTGGACGAGGAGCTCATCAGCCCCTATCCGGACCTGACGATCATGCATCCGCTGCCGAGGGTGAACGAGATCGCCCCTGATGTGGACATACTGCCACAGGCGCGGTACTTCAACCAGGCCTTCAACGGGGTTCCGGTGAGGATGGCCCTTCTGGCCCTGGTGACCGGGATGGCGGAGGCACTTGGCGAGGAAGCCGGAGAGGAGGTGGCACGATGAAGGACATGAAGGTCCAGCCGATCGTGGACGGTACGGTGATCGACCATATACCGCCCGGAAAGGCCCTGCTGGTGTTCCGGGTGATCAAGCCGCTCGTGCCCGAGGCGTCCGTCAGTATACTGATCAACACTATATCCAAGAAGGAGAAGAAGAAGGACATCCTGAAGGTCGAGGGGCTCGCACTGGGCTCGGGCGATGTGGACAAGGTCGCGCTCTTCGCCCCCAACGCCACCATCAACATCATCGAGAACTACAGCGTTGTGGACAAGTTCAAGGTCAAGCTCCCGGAGATGGTAAAGGGGTTCATCCGCTGTGCGAACCCAAACTGTATATCCAATCAGAACGAGCCGGTGGAGCCGGAGTTCCGGGTGGTATCCGGACAGCCCGTAGTCCTCAGGTGCCTCTACTGCGAGCGTGAGATGAGCGATCTGTCGAAGTTCATGAAGCGATGATGCGCCCGCTCATCGGCGCCGTTCGACCCGTTCGCTGAACGTCGTTGATGGCCGGACCACGCTGTCAGTGTTTAAGTAGGAAAAAATCTATTAATATCGTTACGATATCCAAGCTTGGTAGCGGTGCTCAGCGACCATACCCTGGAGGATAGGTAAGGTGCCCGATAGATCCATCGATGAGTACAAGGAGGAGGGGAACGCTCTCTTCAAACGGCGGAAGTACGACCAGGCCATAGAGATGTACGAGGGCGCTCTAGAGATCGAACCAGGGTACCTTCCAGCGCTTTACAACATCAGCCTTGCCCATATCAAGCTCGGGAACCATGAGAAGGCCCTGGAGCACATCAACAGGGGACTCGATGAGGATCCCAAGAGCAAGCGCCTCATGGCCCTGAAGGAGGAGTGCAAGGAGCACGTGGAGGAGAAGGAGGACCCGAACACCCTCAAGGAGGAGGGGAACAAGCAGTTCAAGCTCAAGAACTACGAGTCAGCGATCTCGTACTATGACAAGGCGCTGGATGTGGCGCCCGATTTCGTTCCCGCCATGTACAACAAGGCGGTGGCGCTCATCAAGATGGACCAGGAGTCGGAAGCTCTCATGGTCCTTCGAAAGGCCCAGGAGCTCGATCCGGACAACGTGATGATCAACGAGAAGGTCGCCGAGATCACCGGCAGGCCGAAGAAGACATGGTCCGACCTCAGGGGACCTACACCCCCGCCAGTGGAGGAGAAGGTCGAGGTGGTGGAGCCGGTGGAGGTCGTGGAGGTGGTACCGGAGCCCGCAGCAGAGAAGGAGCCGCCCGTCAAGCCCCCAGCCCCCAGGAAGGCACCAGAACCCGAGAAGGTGCCCGACCCTGTAAAGGCACTCGAACCGGTGGAGGCCCCTGAGCCGCGACCGGAACCGAAGCCTGCCAGGATCCCAGAGAGGAAACCGAAGGCGGCTGCAAAGGCAAAGCCTCCCAAACCGACTAAGAGAAAGGGGAAGCCGGCACGGGAGAAGGGGATCAAGGTCAGGTCGACGGCCCTCGGGGAGGACATCACCAAGCAGCTGATCGAGGACGACCGGGCCTACGCCCTTAAGACGATCGGGGACCGACTTTTCCGTGAACGGATGTACATGGAGGCCCTGTCGAAATACGATATGGCGACCCTCCTGGTCCCGGAGTATTCTGCGGCATGGTTCAACAAGGGCCAGACGCTCAGGGCGCTTTCGGCCTTCACCGAGGCGCGTGACGCCTTCGAACGGGCCCACGAGGCCCATCCCGATCATCCTGCGCTGCTGGATGCCCTCAAGACCATCAACTTCGAGATAGACAGGGCCCAGGAGATAGAGGAGAGCCTCAAGGAGAGCGAGGAGGCCTACGAGCAGGCCATGAGAATGGCCGAGGAGATGTTCAGCAAGTCGCACGGGCACGACGGCGAATACGACTCCATCATGGCCAAGATCGCCGAGACCGAGGCGAACCTCGACGCTGCATCCAAGTACGTGAGGTTCGACAAGGGGAGGAAGGCCCTGAAGACGGCGGTCAAGCACCTCGCTGCAGGCGATTACGACAAGGCCCAGGGACTCGTGGACAAGGTATATGCCCTCACCGAGAAGAAGGTGAACGAGGCGGTAAAGGAGTACAAGGTGGCCATGGCCGAGATCGAGTCGACCAAGCAGGTCCTGAAGGAGCTCGAGATGGCGGGCATCAGGCTTCACGAGGTCGTGGACCTGGTGGAGAGGGCCGAGGAAGCGGTATTCAACCGTGAGTTCACACGGGCCATCAGGTTGGCCAAGCTCGGATACGAGAAGGGTCTCAAGGAGGCGGAGAGCACCCTGGTCATCATCAAGAGCGCCGACAAGGACTACATCAAGGCCACCGACAGGATAGCCGAGGCGGCGAAGACCGTCGCCGACGGGGAGCTGTACGGACCGATGGTCGATCCGAAGGCGATGCTGGTCCAGGCCAACACAGCCTACGAGGAGGCCGATTACATCAGCGCCGAGGTCTACGCCAAGATGGCCATCGAGAAGGCCCTGGAGATCATCACCGAGGCCAAGGACGATTACCAGAAGGTCATGGAGGACATCAGCTCCGTGGCCGAGATCATCGAGGAGATAGCCGGAGCGGGCGCGGACGTCGACAAGTCGTACGGAGCGCTGGAAAGGGCCCAGGAGGCAATGGAGATGGGCGAGTACTCCAAGGCGAGAGAGTACGCCCAGCTGGCCTACGAGGCGGCCATCAAGAACGCAGAGTCGACACTTGACACCATAAAGTCGGAGGGCCCGCAGTACAAGGAGGCCATGACCCTCATCAAGCAGGCCGAGAAGTCCCTGAGGGACGCAGACAAGCTCGTGGACATCGACGACCAGAGGGATAACCTCAAGGAGGCCAGGAAAGAGCTGGCGTCGGAGAACTACTTGGGCGCGATCACTGCAGCCCGGAAGGTCATAGATGCCACCGAGTCCAGGACGTCGGAGGCCATGGCCAAGAAGGACTCGGCCCTTCAGAGGCTCGACTCCGTGCGGCAGGCGGTTAAGAGGTTCAAGGGCACCGGGGCCGACGTCAAGAGGGCGGAACAGCTCCTCAAGCATGCTCAAATGAACATCGACAACGGCATCTTCGACAAGGCCCAGGACCTTATCGAGGAGGCCAACATCAGCGCCAAGAAGGAGGCAGAGGCCGCACTGCGGAAGAAGCACTCGATCTGATCTTTTCAGGTGGAGCCCTGTATGCAGCCTGTAGAGGATTTTGATGACACCCTTGCCACTCTGGGAAAGGAGCTCGGTTTCCTTGGGCTTCCAAGGTACGAGGCGAGGGCATACGTTGCGCTGGTAGCCCTGGGCTACGGCGATGTGGAGACCATCGCAAGGACAGCGAAGATACCGAGGACCAGCGGGTATAAAGCGCTGGAGGGGATCGTGAAGAAGGGGTTCGCGATATCCACTTCGGGAAGGCCGAAGATCTACAAACCGGTCCCGCCGGAGGATGTCCTGAAGGGAGTGAGGAGGAGGGTGGACGAGATCTTCGAGCGCCTCGACGGCCTTCACGGGATGATGAGCGAGACCGGAGAGCCGCAGCTGATATACACACTTTCCGACAGGAGCAAGGTGGTGGAGAAGATCAGGGAGATCCTTAACATGTCCACATCGACCTTCGTCATCTCGGCCCCGTCGATCTCGTTCCTCCGGGAGATATTCCCCAGGGAGATTCAGAAGGCCCAGTCAAGGAAGGTCGCCATCAAGACCATCACATCGCCGATGCAGAGGCCGATAGACGGGGCGGAGATGTACCGGAAGGAGGGGCTCATGGCCATCGATATCATCTCCGACGGTATGATGGCCCTCGTGGCTGCTCCCGACCTCTCCGCGTGCGGATACACCAGGAACGAGTTCCTGGCCGAGCACATGGAGAGGTTCATCATGGAGGCGGCGACCAGGGTCTCGAGCGGGTAGATCGAGTGTTCCATCTCTAGCATCCACAAGGTGAACTAACTCTCTACGAGACCGTATATCAATTATGGAACCTTGGTCTCATCCTGGTCTTTTTCCAACAGGTGCGATATATACCACGAACTCCTCCTCACCATCCAGGTTCAGGAAGGAATCTGCAGCATCTTGGTCATAGGCTGCGATCGCACATGTCCCGGCTCCGATGGCCTCACAGGCGAGGTACAGGTTCTGGCAAACATGACCTGCGTCGATGGCTATGACCTTTGCAGAGGCATCTCCATAACGCCATTCTGTCCTCTTTGGAACAGTGGACCAGAAGAACACCAGGGAGGAGGTCGCAACGAAAAGTTGGTTCCTGCATGCATGAGCAGCATCCTGGGCGATCCCATCCCTCAATTCCTCGATCACGAGCTCATGGGAGAGAGGAAGATACCTGTAGATCCCCTCTTCCAGCTCCTCAACGTTCCGGATATAAAGATAGGTCTCGAAGGAATGCCTGGACCCCGCCGATGGGACCGTTCGAAGCGTGGTATACGGTCCTATTGTGGCGCGATAACCCTGGGTCGCCCATAAAAGGAGGGAAAGCTCCTGCAATGTAAGCGGTTCATTGGAATAGTTCCTTAGGCTTTTCCTATCCTGAATGGCTTTACAAATGGTCACGGGATATTCGGAAATGATATCCTTCACCGGAGGAAGCATGACCTTCTGCTGACCTTTTGTCGTCTCCTTTTGAAAAGGAGGTGGAGGAAGTCCACGGTTCTGTTCGGTCTGTGAGAAATCTATTGTGGACCTTACATGGTCCTTCAAGAAGTATCTCCATTGTTCATGATCGATCGTCACAGTGTTTAGGACGAACTGGTGTTTAATAAAATATCTCCTTGATTATGAAATCAAGATGTAGATCTGCCTTTGCTAGATATGCATCGGAAGGACCAAGGACATACTCCTCTCGGATATGCATAGGTCCCACTCACCGATCCACATCTTGGACGAAAAACGAAAGGACCGACGGTCCGGAGGTCCTGGATCCATGGGCTTCCGCGGATGATACGCACTCCGAGGGGAAACTGAATTATACCACCGTG
Source organism: Thermoplasmatota archaeon (assembly GCA_028279645.1). GTDB lineage: Archaea > Thermoplasmatota > JAKEGO01 > JAKEGO01 > JANQNJ01 > JANQNJ01. The sequence continues at coordinate 15,019 of JANQNJ010000158.1, forward strand.
GGCCTAGGTCTCCTCGATCCCAATGAGAACCCCCGAAGCCTACAAGGAGAGCCTCAGGGCCATGAGGCCGAACGTCTACAAGTTCGGCGAGCTCATCGAGGACGTGACGGAGCATCCGGCAACCAGGAGGTCCGTGGAGGGCCACGCCCAGATCTACGAGCAGGCGATGCTCCCGGAGCAGGAGGAGGTCTTCACCACCCTCTCGAGCCTCACCGGTGAGCGGATCTCGCGCTATCTGTCCATCATCAGGTCAGCAGAGGACATGCTGGCCAACTCCAGGATGAAGCGCCGCATGTTCAACCTGACCGGGACGTGCACCGGCGCCAGATGCGTCGGCTGGAACGCGCTCAACACCATGTGGTCGGTGACCCACGATATCGACAAGAAGTTCGAGACCGACTACCACCACAGGCTAAGGGAATGGATACTGTACGCCCAGGCCAACGACCTCGCGGTGGCTGGAGCGTTAACGGATCCGAAGGGCGACCGGACCAAGGCGCCCTCGGAGCAGGAGGACCCCGACGTCCACCTGCACATCGTTGGATGGGAGGAAGGAGGGATCACTCTCAGAGGAGCTAAGGTCATGATCGCCGGCGCCTCGGCCGCCAACGAGATCTTCGTGCTTCCGGGGAGCAAGTACAAGGACAGCGATGCCGACTTCGCCGTGGCATGCGTCGTGCCAAGGGACATGGAGGGGATCACCATCGTCGAGGCGCGGCATCCCAACGACGGGAGGGACCTCGAGGAGGGCTTCGACAATCCCGTTGATATTGGAGGGATAACTCAGGGATATATCCTCTTTGACGACGTAGTGGTCCCGGCCGGCAGGGTGTTCATGGCCGGCGAGTTCGGCTTCACCGGACGCCTCATCGAACGGTTCATCACGCCCTATAGGTCCGCCATTGGCGGATGCGTTGCCGGGCAGGGGGACCTGATGATCGGAGCAGCCGTGTTGATGGCCAGGGCCAACGGCCTCTCCGAGAGGACGTTCCGACAGAAGCTCGTGGACATGAGCATCAACAACGAGACGACCTACGGCATGGGCATCGCTGCGGCGGTGCTGGGCAAGGTCCATTCGTCGGGCTCATGGCTCTGCGACCCGCTCCTGGCCAATATCAACAAGGTCCACGTCGCGACGCTTCCCTACGAGACCAAGCGCATCACCCAGGAGATAGGCGGAGGTATAGCAGAGACCGGGTGCATGCCCTCCTGGAAGGACCTGGGCTCGGAGGAATACGGCGAGCTCCTCAGGAAGTACCTCACCGCCGATGCAGACGGCATGAGAAGGGCGAAGGCGGCCAGGATGATCGAGTGGCTGACGCTCGGGTCCGGGGTGCCAGGGACCATGCACGGCGGTGGGTCGCCGGACGGCGCCAGGATGTTCGTTTCGTCCAAGACAGGTCTCGAGGAGAAGGTCAAATTGGTGGAGAGGTTGATGGGCGAGGATGAACAAGATCCGGGCGAGTGATAGGCGGACCTAACAGTTCATCAACAAGATTTATATCGGAAGCCTCTAGTTTACGCCCATGGACGAGAAGAGTCTCAAGGACAAGGTGGAGGCGACAGTGGACGAGTTCATCAGACCAGGGCTCCAGATGGACGGAGGGGACATCGAGATAGTCGAGGTCGACGAGGCCACGGGCGTCGTCAAGGTCAGGCTCCAGGGAGCCTGCTCCGGCTGCCCGATGTCGGCGATCACCCTGGCCCACGGCGTCCAGCGGACCCTCATGGCCAAGATCCCGGAGGTCAAGCAGATCGTTCCGGTCTGAGGACAGCGCTAAGGTTATGGAAGGACGCGCGTCCCGAGCCGATGGCAGGTCCATCGTAGGATGAGGCCTCATCTGAGGATGAGGTGCCATCGGCAGATTTTAAATATCCCCGATTCGAATCGAGGTACCATGGGGTACAAGGTCTACCCGGCGATAGTCGCAGCCCTGGCCATCTCGGTCGGTGCGTTCCTGGCTTACCCCATGTTCGGTTCCGATCCTGTGGAGGATGAGCCGGCGCCGGTGGCGGCCCGGATCACCGTTCAGGGGCATGAGGACCTGGCGGACATCCAGATCATCCAGGGGAGCAAGCTGTCCTTCAGCGGGGCGAACTCCTCCGGACCTATCGATGAATATGAGTGGGAGTTCGGGGACGGGGGCGATGACGACGGCGCATCGGTGTCGTACAGGTTCGACCAGGCCGGTCAGTACGAGGTATCCCTGAAGGTCTCGTCGGACGAGGGGGACGTTGACTCCACCTCGGTATTCATCCACGTGTATGAGACGTATGAGTGGACCGGGGCCGTGGACGGGGGGGAGGAGGACACCTACGTCTACAATGTCCACTGGAACGACGGTAACGAACCGGTGCAGCAAGCCCAGTTCATCGTCATCAACGTTACCTATGCCAGAGGGGATGGGATAGCGGGTGATAACGACCTCAACCTCAGGTCGTATTCATCGGACGGAGGGCAGGGGAAGGATGAGTCCGACGGAGAGACCGTTGAAGGCGATACCAAGTTCGAGGAACTAAAGTTCGTGGTCCAGGAGATCGCCACACACGATGGGGACTGGAACGTGACCGTCGAGCACGAGAACAGCAGCGACCCCATCGACACCGAGATCGACTACCAGCTGTTCGTGTCGATCTATTATTGATCCGATCGGGTCCCGATCAGGTTCATTCTCATTCGGCCAGATGACCAGTTCGGATAAGTCGGGAGATCGCCTTACGGTTCAGCAGGGAGTATCTTACGATCAGGATGATGATGATCGCGATGCCGACCGCTTCGGTCGCCTGGACGAAGGTGTCGGACCGTAGCGCCTCGATCCAGTTCATTACGTCGAACTCCCTCTCGGGGAACCCTAGACCGAACGCAGGCCAGGCAAAGGTCTCCGGTGTGTTCCACATCATGTCCTCGAACAGATGTGCCGTCCAGCCGAGGCCGAACACGAACCCCCTCTCACGGAACCTCCAAGTGGACAACGCCAGTATCATGATCGCGACCAGAAGTGTGTGTGACATGATCCTGCCGTTGTCGATGGTGTCGGCCAGGAAGAGATGGCCGACCACTTTGTCGATGATATCGGGCATGGCCACCCCCAGGATGAGTATCCTGAGGTCGATATGGTCGATATCCGATATCTGTATGAAGTGCCCCTTTTTTTCGGTCGTGGCCCGGGCTTTCGAGGTCTGCAGTCGACGGGTCCCGGTTGGGCCCCCGGTCCCGTTCAGCCTCAGGACGATGTAGAGAAGCAGGATCGTGAATCCGATGTGGCCGAACGGGAACATCGGCCTTGAACGGAGATATACGATTTTAAGGCTTTCCGCCAGGCGGATCCCACGTCCCGAGCGCCATGCGGACGAGGTCGTAGAGAGGCGTTACGGGGGGCTCGGAAGACACACTGGCCAGTAATAATAATTGTCTAATATATTACCGAAAGAGCTATAAGTTACATTACCTTATCCGCATAGGATAACTTAGGTTATCTCACGTCTTCAGGTGAAAATATGCCTCAGAAGGATCTGAACGAGATCAATCAATTCCTAGATAATCTGCCCGATAACCCGTGCAACAAGCTCCGGGCCCAGAACATCTGCAGCATCTGCAAGAAGCTCAACAACGATGTCTATCAGGCCTGCCAGGAGATGGACCGGGACACCTCGGGATATCTTTTAAGGCCTTTCCCTGAAGCCGAGAAGACAGGGGCGTTCGAGGAGGTTGAGGCACCTCCGAAACCCCCTGAACCCGCCGCGGACAAGCCCGCTGAGGGTTCCAAGAAGGATGTTTTCGTCAAGAAGATGGACGGTGGGTTCTCCTTCCAGTTCGTGAAGCCGAGAGAGGACGAGGCAAAAGCACCTGAAGACGCTGTTCCCGAACCTCCCGCGGCTCCGAAGGAGGAGACCCCCCAGGAACCCGAAACGCCTGCTCCGCCTAAGGAGGAAGCCCCGGCACCTCCCAAGAAGGAGCCTGCCGCAGCGCCGAAGCCGGCGAAGAAGAAGAAGAAGCTCAGAAAGGAGGAGCGGGAGGTCGACACCACCGATGATTTCGGCGACTTCGGAGGAAAGCTCAGCTTCGAGTTCGTTCCGAAGAAGAAGCACTTCCAGTCTAAGCCGAAGGACACTCTGTGGCGGGAGATCATGAGCGGCGAGACCCTGTTCCACAGCATAATGGACGAATCGTTCACACCTCCTCCGCCCGAGGAGGAAGCACCTCCCGAGGAGGATGAGGAGGTCTTTGCGGTGGAAGTGGTCGAAGCGGCCGTCGTAGAGGACGAGGCCGGCGAGGAAGCACCTGGAGAGGAACCTCCGGCACCACCGGAAGGAGATGTCCCGGCGGCTCCAGATGAGCCGGCACCGGAAGGACCCGCTCCTGAGGCCCCCAAGCCGCCAGAGGCTCCGGAGGCCCCTGCAGCGCCAGAGGCACCCGCGGCACCTGAGCCGCCTGCGGCCGAACCACCGACCCCGTCCGCTCCATCGGAGACGCCTGGCACAGAGCCTCCTGCCGAGGAAGCACCTGGGGAGGAGGACGAGGAGATCTACGAGGTCGAGGTTGTGGAGGCGGTCATCATCGAGGACGATGAGGACGGTGAACCTTCAGCGGATGAGGCTCCTGTATGGAGGGTCCTCAAGTCCGAGGGCGACGACCTCTACAACGAGGAGAAGTACGAGGAGGCCCTCGACAAGTACACCCAGTCCCTGGAGGACCTGTCGGACAACGTCGAGGTGATCCTGAACATGGGCCTCACCATGAGGAAGCTCAAGCGGTTCGACGACGCCCTTGCCTGCTACGAGCAGGTCCTGGTCATCGACCCCGGGAACATCAAGGGCCAGAAGGGCGAGAAGCGCTGCAAGGCGATCCTGGCAGGTGACTCCGCCGATGAGATGAAGAAGAAGGGTAACGAGGAGTACAAGGCCGGCAACTATGAGGAGGCCCTGGAGATCTACAACTCAATCCTCGAGGTCTCCCCGACACTTGTCAGCGTGTTAAAGAACAAGGGGCTCGCGCTCAGGAAGCTCGAGAGGTACGGCGAGGCGGTGGAGGTCTACGACGATGTCCTCAAGATAGAGCCTGACGACATCAAGGCCCAGGAGGCCAAGAAGGCGGCCCAGGACAAGCTGGCCATCCAGGAGAAGAAGGCAGAGGAGGAGGCCGCATCGGCCGACGGGCCCGCTCCCGGAGAGAAACCCGGCAAGAAGAAGATGAAGGGGAAGAAGAAGAAGAAGGGAAAGAAGAGGCCGGCAGCCGCTCCAGGCGCCCCGCCGGCGCCTCCCGCACCGGCGGCCCCGACCGAGCCGTCCAAGAAGGACAAAAAGAAGAAGAAGAAGGACAAGAAGAAGAAGAAGGGCAAGGAACCAGAGGCTCCGCCGACCCTTGCCCCGTCCGATATCGTTCCACAGCCCGAGGCGGCACCCGCGCCTCAGGAGCTCACGATCACACCGCAGGAACCTGCGCCGGCCAAGCCGGAAAAGAAGAAAGGGAAGAAGAAAAAGGGAAAGAAGAAGACGGCCGCCCCACCTGCACCCAAGCCCGTGGAGGCGCCCCCCGCCCCCGAACCGGTCCTCGAAGCGGCGCCAGAGTCCGCAAAGGCACCCGAGCCTGCAAAGGCACCCGAGCCTGCAAAGGCACCCGAGCCTGCAAAGGCACCCGAGCCCGCACCGGCCCCGCCTGAACCGAAGCTCTCGAAGAAGGAGCTGAAGAAGCAGCGCAAGGCGGAAAAGAAGAAGAAGGGCAAGAAGTTGGCGCCTCCGAAGCCGAAGGCCGCTCCGGAACCTGAACCAGCACCCCCGAAGGAACAGGCCCCCGAGCCTGTTCCGGAACCCGCCCCGGTAGAGGCACCCGCCCCTGACGTGGAGAAGAAGAAGGGGGATGAGGCGTTCAAGGCCGGGAACTACGAGGAGGCCCTGGGGATCTACAACTCGGTCCTCGAGAGGGATCCGGACCATGTCAAGGCCCTCAAGAACAAGGGACTGACCCTCAGGAAGCTGAAGAGGTTCGGGGAGGCGATCGAGACCTACGATCATGCATTAAGGATCGCTCCAGACGACGAGAAGGCCCAGAACGGGAAGAGGTCGGCCCAGGACAAGCTGGCCATCATTCAGAAGAGGAAGGAGGAGGCGGCCTCAGCTAAGGATGAGCTGGCTGCCAAGCCAACAGAGAAGCCCACACCCGCGGAACCCTCCGCACCAGAGGCTGCGCCAGAACCGCAACCGCCCAAGAAGAAGAAGGGGAAGAAGAAGCTGGGCAAGAAGAAGATGCCGCCCGTTCCAAAGGAGCCGGAGGCCCCAAAGGAACCGGTGCAGGAGCCCGCCCTGGAGCTGACCCCGGAGCCGATACCTGAAGAGCCAGCACCTCCGAAGGAGGCGGTGCCGGAACCGGTCAAGGAGAGGAAGGCAAAGAAGAAGGGCCTGAAGAGGAGGCCGAAAGCGGCCCCGGCCCCTCCAATGGAGGAAGCGGCTCCCGAAGAGCCCGGACCCGAGCCGACACTCGAGCTGACACCGGAACCGGCGACTCCAGAGGAGGCGCCCCCCCTGGAGGCGGGTCCAAAGGCCAAGCCGAAGAAGTTCGGAAAGAAGAAGAAGGCACCGCTGCCTCCCAGGCCGGAACCGACGGAGGAACCGGTCCCTGAAGAGGCGGCTCCCATGGAGCTGAAGCTGGAGCCTGAAGAGGCCGCTCCGGAGGAGCTAAAGCTCGAGCCCGAGGAACTGAAGCCGGAGAAGCCGAAGGCCAAGAAGGATAAACCCGCTGCTGAGGATGAACCAGCTCCTGAGGAGCCCGAACCCAAGGAGGAAGCCCCTCCCGAGGAACCGGTGGTCGACGAACCGGTCCTGGAGGAGGTCATCCCCGACGAGGCGGACGACGACATCTCCACCGACCTGAGCGATCTGGACTTCATGGAGGACGACATCCTCACAGAGATCAGCAAGTGGGAGGAAGAGGACCAGGTCAACCTCTGACCGGATGGAGCATGAACCCTGATCCTCAAATGTTCACCAATAACGATTAGTAGGATGAGATAGAAGATTACAACGACCCGAAGGGCCGTTCACCGCCGAACGACGAGGCAGGACCGGCCCCCGGAGGCTGATTCACCATGAGATACGAACCGAGCCCGATCCTGGCCGTCATGACGGTGCTTATCATGGTATCGTCGTCCGCCGGCTGTTTCGGAGACGACGATGCCAGCGGGGACGATACCGCGGTCGGTGATTTCAAGTACCACTACCTCAGGGACAGGTATCCCGACATGGTAGTGGAGATAGACCATGTGAGCGGGTTCGCACCGTCATCCGATGCCAAGAACACACTGGAGACGCGGATCAAGAACTACTGCGACAAGGACTCGGTGTCGTACAAGGTCTCATCGTTCCAGTCCGACGACGAAAGCTATACCCTGAAGGAGATCAAAGAGCTTGCCAAGGAGCACAGGACGGAGGACAGGCGAGGAGGGGACAAGGTCAGTATGCACGTCCTGTACCTGAACGGCGAGTACGCCGAGAACTCGAACACCCTGGGCCTCGCATACGAGGCGACGTCCATAGCTATCTTCAAGGAGAAGATCGACGATGCGGCGGAGAACAACCTTATCATCCAGCTACCGTTCCTGGTGAACGCCGAGGACATCGAGAAGGCCGTTCTCGTCCATGAGTGGGGCCACCTTCTGGGACTCGTGAACATCGGTTACACGAGTGAGCGTGACCACCACGACACCAACCACCGACATCATTGCAAGCACGACGACTGCGTAATGTACTGGCAGATCGAATCCTCTTCCATCGTGAACTACATGAACAGCGGACAGACGAAGCCTCCCACCGACTTCGATCCGGACTGCGTCGCCGATCTAGAGATGCTGAAAGGGTGACCGTTCGACGATCAGGCCGCTGAAAATGGGAAGCTCTATTATCCCGGAACCGTTTCGTAGCTGACCACAGTAAAGATCAGCACGAGCAGTAATAAGAATATCGTGACGAAACGGGCCATCATCAGATCATGCCTCGAGACCGTTCTGGACCTTCCTCCTTGAAACCGGGAACCTGCCAACGACTGATGTCTCCTCGAATACCAGTTGTGGGACGAGATCAGAACTGATGGAAATATGATGCAGTAGAACATGGTCCCGAGTGGGAAGCCGATCTCCGTATCTAAAAGGAAATAGAAGAACCATGATAACAGGTTCACGGCACAGACCGTAAAAGAGATATCCAAGGCCATCCGACGGGGTAGTCTTTGTACACGGACTGTCAGTAGATAGAAGGATATGAAGATCCCGATAAGTCCGATCTTGTAATAAAACCAGAGCTCGGTTGTGGACATCCATTCGACATCCGAGACGATGAGGAGCCCGGTGTCAATGATCGCCCCGATGGATGTCGCTATGGTCCCGACAAGCAAAGCCAGCTCTGTGAACACCCGGGGCCTGTTCGAGAAGAACCGATCGTCGCTTCCGTGAAGGAACGAACGCACCAGGAGGATATACATCGTACAATTGATCGGCCAGTTGATGATGAATATCCCCACTACAAGGAGGCCGAGGGAATTGGTGCTACCTTCGACGATCGGGTTGGCGCCGACGGTGCTCCACAGGAGTGTGAACAGAATGATGAAGGTGGAATGAATGATCCACAACCTGTATACCCTTTCCATCTTGTATTTGGTTCCCATGCGCAGTGCATGATTGAATCTAGTGATTACTTAATACCACTGTATCAATTCGTGGTCTGTACCGGCGTAAGGACAGGTCTGCAGTACCCTTTTAACCCTGCTTCTTCTTCATCTTGAGCAGAAGCGTCTTCGCCTCGTCGTACTTCCGGACGTCCTTTGCCAGCTCCTCGAACTTGGCAGCAGCCTTGGGGAACTTGGAGGTGTCCAGCTTCTTGTAAAGGGTCTTGAGCTTGAGCATGGCGAGGGCCCTCTTCTCGAAGGCCGGGAAGTTCTTCTCGATCTTCTCCTGGTCGCCGCTCTTGAGCGTCTTCTTCAGCAATGTGATGTCGAAGCCCATCTTCGCCCACTTCTTGGCCTCGGCGATATAGGCGGACCGATCGAAGGCGGCGGGCATGGCTGGTTCCGGTTCGGGCTCTGGATCCGGTTCATCATCATCGTCTAGGTCCTCCTCGGTGACGTCATCATCGGATGAGTCGTCTTCCTCTTCAGCGACCCATTCCGTGACCGGCTCCTCCTCGTCGTCTTCGTCATCGTCGTCCTCGGTTTCCTCCTCCTCTTCCTCCTCCTCCTCATCCTCTTCGGGCTCCGGTTCTGGTTGAGGCTCGGGCTCCTCCTCCTCTTCCTCCTTCTCCGACTCCCAGTCGTCGACGGGGCCATCGTCGTCATCCTCTTCCTCGGGCTCCGGTTCTGGTTCAGGCTCGGGCTCCTCCTCGGCCTCCTTGGCGGCCTCGATGCTGGCGAGGAGCTCCTCGAGATCGGACTCGACCTCGGAAAGGAGGTCGACGTCGAAGAGCTTCTTCATGATGGCGTCCAGCGCCTCATCCTCTCCCTCGATATCCATACCGAGGATCCGCTCTCTGAGCTGGACAGAGGTCTCAACCTTGTCGAGGAAGGTGTCGAGGCTGTCCGGGAGCTGGGAGACATCCTCGTCGATGACCGAGCGCAGTGAAACGACGACATAACCCTGGGTTTCCAGTTCATTGACCGCCTCCACCGCCTTGTCGATGACCTCCTTCTGCTCTGCGATGGTGTCCTCTAGGTTCGAGAGAAGGTTCTCGACCTTCTCGACGTTGAGGGCGTCGTTCATCAGGGACTGGATCTCGCCGAGCCGGTCCTCATGGCCGCTGGCATCGATGCCGTCGGCCCGCTCCTTGAGCTCCTCCATGGTGTGAACGAGCTGGCCGAACTCATCGAGGGCCTTGGCGGCATCCTCCTGATCCCCGTCCAGCTTCGAACTGATATCCGTGATGTCGTATCCCATCTCCTCCCATTTCTCGACGATGCTGATATCAAGCTTGTCCGTGGCCTCATCTGCCGAATCGAGCAGGTCCTCGAGCGGACTGACATCGGGAATGTCGATCTTAAGGTCGAGGTCGATACCCAGGCTGGAGTCGACCTTGGACTCGACAGAAGGCTCCTCGTCGGGTTCCTCTTCAGGTTCCTCATTGGGCTCCTCGTCGGGCTCCTCTTCTGGTTCCTCATCGGGTTCCTCTTCAGGTTCCTCTTCAGGTTCCTCGTCGGGTTCCTCATCGGGTTCCTCTTCAGGTTCCTCGTCGGGCTCCTCTTCAGGTTCCTCGTCGGGTTCCTCTTCAGGTTCCTCGTCAGGTTCCTCGTCGGGCTCCTCGTCGGGTTCCTCATCGGGCTCCTCGTCAGGTTCCTCGTCGGGTTCCTCACCCGGTTCGGGTGCAGGTTCTGGCTCCGGCTCAGGCTCCTCTTCCTCCTCTTTTCGCTGGAGCCTGAGGCCCTCCAGGTCGATATCGATCGAGGGGACCGAGATCTCCGGTACCTCGATGTCCACAACGAGGCGCTTCTTCTCCCAGGGCAACGGCTCCTCCTCGGGCTCTGCGGGGGCCGGCTCTGGTTCCTCGGGAGCTGGCTCAGGTTCCGGTTCCTCGTCGGGTTCCTCTTCAAGTTCTTCCGGCTCTGGAGCCGGTTCTGGCTCAGGCTCGGGAGCGGGTTCTGGCTCCGGTGCCGGCTCCGGCGCGGCCTCGGGTGCTGCGGGGGCCGCGGATGGAAGGGCGTCGTAGATCGACTCCCTCTCCGTGGCCGCGGACCGATCGACCAGGCTCTTGATCTGGTCATCGGACACCGATGGCAGGGCTTCGCTGGCTAGCCGCTGAAGCAGCTCGTCGGCGAGGTTCGAATAGGCCTTGGCACCCATGTTCCAGGGCATGTAATGGACCACTGGCTTCCCGTAGTTGGGAGCCTCGGCCACCTTGATCGTACGCGGGATGATCGTATCGAACATCTTGTCCCCGAGGTATTCCTTGATCTCCTCCACCATCTGCTTCGAAAGGTTGGTCCTCTTGTCGTACATGGTCATGAGGATACCTTCGACCTCGAGCTCCGGGTTCGAGTACTCCTTGATCATGCGGATCGTGTCGAGCAGCTTGCTGAGTCCCTCTAAAGCATAATACTCGCACTGGATCGGTATGATAACGGAGTCCGCCGCTGTCAGGTTGTTGATGGTCAGAAGACCGAGCGACGGCGGGCTGTCCAGTATGATCAGGTCGTAGTTGGGGGTCACTGACTGGAGCTTCCTCTTCAGGATGGTCTCCCTCTGGATCTCCGATGCCAGCTCCATCTCGGCCGCAACGAGGTCGATGTTCGACGGGATCAGATCGAGCCCTTCGATGTCGGTATGGATGATCGCATCCTCTACCTCGATCCTCCCGATCAGGACCTCGTAGATCGTCTCCTCCACTCCGTCCGTATGTACGCCGAGGCCGGAGCCGGAGTTGCCCTGGGGATCGAGATCGACGAGAAGTATCCTCTTGCCCCGGTCCGCCAGGGATGCGGCCAGATTGACCGCGGTGGTGGTCTTGCCCACTCCGCCCTTCTGATTCACAATGACCATTATCTTTCTCATGGGACTCACCCGGTACATGCCCTCATGGTTATTAGACGTTATCTAATTTACGAGCGCTCCATTACGGTAATGGAAGAAGGAGTTATTGAAAGTTGTCCTCGAGTAGCTGGTCCAGTTCGGCCTCGAGGCCCTTCAGGACCTCGATCTCGCCTTTGAGCATCTCGACGAAGGACTTCTGGTCCTCGTCCTCGGCGTTCATCGAGGCGAGGATGCTCTGAGGTGTATCCGGACCCTTGTCGGTCGCGGGTCCCTGAGGGACCGATCTGACCGTCGGTCTGTGGATCAGGCCCTCCCCCTGGGGAGCTATCGTCCCCTGGTGCAGCGTGGCCTTGGTCCTGAGGACCTTCTTCTTCTTCCTATGAGTGGTAGTGTGATCGGGAGCAGGGGTGGGAGCGGGGGCTTTGGTCTGTGGTGCAGTTTGCGCACCCGGCTGTGCTCCTGGGTGATATATCGGAGGCATCCCTGTCTGCGGCTGGGCATCGCCGGCCTCCATGTCAAGTTCCCTGACGGTCTGACTGTCTGGTGGGATGATACCGCCGGAACTGTCGGCCGCAGGCGGAACACTGCCTGGTGACGGTGCTTGGGCCGGGGCTGGGGCCTGGGCGGGTGCAGGAGCAGGTCCCGGGACCTGGGCCGGTCCTTTGGCCGGTGCCGGTCCTGCGACCGGGGCCGGGCCGCTCATCTTGGGACCCAGTGTGGGATGCTCCTGGGGCCTCTGGAGTCGTACGATGGACGGCTGTGGCTCGACCATCTCGCCGACCAGTGGTATATGAATGGCAGGTGTGACGCCAGGTGGCTGGGTCCCGATCGGTTCGAAGGCCTTAGGAGGTTCGGGGCCGGCAGCCGGGCCGGATGAAGGAGGCCTTGGACCCTCCTCGTGTGTGAAGATTACAGGTTCCTCTTGCGGAGGCTCCTCCTTCGGAGGTTGAGGAGCCTTTGGCGGTCCTGCCTTAGGTGGTCCTTTAGGAGGTTCTACTTTCGGAGGCACCTTTACCGGTTCCGGTCTCGGTGCTTCTTTCGGAGGTTCTTCCTTGGGAACCTCTTTCGGAGGTACGGCCTTCGGCGGTTCAGCCTTCTGGGGTTCCTTCGGAGGTTCGACCTTTGGCGGTTCGGCCTTCGGTGGAGCCTGTGGTGGTTCGGCCTTCGGCGGAACCTTTGGCTGTTCGGCCTTCGGTGGGGCCTTCGCGGGTTCAGGCTGAGGAACGACCTTGGGTGGTTCGGCCTTCGGCTGCTCCGGTGCAGCGGGCGCCTTAGGTGGTTCGGCCTTGGGCGGCGCAGGCG
>JANQNJ010000002.1 GCA_028279645.1 Thermoplasmatota archaeon
TGGGCGAGGACGTCGGCAAGCTGCGCGACGAGATGATGAAGCTCCGCGACAACCTCGGCGACATCAAGGTCGAGGTGCGTGCAGCCACCCCGGCCGGCGAGATCGAGGCAGAGGTGGAGGCGGAGCCCGTAGAGGCCGAGGAAGCGCCTAAAGAGGAGAAGAAGGTCATCAAGAAGAAGAAGACCTTCAAGAAGAAGAAGAAATAAGCGTCCAGAATCGGTCCCGACAACGCTTGTAATATTCCATCATTTAGCCTGCAAGAGATTCTGGACTAAACCGGCCTTTTCTTGGCATGTTAATCGTATAGATACGAAAAGGTATGACGTGGCTGACGGAATATGCTGATATTCACAATGATATCGCTTTCAGGTCCGTTGACCGGAGGCGATGATCATCGCATATAGTACATTCCGTGGCGGCGGAGCATCTTTCGATCTTCGACCCACTTGTCGAGCTGCTCCTTCGGGTCGGGGCCGCCAAGCTCCCCGAGGATGCGCTCCATGTCCTCCTCGAGGATGTTCGTATGGACCGGTAGAGCGACGAAAAGCCTGCCCCAGAGCTCCTGATCATCCATATGGTCACCTACGTATTTGACCTTTGGAACGATGTATCGGCTACTTGATCCCAACGGGTTCAGAGGAAAAAAGCAGGTGTGAACGACTTCTTCGGCGTCTCCTTGACCGGTATCTGGATCTCCACCTCGCCCAGTCCGTCGACGGGCTCCTTGTTGTAGATCTCCAGACAGGGGCCGTTGGGCTCGTACCCCTTGCTGAACAGCCAGCCCATCATCTCGGAGTAGGCCCGGTCGATGTCGGACATCGAGCCTATGTATGTTGCCTTGGCTGTCAGCCGGCTCTTGATGTGGCCCTTTCTGACCTCGACATCGGTGGTCTCGCCTTCGGGTGCACATTCATCCGGGCAGGGGTTCACGGTCTCGGGAGCGTTCCGGGCGTCGATGCCGACCATGGCCCAGCTCTTCATCCTGTCGTTGGGAGTGGACTCGGGATCGGAAAAATACTGACCCATTGTGGGCCCGGTGGGAAGGACCTCGTTATCGTCGAGATAGTGGAATAACATCTGGAACGTATGGCATATCTCGTCGTAAGGACCTCTGTGCTCCACGTACATGAAGTCGATGGAGCCGCTCTCCTCTATCTCGATCTCCATCTTTCGCCCCCGCTATCTGGTATTATTAATATTCCCCTTCTAACTACATAATACCTTCGAATCGGGGCGATTTCGCCGTTTTCCGCCGATTCGTGGATTTATAAGTGTTTTTTTATAAAAAACACGAGTGTGGAGGGCCGCCGTCCTTGGGAAGGCGGCCCTCGGTAAGAAGTGGTATGGGACTCTTACCTCGTCCGTCGGGCGGGTCCGAACTTCATACAGGCATGGGTCCAAGCAATTTTCAAGCATGGGCGTCGTCGCCGCACCGCCAATCTTTATGATTCCGAACGTCGTTGCCACGCTCATGTGGCTCGATGTCATTGGAAGCGATGACCGTATCCGGATCAACAACATCATCTGCCTGGCACGTACCTACAGGAAGCACGCCGAGGAGCTCGGGAACGTCGTACCCGATGAACCCGTGGTATTCCTGAAGCCGAACTCGGCCGCCATCGCCAACGGTGAGAGCATCGTCGTTCCGGATGACATCGGAGCGGTGCACCACGAGGTCGAGCTGGGCGTCGTCATCGGCCTGGAGGGGCACAAGATACCCGAGGAGAGGGCGCTCGATCATGTCCTAGGCTACAACGTTGTCCTGGACCTGACGGCAAGGGACATCCAGAGCCAGCTCAAGGAGAAGCGCCTGCCGTGGGCGCGGGCGAAGGGCTTCGACACCTTCGCGCCGATGTCGGCGGTCAGGTCGAAGGCCGAGATCGAGGACCCACATAACCTCGGTGTCAGGTGCACCGTCGCCGGCGAGGTTAGGCAGGATTCCAACACCAGCTACATGATATTCACGATACCGCAGATGATCGCCTACATATCGAACTTCATGACATTGCAGAGGGGGGACGTCATCGCAACCGGCACTCCGGAGGGGGTGGGGCCGATCGTTCCCGGGAACAGGATCGTCGGCGAGATCGAGGGAGTGGGCAGGCTGGAGTGTCCGGTGGACAGAGAATGAGATCAACGGGATACAGCCTTCGCTATTATTGTTGTCGTATTCAGTATCTTAACCGCCGGCGCCCTTCGCCGGGGTCACCATATCGGCACTACGCTCAGTACGAAGTAGACACCGAAGACCGACAGAAGAAGGCCGCAGCCTCCGAAAACGAGGATGTGGGTCCTCTTCGTCCAGAACTTCCTGGACCTGTATGTGGTGTACGCAACGAAGTATTCCCAGACGAGGTCGCAAGCCTCGTGGACGATGATGAAAAGAACGAGCCCGATGGCGCCGAACTCCAGGGCCGCCAGTATGAGGGCCGCACCTACAGTGGCCCACCAGAGGAAGAGATACGGGTTCGATATCGTCGTGATGACCCCTGCGAAGAAGGCGTGGGTCGGGAAGGCCTCGTCCATGGCCTTCGTGTCCTCGCGCATCATGAACATCCTTGTTCCCATGTAGATGAGCGAGGCGCCGCCTGCGAGGCCGATACCCATCTTGACCTCGTCGGCCTTGAGAAGATAGTGGAAGCCAGCGGCGATGGCCAGGATCAGCGGAACTTCAACGACCAGATGGCCAGCGGCGATCCAGGCCCCTGCGTGCTTGTCCTTCGCCCCCTTCACGATGGCGGCGGCGAATACGGGGCCGGGCATCATCACTCCTGAAAGAGAGATGAAGGCCACCATGAACAGGAACAGGACTATCTCCATGCTTGGTGCAGACAATACGGTGTATTTATCTTGTTTGGATATTAGATTTAAGCTGCTTCAGGCGTCGATCTTGCCCTGGAGCACCCGCTTGAACGCCTTCGTCGACCTGTCGTCGAACAGCACGAAGACGACGAGAGCGAGATCGCCGGTACCCGTACCCTCCCCGTGGGCGATCGCCTCGGATATCATGATCTCGGCTGCATCGTCGGCGTCGAACCCGCCGACGCCGGTGCCAAGGGCGGGGAAGGCGATGCTCTCCAGGCCCAGCTTGCTGGCGATCTGGAGCGAATGGCACGTGGCCTCGGAGATCTTCGTCGCATCGGTCTGAAGGTCCTGGCCCATGGCTGCAGCATGGATGACATACTTGATCGGGAGATCTCCGGCCGTGGTCTCCACAGCACCGCCGATGGGGATCGGACCTTTTGCGACCGCCTCCTTCTCTATCTGCTGGCCGCCCTTGCGCTTGATGGCGCCGGCGACGCCGGAGCCCATCCAGAGATGGTTGTTGGCGGCGTTGACGATGGCGTCGGTGGTCTCGTTGGTGATGTCGCCCTGCTTGATCTCTATCGTCAGACTTCCGAACTTCCCTTCCATAATCACGCCCTCTGCAAGTTCGCATTCGGTACGTGTGATAAGTATGTAACCCCGAGGAGGTTCAGAGGTGGATCGCCTTCGTCCTGGTGTAACCGGCCAGGCCCTCGAGCCCGAGCTCCTTGCCGAGGCCGCTCTGACGGAAGCCGCCGAATGGGACGGCAAGGTCAATGGCCGCATGCTTGTTGATCCAGACCGTGCCTGCTTCCAGTCGTCCAGCGATATCCAGGGCCTTCTTGGCGTCTGCAGACCAGACGGAGGCTCCTAGCCCGTACTCGGTGGCGTTGGCCGCCTCGACGGCATCGTCGATATCGGAGAACGACATGATCGGTACCACGGGGCCAAACTGCTCCTCGGCCACGCTGCGCATGTCATCCACTACGTCTACGAGAACTGTCGGTGGATAGAAAAAACCGAACATGCCCGGACCGAACTGCTCCGGGATCGGCGTCTTCCCGCCGACCAGCGCCTTCGCCCCGTTGTCGAGGGCGTCGTCAACGAGCATCTCGATCCGTTTCTCCTGATACAGGTTCTGGATGGGCCCCATCTGCGTATCGCTCAGAGAGGGGTCGCCCACCAGCAGGTTCGAGGCTGTCTCGACGTACTTGCCCACGAACTCATCGTAGATCGCATCGTGAACATACAGCCGCTTGATGGCGATGCAGATCTGACCCGCGTTGGTGAAGCTGCTCCAGAAGACCGAACCGAGTTTGGACATATCGAAGTCGTCCATGATGATGGCTGGATCGTTCCCGCCGAGCTCGAGAGTGACCGCCTTCAGCGTACCGGAGGCGCCGCACATGACCTCCCTGCCCGTCTCGATGTGCCCAGTGAACGATACCTTTGCGATATCGGGTGACGAAACAAGCCGTCTGCCGGCATCGTCCAGGCCGGTTACCACGTTCACGGCCCCTTCGGGGAGGTGCTCGGATGCAATGAAACAGGCACGTGATACCGCAAGGGGGGCGGTGGGGGCGGGCTTCACGACGATGGGATTGCCCGCTAGAAGCGCCGGAGCGCATTTCCAGGCGAATACTGTCAGTGGATAGTTCCATGGAAGGATGAGGGCCGATGGGCCGACCGGAACGCTTTCAAGAAGCGTCTTCGCATCCTCCGCGGGTGGGCCCTCGACGCACGTGTTGTCAGAGAGAAGATGCGATATCGGCTCGAACGGCGCCTCGGCGTAGTGCCGGAACGTCGCCGCCGCGCCTTTCACCTCGCGCCTTGCCTGCGCGGTCGGCTTGCCCACCTCGGACACGAGCAGTTCCGTCAAGAGCTCGATGCCGTCAACGATCGCCTCTGATATTCGCATCAACGCGGCGCGCCGCTCCGCGAGCGGCGTGCCGGACCAGGATGGAAAAGCATTGCTGGCCGAAGCGATGGCGTTGTCGATCGTGCCCTTCTTGGAGTCAGTTACGACGCCGACGACGTCCAGCGTGGCCGGGTTCACGACCTCCATGGTCCCGTCGGCGCTCTCGTCAACAGTGATATCCTCGTCGTCCATTTGGTATCCGCCCCGGTGTCGATTCACATCTTCCAGAACTTCGATGCAAGCTCTCTCACGTCTCCGACGATGCGGGAGCCCTCGCGGTTCTCGGCCCAGTCCATCGGTTCTACCGCGGGCGTCTTGTCGGTGCCGACGGCGATCATGGCGGCGCCGACCTCGGCCATGATGTCGAGGTTGTAGCCGCCTTCAAGATAGAAGGCCAGCCTGCCGGCGCAGACCTCGTTGGCGATAGCAATAAGGTCGTTCACCGTCTCCATGTAGCCTTCGGATGAGAGTCCGAGGCCGGTGAGCGGGTCGTGCTTGTGGGCGTCCATACCCACGCTCACGAGCATGAGGTCAGGCTTGAACTCCGCGATGACCGGCGTGACGACCCGGTCCATGGCGGCTGCGAACGAGCTGTCGCCACATCCCATGACGAATGGGAAGTTGAGGGTGAAGCCGGACCCCTCCCCCCGCCCCAGGTCGACCCCCGCACCGGTGCCGGGGAAGATGCCGTAATGATGGGTCGACATGTAAAGGACGTCGGGACGCTCCAGGAAGATGTCGCTGGTACCGTTGCCGTGGTGCCCGTCGATATCGATGACGGCCACGCGGTCCACGTCGCCCCGGGAGAGGGCGTGCTCTGCAGCAATGGCGATGTTGTTGAAGTAGCAGAAGCCGCCGCCGTAGTCCTTTCCGGCATGGTGGCCCGGAGGCCTCATGAGCCCCATGCAGAGATCGCCGTTCATCGCGGTCTCGGCGGCGAGCACGCCGCCGCCTGCCGCGAGGCGCGCTATCTGCGTCGTGTCGGGATGAACGAACGTATCGGGATCGTAGGAGCCCTCGCCGATGGAGTCGATCCTGGCGATGTAGTCCGGGTCGTGGACCCTGGCCAGGAGCTCCTCGTCCACCGGCTCCGGTGTGAGTACCTCGGGCTCGATCTCCTCGGTCTTGAGACGGGCCATCAGGGAGACTAGCCGCTCGGGGCGCTCCGGATGGCCGGGATACTGGTTGTGATCGACATATCTCGGATGATATACTACCTTCATGTGATCTGTTCAAGATAGCCCTAGGCGGTTATTGAACCTTTCCCAGCCCGGCGGCCTGACCTGTATCTGGGGGGTTGGTAGACCAGCCTCTATCAATCAGTATATATAACCGGCTGGTCCATTCACCGCCATAGACCGCATGGCCTTGATCCTATGGCTGACACCAAGAAGATGTTCAATAACATCCTGATAGCCACGGACGGGTCCCCGAGGATGAGGGATGCCATCTCGTACGCGGGGAACCTTTTCCTTTTCTCCCAGTTCCACGTGCTCACCTGCGTCGATACCAACGTGGGGAGCCTGCATCAACCCAGCTTTCTGATAAAGATACTTGAGGAGCGGGCCGAGCTTGCGCTCCATGAGGCGGAGGACATACTGGGAGAGGTCGGAATAGATCCGATCGTGGTCCACGAGAAGGGAGATCCCGCCAAGGCGATCCTCCGCTACATCGACAAGGAGCACATCGACCTGATGGTGCTAGGGACCACGACCAGCGCTGGTTTCCAGAGGATCACGTTCGGAAGGGTGGGGGACAAGGTGGCGAAGAAGGCGAAGTGTCCCGTGCTCGTGATAAGCGGACCGGTGGACCCGCACGTCAACAGCATACTGAACCCAACCGACGGTCAGACGCACTCGGTGGAGGCGGGAGAGACGGCGATCAGGCTGGCCAAGTACTTCAACGCCAAACTGACGAAGTTCTACGTCGGAAGCGACCTTGACGAGGGCAGGCGGATCGTGAAGGAGGCGGAGGCAAAAGCGAAGAAGCTCGGCGTCAAGGAGGTGGGGAGCATCGAGATCGTCAAGGGGGATCCGGCCGCCCAGATCCTGGATATCGGGAAGGAGTACGATCTGATAGTGATGGGGAATGGGCGGAGGGGATATCTCTGCAGGGACACTCTGTGCATCACCTCCAGGGAGGTCGCCGCAATGGCGCCTGCGCCCGTGATACTCGTCAGCTGACATTCACTAAGATATCAATGATGGGATAGGAAATGGACCGATACTGGAAGAAGTTCGGACGATGGATGCCGCTGCTGGCCTTCGCCCTGATCACGGCCATGGTCGTCGCACAGATGGTCCTGCCGTCCGAAGATAGCGAGGACCGTGACCGGACGTTCTACGGCGCCGATGCTTCAAGCGGTTTCCAGGCGCCGGGGAACGGAACAGGCGGTAACGGGACAGGGGGCCAGATAGAAAAAGACACCACGTCAGGCGGGAAGGTCTTCTCCGACACCGACAAGGCCGTGATCCTGATCATCTTCATCGCCACGTACATCATGATCTTCTCGGAGAAGGTGCATCGCACCACTGCCGCCATGTGCGGCGCCATCGCGGTCCTGTTATACGGAGAGTATCAGGAGGTCTTCTCGGAGGCGGAGATATTCGGCCTTGTGAAGATCGACATAATCGGCCTGCTAATGGGGATGATGATGCTGGTCGGCATCCTCAGCCGGACCGGCTTCTTCGAGTTCGTCGCGGTGAAGATGGCCGTCTATTCCAGGGGCAGGCCCTGGAAGCTCTATCTCCTTCTGGGAGTGTCTGCGGCCTTCCTCTCCATGATCGTGGACAATATCACCACTGTCCTTCTCATGGTCCCGCTGATAATCGAGATCACCAACAAGCTGCATATCAGCCCGAAGCCGCTGTTCATCGGGGTAGCGATCCTGTCGAACATCGGCGGCCTCGGAACGATGATCGGGGATCCGCCGAACATCCTGATCGCATCGTATGCTGATCTGACGTTCATCGACTTCATCGTCCACCTCTTGCCCGCCGCCCTGGTCCTGCTCGCCGCCGCCCTACTGTACTCGAAGTTCGTCTACAGGGGCTGGAGCAGAACGGAACCGGAGAGGGTCGAGGAGGTCCTGGAGATGGACGCCTGGAGCGTTCTCCGGGACCCGAAGGGGATGAAGGTCAACGTGGCAATTCTCCTCGGCACGATATTCTTCTTCTTCATCCATGAACCGCTAGGCATCACGCCGGCGGCGGTGGCGCTGGCGGGGGGCGGGGTGGCGTTGTTCGTGAGCCGAATAGATCCATACAGGGCCCTGGGAGCCGTCGAATGGCCGACGCTGATGTTCTTTGCCAGCCTGTTCGTCCTCATCGGGGCGGTGGAGGATATCGGAATGATGGACAGCGTTGCCTCCGGGATCGAGACCGTCTCGGGTTCGGACATGATCATCGCCGCGATGATGATCCTCTGGATATCTGCATTCCTGTCCTCGTTCCTGGACAACGTCCCGCTGGCTGCAGCTTTGATCCCGGTCATCCTGCGCATGGGTGCCGGCGGTATGGAGATCGGCCTTCTATGGTGGGCCCTGGCCATGGGCGTCATGCTCGGGGGGAACGCCAGCCCGGTAGGGTCTACGGCCGGCGTGATAGTCACGGGACTGAGCGACAAGTTCGGGCACCGTATCACGATGAGGGAATGGGTAGTGGTCAACCTGCCGCTGGCGATAATAACATTGTCGATCGCGTCACTGGTGCTGGTGGTCCAGGGCTGGTACTTCTACTGAGATCGACGACGCTGGGACAGCGCCACGGCTAAAGCTGTTTGAAATTCTCGGGTAGCTACCGGAAGGAGTGGTCTGCTCAGACGACCTTCTGGATCGCCTTCTCCATGATATCCAGCGCCGTCTTGATCTGCTCGTCGGTGACGACCAGAGCCGGGATGTAGCGGATGGCGGACCTGCCGCAAGGCAGAAGGATGAGGCCCATCTTGTAGGCCTCCTCGCAGATGGCGTTCCGCTCCTTGATGGCGAACTCCTTGGTCTTCCGGTCCTTGACGAACTCTGTGGCGAGCATCAAGCCGAGGCCGCGAACGTCGCCGATGAGATCGTACTTCTCCTGGAGCTCCAGGAAGCCCTCCTTGAGCTGGACCCCGCGCTCGACGCAGTTCCCCAGGAGGTTCTCCTCCTGGATGACATCGATCGTCGCACTGGCAGAGGCGCATGCTACGAGGTTGCCGCCGTAGGTGTTGGAGTGCGCTCCCTCCACGCCGAAGTCGAGGTCGGCGCGGAACACGGCTGCCCCTATCGGCATGCCGGAGCCCATCCCCTTTGCGATCGTGATGATATCCGGAACGACGTTGAAGTGCTCCGTCGCGAACATCTTGCCGGTCCTGCCGAAGCCGGCCTGGACCTCGTCATCGATGAAGATCAGGTCGTGGTCCTCGGCGAGCTTCTTGAGCGCCGGATAGAAGTCCATCGGGGGAACGATGTATCCGCCCTCCCCCTGGACCGGCTCTGCCACTATGGCGCAGCCCTGGTCCCCGAGCATTGTGTCGAAAAGGCTCTCGATATGGGCAATGCAGTGTTCGGTCAGGTCCTCGACGGCAACGCCGACAGGGGGCCTGTATGGATTCGGATAAGGAACGTGTATCACACCGGGCATCCAGGGGAAGAAGCGCTCTTTCTGGACGTACTTGCTGGCTGTGAAGGCCAGAGCGCCCAGAGTCCTTCCGTGGAAGCCACCCCTGAAGGCGATGAACTGGTGCTTGTTCTTGTTCCACTTCGAGACCTTGACCGCCGCCTCGACCGATTCCGCGCCGCTGTTTGTGAAGAACACCTTCTTGTCGTGGTCGCCGGGAGTTACCCCCGACAGCTTCTCGGCGAGGTCGGCCTGCTGCGAATAATAGAAATCGGTACCGGCGAAATGGACCAGCTTGCCGGCCTGGTCCTGGACGGCCTTGACGACCTTGGGATGGCAGTGTCCAGTGTTCGTCACGCCGATGCCGCTGGTGAAATCGAGGAGGGTATTTCCGTCTGCGTCCCAGACCACCGCGCCCTCGCCGCGGACGCCCACGATGGGCGACGTCTTCGTCGATGTCGCAAGGTACTTCGTATCCTTGTCGATGACCTTCTGCGATTCGCTTCCTGGTGGTATTGAGACTATCTCGGGTGCCCTCATGAAAATCACCGATTCTGAGATATCCGTCGCCCATAAAAGGGTTTCCATAGGGACTGTTCAAAGACGTCAACCATCGAGCAGAATCGCTGAAAAAACACTCACTCTACAACGCGGCGCTCAGTTGTTTGGGGTCCTTGATCGATGACGGCGAATATCTGCTCGATGTCGAATCCGCAGAGCTCCGAGAGCTCGGCGTGGATGGCTCTAGCCTTCTCACACTGGCCTGCAAGGCCCTTCTCCGTCATCCTCTCGCAAAACGCATCGAGCCCCAGTATCTCGTCGTAGTATACGAGGTTATCAGAATGGGAAACGATCTTCTCCTCCAGGCTCACCGGGCGTAGGTCCCTGGCCGGCAGTCCCAGCCCCTCCGCCTCCTCCGCACCTACGCCTGCTCCCAGATGACGCTCGGCGATCAGTGCCAGCTCCTCCGGGAGACCTCGCTCCCGGATGATATCGGCGCTGGCGATCACATGGCCAAGACACCCATCCCTCGACCTGCCGATGTCGTGAAGCAGGGCCCCCGCGAAGACCATATCGACGTCGGCCCCGCATGCGGATGCTATGGCCAGCGCAAGCTGGGCCACAACGATCGAGTGGTCGATGATCCCCTGGGCGCACCCCTCCGCCTCGAGCAGGTCCAGGCAGTCCCTCAGGGCCGGCCACCTCACCTCGCTCGAGGGCGGGCCGAGCGGACATCCTCCTTCCATACCGGGATGATGCGCTTACGGCTAGTAAAGGTTGCGCACAGAGATCAATATCGAGCCGGCCCGCTCTCAAGAGCTATGAAAAGAAGAAAGCTCAGGCTGGAAGATGGAAGATGTCCCCCGAGAGGGGGGGGGGTCCGGGGGACGAGAACGAAGGAGAGTCGCCTGCCGGCCTAAAAGGAGCAATAATCTTCCGGGAGGTGACCTTGATTATTGGAGAGATCTCATGCAATGGTTACCATGAGGTTTGTAGGTCAAACGGCAGTGCGACTCCAGAGAAAGGTGCAGTTTGAAGATACTTAAAGGACTAGGTAGAGGCCAGTGAAGCGATTCGGCCTCTAGGGCATAATTTAGGGGGTTTCTTTATAAACTCAACGTCTGAGTGAAAGCGACAGATAGGTACCTCTGCCGCATCCGTGGTGGAAAATGGATGCTTCGCGGTGCCGTGAACGGTGCGTTTTGGTAATATCCGGGGCTCGTTAATGGCTTTCAGCCCTTCCGGGCGTAGCGCCATGCGCCCTCGAACCCATCGTTCATGCACTTGACGCACTTGCCGTAGTAGAGCGCCCTGATGTTGAGCACCCTCTTGTCGTTCCAGTCGATGTAGAACATCACATCGGTGAACCCGATGTATCCGGCGTTGATCTCCTTCCCCTTGTGGACCTTGTAGACCTTGGCCTTGGTGGTGGCAACGTCGCCCAGCTCCCTGAGCTCCTTGTTCGATCTCTTGCCCCGCGGCAGGATGATCTTCAGGTCCGGGACGCTCTCGAGGTCCGGCTTCAGGTCGTAGAGCATCTTCATCGGGATCGAGTTGATGCGTACCTTGCGCGCCTTCTCCAGCCTCTTCCTGATCTCGGCAAGCCCTTCCTTCGGGCTGGAGTAGGTCTCGGATATCTTGATCTCGTATCTTCCTTTCACAACAGGCATTTCGATCTCCTCCTATAATTGAGGATGCGCGGATCCGTTCCGGCATCTTTGAGCTTGAATCATCCCTTCAGGGAGAGTATGGTCCCGCCGCTCGGGCCTTCCTCCCATTCCGCCCCCGCTTTCATGAGGTCCACGAGCTTCTGTCCCTTCGTGGTGAGGTTGTAGCGGCCGTCGCCGTCCTTTGCCACGATCCCGGTGGAGCTCAGCGTCCGGAGGTGGAAGGCCAGGGTGCTGGAGTTCTCTATGTCCAGGTCGGCCTTGATCGAGTTGAAGTTCATGTGCGGGGTGTTGGTGAGGAGGTTCAGCAGGTCGAGCCTCAGCGGATGTGCGATGATGCTGGCGAACTCGGAGATCCGGTCCCTGGTCAGCAGATGTGACAGCTCCTGGTATGCAGAGGGCGTGAGGTGGGTGGAGTTGGTGGTGATGAACAGGCCGCTACCTTCCGGAACGATCTTCTCGTTAAGGAAGGCCACGTACTTCACGATATGATCTGGAGAGTGGGCCTCGATCAGATAATCGATATTGAAGAACAGCAGCTGTGACTCCGGATGCTCCTCGAAGAACTGGCGGATCCTCTCGGTGAGGTTGTTGAGCTTCTTCGGGGACATAGTGTCCTCCTCCGCCGCGAGGTCCAGGCGCACTACGGCAATACTGGTCCCCTTTGATCGTATCTCGTCGATCTGGTCCCTGTGGTTGGAGAAGTCGGACTCGGGCATTATCATCAACGTCGTGCTGGTGCATATACCGGCGAGGAAGTCGGTCTCGGTGTGGGCCTGGTCGCTTCCGAACTCACCCATCTTCCTGTTCAGCTCCCAGTCCTCCTTTGCCTCCTCGATCTTGCTAACGATGCTCTCGATCTTGAACGGCTTCGTAAGGTAGTCGTAGGCGCCGGACCTGAGGGCCTGGACCGCGGTCTCCACCGTTGCGTGGCCCGTGAACAGAATGACCTGGGTATCCTTGTTCCTCTCCTTGACCCGCTCCAGGAGGCCCAGTCCGTCGATGCCGGGCATCTTGAGATCGGTCATCACCAGCCAGAAGTCCGTTGCATCCATCTTCTTGAGCGCCTCCTTGCTGGAGCTGGCGCACTCGATCTCGTACCCGCTGTCGCCGAGGCCGGTCTGGACCGTCTCGAGGAATAGCTTATCGTCGTCCACGATAAGAATGCCCATGTGCTACACATCCTTCAATGGGGGTCGACAGGGTCCACGGTAGACCTGCCCCGTAGGTTCAGATGTCCGACAGGAACAGCCTAATGACCTCGACCCCTCCCGGGGTTCAATCCATCTCCTGCATATTTAATGGTTATGCGAAGGAAGCCACGCAAACCTTATCTACTGGCCACTGCGGTCCCGGGTCTGGAAGGAACGTGGCGCCATGGACCATGACAGCATCTCCATCGAGGTCGACGACCTGTCGACCTTCACGCACGATGTCAACAACCACCTCGCGAACATCACATTGCTAGCGCAGGTCCTGAAGAACCGGCTCGAGCCGCAGGACCATGAGAAGGTGGAGCAGATCCTCGGACAGGTGAAGAGGGTCGAGGTCCTGGTGAGGGAGATGCGGGACCGGGCGCCGTAGGCTCACCCATCCCGTCGATTGTGATAAGGTTTAAGTAAATATAGTAGAATCCGACCGACGATGAGGCCCTCCATGAACCTTTCCCGCACACTTGGTATTCTAGCAGCCATAGTGCTCGCGGTCTCGTTCTCCACCCTGGCATTCAACTCCATGAAGGCTCAGGAAAGCCTCGGAACGGTGGAGATAACGGGAGAGGAGTTCACCTGGGAGGAGCTCGAGGAGGAGTACGGCCTCAGGACGATCGGGGAGCATAAAGGGCTCCCTCTCAGCGACATCGTGAACGACACCGGCCTCGAGGACCCGGACAAGCATCAGTACAGGATAACGGGTGTCGACGGCTACCAGAAGACGGTGAAGTGGAAGGATATGCTGAACTGCGTCATCGACATGGGCGAGAAGCGGACGGTCTTCCCGCACCTGCCCAAGGCGATGTACGTCCGGGATGTAGTGGAGATAGAGGCGGTGTGAAGATGAAGAGCTTGCATTTCTATCTCATTTGCTTAACGATGATCGTTGCAGCGGCGGCCATGGCCGGCTGCCTTGATGACGATAACGGTGACGGGGACAATGGCGGTAACGGAGGCAGTGGAGCCAAGATCACGATCAACGGGGTCGAGTTCCTCCTGAAGGATATCTTCAAGGACTACGGGTCCAGGACCGTGAACAGCGACGGCAGCACCCTGACTGGCACGCCGCTTGACGCGCTGATCAACGCGACCAACCTCACGACCCCGGAGAACTGGCAGTACAAGATAACTGCGGGTGACGGCTTCTACAGGAACGTCACCTGGACCGACCTGACCAAGGGCGTTCTCGTGGAGGACGAGACCAAGACCGCGTTCTCCAACCTTCCGAAGGGATATCAGGTCAGGGAGGTCGAGAAGATAGAGAAGATCACCACCGACCTCCTGGTGTTCGCGGACAGAACCTACACATGGGACCAGCCGTTCGCCATATTCAAATGGGATATGAAGGACCATGTGGAGGACGCCAACACGACGCATACAGGCGTCGTCCTATGGGACCTGGCGAACTTCACCGGGATCTCGGACGCCGAGAACGCGACCTTCAGGGTGACCGCCTCCGACGGCTACAACAAGAGCGTCGCAGGCGAGAACTTCACGAAGGGGCTCTTGGTCAAGGGGGAGATGAAGGTCGTCTTCCCTGACCTGGCCAAGTCGTTCTGGGTCAGGGACGTCGTGACGATAGAGATAATTTGACGATAACTCAATAACAACAGGTGATGACCAATGAACAGATACAGGATGATCGCAGGGATCATAGTGTTCGGCTCGATATGGGGGATGCTCGAGTGCTTCCTCGGCGGGTTCAACCCGCAGGTCGGAATGCTCGGCGAGTTCCCGTCCGGCGCCCTTCTGGGAGGGTTCTTCGGGCTCGGGATCATGGCGATGACGAGGATGTGGTTCGGCGTGCGCGGCATGGCCTTCGGAATGGCCATCGTCGCGGGTTCGCTCCGATACATCGCGCCGGTGGGCACCTTCGTGATCTGCTCCGCCATCGCCATCGTGGCAGAGGGAGCGGTCTTCGAGATCATAATGAGCAGGAAGCAGCTGGACATCTCCAGGATAGCGACCCGAAGGTCGCTGGCGAGCGGCGCCGCATCCTATCCGATGCTGGCCTTCCTGGGTGTGATAACCGGTTACGTGATCTTTGTAACGGGGTATGCGATCACTCAGATCCTGACGCCCTACCTGGGCACCGGGACCATCGTCCTCGCGGATGTGGCTGCCGTGATGCCGATAATCATCGGGAGGGGCTTCTATGCGGCAGTGCTCGGTGCGGTATCGCTTCCGCTGGCGGTCTACGTCGGCAACCTGCACCTGGACCTTGACAGGATCAAGAAGGAGGTCTTCTATCCGCTGACCACCGCCGCGTCGGTCTGCTGCTGGATGGCCGTGATCATAGTGTTCTACTGAGGACCCGAGACGAGGGGTGTGTTCCAATGACAGGCGAGAAGGTGAAGGTCCTCAGGTACAGGGCCGATAAATGTGTTGGATGCCGGAAGTGCGAGAAGGCCTGCTCCAAGGTCCACTTCAAGGTCGAAAAGGGAGGGGACAGGTCCGCCATCAGGATAATGAAGGCAAAGGGAGACTGGTGGGAAAAGCTTCCCGAGGCGGTAAGGAAGGGTCTCCAGGGAGCCTCTGACGGAGAGGCCGAGGGCAAGTATGTCATGCACGTCTGCGACCAGCGCGGGCTATGCATCGATGTATGCCCGGTGGCCGCCATCACGAGGAAGCCAACAGGTGCCGTCTGGCTAGACAGGAAGCGTTGCGTGGGCTGCCTCTCCTGTATCGGCTTCTGTCCGATAGACGCCATGAGGCGCTGGGAGGGCGAGATCGAGCCGTTCAAGTGCATATCATGCGGCTCATGCGTCCGGGCCTGCCCGGAGGAGGCGCTCTACATGGAGGAAAGGGACGTGGAAGAGATCAAGGAAGTGGTGCACCACAGGATGGGGCCGTGATATCAATGGAGGGAAAGGATATGTTGAAGGGACAGGTCCCGCCGGAGGAGTACGAGACCGGCAACACCAGGCACACATGGGACATCGAGGAGCTGAAGAAGGCCCACGAGGTCCTGGCCGAGGTGGGATACGAGAAGGGCGAGATCGTTCGCGGCTATGCCGGAAAGACGCTGTACGTCAACCTCTCCACCAACGAGATCAAGGAGAAACCGGTCACCGAGGAGATGAAGGAGCTGTTCACAGGCGGTAAGGGGTTCGGCCTCAAGCTGCTGTGGGACGGTATCAACAAGGACACCAAATGGGACAGCGATGAGAACGAGCTCGTCATGAGCGCCGGTCCGCTGAACGGCATGACGCAGTACTCCGGCCTTGGAAAGTGTCTGTCGGTCACGATATCTCCATCCACCGGCCTGGTATGCGACTCCAACGCGGGCGGCTACTTCGCCCCGTACATGAAGTTCTCGGGCTTCGACGCCCTGGAGGTCCAGGGCAAGGCCGACGAGGATGTGATCATATTCATCGACGGCATCGAGGGGAAGGTGTCGATAGAGAAGGCGCCGCTGGAGGAGACCAACGCACACCTTCTCTCGGAGCAGCTCACCTACCTGTACGCCGCCGAGGATACGGAGAAGGCGAGGCAGATGGTAACTGTGGTGTCGGCTGGAAAGGGAGCCGAACATAGCTACTGGGGCTGCCTGAACATATCGTTCTACGACCTACGCCGGAAGGTGCCGCGCCTGAAGCAGCATGGCCGCGGCGGCCTGGGCGCTGTCCTCAGGAACAAGAACATCAAGGCCATCGTCGCCCGGATCGAAGGATTCGACGGAATGGCGGACGACCCCGCCGATATAAGCAGGATCGCCAAGGTCGGCGAGAAGTACAACCGCGAGATGCGCGACCTCGACAGGTTCCAGAACAACATGCGCCAGGTCGGTACGGGGAATATCGTCGAGGTCATGGACGCCTACGACCTCCTGCCCACCGAGAACTATCGATTCGGCTCGTTCCCCAAGGCGTCGAACCTTCACTCGCCGAACTTCTTCGAGTACTTCACCAAGATCATACCCGACGGCTGCTGGTACGGCTGCACCATGGCATGCGCCAAGGCCATCGACGGCTTCGAGATCAGGACCGGGCCGTACAAGGGACACAAGGTGACCGTTGACGGACCCGAGTACGAGAACGCCGCCGGCTGCGCCAACATGGGTCTCTGGATGCCCGAGTGGGTCATCGAGTGGAACTTCTACTGCGACACCTACGGACTGGACACGATAAGCTTCGCCACCGGTGTCGCCTACTACATGGAGATGTACGAGTACGGCATCCTCAACAAGGAGCGTTGCGGCGGACTGGAGCTCTGCTTCGGCAACTTCGAGGCGACCATGGAGCTGATGCACAGGATCGCCGTGGGCGACGAGGACGAGTTCGTCAGGGTGGCGGCCAAGGGGATCAGGAGGATGAAGGACTGGCTCATCGCCAACAAGTGGGGCGAACAGCTCCTGATCGAGGACTGCGGAATGGAGGTCAAGGGCCTGGAGTACAGCGAGTATGTCTCCAAGGAATCGCTTGCCCAGCAGGGCGGCTATGGATTGGCAACCAAGGGCCCGCAGCACGACGAGGCCTGGCTTATCTTCATGGACATGGTCAACAACCAGATCCCGACATTCAAGGACAAGGCCGAGGCGCTCCACTACTTCCCGATATGGAGGACCTGGTTCGGCCTCGCCGGCCTCTGCAAGCTTCCTTGGAACGATATCACTCCGGCGGACAACGCCAAGACGTTCTCGCCGGCAAAGATCCCCGAGCACGTGCAGAACTACGCCGACCTGATGTCGGGCCTCTTCGGAAAGGAGGTCACGAAGAACGACCTCATCGACCAGAGCGAGAAGGTCTACAACTTCCAGCGTGCTATGTCCGTCTGGATGGGCAAGGGCCGCAGGGAGCACGACCATCCCCCGTTCAGGTCCATGGGCCCCGTCACGAAGATGGAGTACGTCTCCCGTCAGGACCGCTACGACCAGGAGCTCGAGGAGAAGCTCGGACACTCAGAGGACGACATCGAGAAGATGACGGTGGACCAGAAGCTTCAGCTCATCTACGAGTACAGACGCGACCAGTACGAGAAGCTGGCCGACGCGGTCTACTATCGCAGGGGGTGGACCCAGAACGGCGTCCCGACGCCACAGAAGATGGCCTCCCTCGGCTTCGGCGGATACACCGCGATGCTCGAGATGCTCCAGGCCGCCATCGACGCCGACGATGCTGACGGGAAGAACGTCTGGTACGGCGACTACGGCGCTGATGAAGAAGTGCCGTGCGACGATCTCCGGTACTGGGAGAACGACGGACTGGTGCAAGAGGACTACTTCGACGAATAAAAGCGACGCTCGTTCCCGAGGTCAAGCTCTACTAACGAAGTCAATTCAAGCAATGTCCCAGCTATGGCTCAGACCTTGTCATCCATCAGTTTCTCGTATTCATCCCGGGATAGGATGAAACCGTCGGAGACAGGATCGTAGAACTCCTTGTCCTTCTTGGGCCCATTCTTGACCTCCATCTCCACCGTCTTGCGCGTCGATGCGATGAACTCCTCCGTGAGGACGTATCCGCCGTTCGACTGCCTGACAACGCCGGCCTTCATCATCTTCCGGATGTGCCTTGAAACAGCTGGTTGAGAGACCTTGAGCTTAGCGGCGAGCTGGCTCTGTGTCATCTTGCCCTTCCGTCGGAGCAGGCCGCCGATGGCGGCCTGCGTCTTCGTCAGATTGTACTCGGGGCGCTGATATCCGTGAGGATAGAAGCGCTTGTAAATTCCGTCGTTGTCGTACTTGAGATATCCCGCCTTGACCAGGACCTGCAGGTGGTGTGCAAGCTTGCCGTTGGTCAGCTCGAGGTCCTTCTTGATCTTGTTGTAGTGGGTCCCCGGATTCGTCCCTATGTAGCCGACGATCCGGCCGCGCGTCTTATCGTCCAGGACCCTGGACCTCTTGACCTTGGCATACAGCCCGATCAGAACGGAGAGAAGGAGGTATTTTCCTACCTCAGTCCCTCCGACGACGAAAGCATAATACCAGAGCTCCCGCCGCAATTCCAGCAAAGATCGTGGGAGGGCCAAAGCCCGGGATGCCGTCGCTGTCGTCGTCCTTCTTGCCTCCGTCATTCTTGCCGTCACCCTGCTCCTGGATAACGAGGTTGATGGAGGTGACATTGGAATATTGATAGCCGTCGTAGCTGCGGAAACGGAGCCTGTACCTGGCAGGGGCGAACCCTGTCATGTTCAGGGAATATGACCAGTTGAACGTGGTGTTGGGCTGGATCGAGTATTCCGAGAGGTTGACAGAGAACCATGAGCCGTTGCCGATGCGGACCTCGACCTTCGTGATGTTGGAGAGTGCGTCGTAGGCTGTGCCGTTGATCACGACGACGCCGGTGACGGTGGTGCCGTTGGGTGGATACGTGATCGTGATGGTCGGGACAGCGATATCCGTTTCGACCACGGGAGTGGTGTTTATGATCGTAAGGGTGAAGTCTATCCGCCTTGATACCGACGGGTCCTTTGCCGAGATGATCTTCAGCTTCAGCGTGTAGTTGCCGACATCGAGATCGTCGAGGTCATCTGCCTCGATGTAGAACGTGTAATTGAAGGAGTAGTAGGGTGCCAGCGATGTGACGTTCGGTAACGGTCCAAGGGTGAATCCGCTCGGTACCTTGGTCGCGTTGATGGAATATGAGTCGGTGTCAGTGCCTGTATTCGTTATCTGGAACTCCAGATCGATCCTCACTTCGTCATCATATTGGTCCAGGGTGCCATTGGTCGTGACGCCGATCTCTTCGAGATCGTAATTGTCCTCGAACCAGCTGGTGATCGACACCGATGTCGTCGGTCCCGATCCGATGGATGAGGTCACGGTTATCGTCTCGTTGATCATCTCATCGTCGATCTCGGGGGCGTCCGAGGTGTTCACGAAGACCTTGTACGACAGACTGTACCACTCACCGGGCTCGAGCCCGAAGATGGTCACCTCGTCGGTGCCGTTGATCGTGCCGTACATGTCATCGGAGGCCGTATCGATGCTGAGGGTAAGATCATCGTTATCGTTGCCCATGTTCGTTATCTTGATGGAATATTCGGACTCCTCTCCGACCTCAAGCTTCTGTGTAGCGGGTCCGATGATCTCTATCTTGGGAGCGCCCTTGGATGCGATGTCGATCTCGTAGTCGAAGTAGACCTTCTTTGCATCGTCCGGTGCATCTGGTCCGCTGAGACCATGGACCGGATCTATGCTGACGTTGATCAGATATGGAGCGTCGCTCACCGGTAGATCTGTTAGGTCGTCCGTATCGTAGGTCACGTTGATGATTAACAATATCTCGTCTCCGAGATCGTAAATGCTCAAGGTCTTGGACCCATCATTAAAAGCCGCATCGAGATCATTGGGACCGTTGTTGATGGAGATGACGAAGTCCTCTGGATGGATCCCGACATTCGTGATCTTGAGGTGGCATTTGAGGGTATCACCTTTAACGGGATCGTGGAAAATGCGATCCTCGACCGGGAGATCATACTCGTAGGACACGATCCGTTCGAGAGTGCCTGTGACAGAGACCTCATCACCGAATCCTGAGGATGCGGAACCTCGGACCTTGAAGAATATCTTATTCCGACTGCTGACCTCAGGATCGAATTGGTTCTCTTCGAGGGCTTCTTCCCGGGTATACACAAGGTTCACGTAGATGGAGCGCGTCTCCTTGAAATCCAGTGATATCGTTCCGTCGATCTCGAATGCGAGGGCGGAATCGGAATAGAATGTCACCCAATCCATATTATTTGGGGTTATCTCTGGAATATCCAGATCAATAATATCGTCGGCGTTGCCGATGTTCGTCAGCTCGATCTCGAAGGTGTTGTTCACATCGGCGGAGACCGTCTTTGTTGCGTTGGAGGCATATAATTCCACGTCGTAGAACGGTTCGATGGTCAGGGTCAACGTCCGCTGTTTCACGATCGAAGGATCTGCATCGGATTTCACCTTGATCGTAAAAGTGTAGTTGCCGGCCTTGATGTCATTGGCGTCCTTGTCCAATGCATAGGACACGTTGATGAACACCGTTCTAGAGTGGTCCTCTTCGATGTCGTTGATACTTTGTGTTGGAATGCTCTTGAACTTGTTCGT
Source organism: Thermoplasmatota archaeon (assembly GCA_028279645.1). GTDB lineage: Archaea > Thermoplasmatota > JAKEGO01 > JAKEGO01 > JANQNJ01 > JANQNJ01. The sequence continues at coordinate 20,724 of JANQNJ010000002.1, forward strand.
AGAGTAACCGGACGCTTCTATTCGATAATCATCGGTCCGGGTCCCGGTATTTACGATCTCGAAATCGAACCGGGTACCGAACTCTCCAGCATCGGGATCGATGGTCATGTTCATGTCGCCATTGATAATATCGAACTCAAGGGAGTATTCCAGGATCTCAAGGGTGAAATTGATCGTGTGCCGTACCGAGGTGTTGCTGCTCGAGGTCACGAGCAGGATGATCGTATGCTCGCCCTCCTCGATGTCGGAGTCTGAGGAGGGGATCGCAACATCGAAATTGTAGTCGGTGTTCTCATCAGCATCGACGTTATTTACAGATCCGAGGGAACCAACGTTGAACTTGCTAGGAACGAAGACCTTCTCGACGAGGTAATCGTCCTCCCTCGTGCCGAGATTGTGAATGCGGAAGGTGAACTCTGCTTCATCCTCACCGTCGGCCGCATCGACCGAAACGAAATCATCGATCCCGATAAGCTCGAACTCGAACAGTTCCTTCAATCTGAGGGTGACGTTCTCCTCCAGTTCCACATCGTCGTCGCCTTCAGAGACGCCTTTGATCATGAACTCGGTCTTCACTAGCTCATCCCATTCGCTGCCTCTATCCCTTTTCGGGACCGAGACGTTCACGAACACTAGATGCTCCGAGGTCGAGCTTTCGAGTTCGACGTCGATCTCCCGGCCTTCGTGATGGACTGTTGTATTGTCCACGTTCTGAAGATAGTACAGGTTCGCCCAATCACCGTACGGACCGGTGACCGACATCTGGATCTCGTCCCCGATGTTGCCGTCGTTTATTATCAGTACCTCGAACTGCACGCTCTCGTTGAACCCTGCCCAGCGAGTGGTGGTGTTGATCTCCAATGAGAAATCGTATCTCTCGTCAACATCCACCTTGAAGGTGAAGTTCTTGATCAGCTCGGTCTCGCCGATCGACTTGACCTCGATGATGATCTCGTGGAAACCGACCTTAAGGGCTTCAGCGTTCTTCGGGACCTCGATGAAGACGTTCACATACGCCTCCTCGCCGGGATCGCCGTCCTTGCTGGCGTTGGCCTGGGAGTTATGGGACACCTTCCATTCGGCAGCTGGGGTCTGTTGGGTCGTGATCCTGTAATCGTCCTCGTCGTTGCCGTCGTTATTTATTCTTAAGGTAGCGTTGTAACTGTCGCCGGCATCGACGGTCATGTACTCGTCCGCACTGTGCACTTCGAAGTCATAGAACGGTTCGAGATCTATGGTGCAGACAATGTAGTCGAATACCGTCGGCTTTTCCTTTGAGGTAACGGTGATATTGATGTCGTGTTCACCGGGGTCCACATCGTTATCGTCAGCCACGTCGATAACGACCTGGATCAAGACATGTGTGTTGTCAGCAAGATCAAGAATCTCCTGGATCTTGACCGCCTGGGTCTCGTTCCAAACCGCAGTAAAGCCCCAGCCAGCCATGGTGTCGGATAGGTCGATGTCATAGTCGTCCATGATCGAGCCGGAGTTCTTGACCTTGATCTCGAAGGCGACCTCGTCGCCGGGATCAGCCGATTTGTAGGTGTCGAAGGAGGAGAGCTCCACGTCCCAATCGTGCTCGATCCGGACCGTTAGGAACTGCCTCTCGAAGAGGGTCTGACCGCCGGATGAGAAGGTGACGTTCATGATGAAAACGTAATCATCAGGATCCTCGTCCTGGGGCACCTCGATCTCGATGTCGATGGTCTCGTCATCGTTGTATCCGAACAGCTCCACCGAAGGTGGATCGACATCCTGCACCCAAGTGGCCCATTCGCCCTCTACCTCGATCTGGAAGGTGTCGTCGCCGTTGCCCTTGTTGATAAGACGAGGTGTGAACGTCACAGTGTCGCCCTTGTCGACCTTCTTCAGGTCGGAGGTGACCTTGATCTCGACGTCGTGGTACTGGTCGACCTCGACCGTCAGGTTCCGAGTGGCTATCGGCGAGGTGGTTTCATCGTTCACCGAGTCGATAATCACAGAGATATCGTAATCCTGGTTCTGCGCCTCCTCCATATCGAGGGGTATGTCCAGGTAGATCTGGACCGTAGCCTGCTCGTTGGGATCGATCGTGACCATGGATTCGTTGGCATCGGTAAACATGAAGAACCAGCCGGTCGGGACGGTGTCTCCGTCCACGGATATGTTGAAGGTGTCCGTGTGAGTGCCGGTGTTCTGCAAGGTCATGTTGAAATAGGAGTAGCTACCGGGCAGGCCGGTCGAGGTCCGAAGACCGCCGACCTCGAGACCATACTGGACCTTGATCGTCGTGTTGAACTCGTGTGTTTCAACGACGCCTGTGTCTTCCTGACAGGTGACCCGGAGGCTGATCAGCACGTAGCCCGCGTCCCTGACCTCCGGCGGCGTGTTGTCCCAATCCTTCAGGGTCACGTTGAGATAAGCCTCGACGGTCTCGCCGGCGTCGATAATAGGTGCTGTTGTACCCTTCTCCGTTCCATGGGAGGCCCAGGTCTTGTATGTACCTGTTCTCTCAATATTGAATCCGCTCGAACCTGTTCCAGTGTTCTTCACGTTCAGGGCATAGTACAGGGTGTCTCCGGGCTCGCCCTCGAGCGCATCGGTCTGGCTCGAGAGAAGCAACGAATAGACAGGATTCACAACAAGGGTGAACACCTCCGTCACAACGATGTCATCAGACGGGGATACGGTCCCGTTTTCCGACGTCCCGTTGACGTAGATGATGTAGGTGCTGGGATCCAGTTTGTTCGCATCCGGAAGCTCAACGGTGATCGTTGTCGTGTTGATCTCGTACACGGCAAGGTCGATCCATGTGTCTTCGATAGTAATGATCGCATCACTATCTCTAGGCCACATGCTGGCCTCCAGTTCGACCTCATCTGAGCCGGTACCCTTGTTGACGACCTGCAGAGTATAGTTGACCACCCAGTTCGGATCACCGTTCTTCTGGGGGTTCGGTGATGTCAGCTCGAAATCATATAGTTGCCTTACACTGACCACGACCTGTTGGTTCTTATCGTACTCGCCGTGAGTGGTCGCGTTCAGCTTGACCTCGTATTCGCCCTTGGGAGCGTCGCCTGCGGGTGTGACGGTAAGTGTCACTGTCGTCTGATCGTTCGCGGTGATAACGGGACTCGCACTTGGGGTGAAAATATAATCCCAATCGGCCTGCTTGTTGTCGACATCGATGCTGATGGTGTCCTCACCATTACCCTCGTTCTTGATGATGATGTCGAAGGTCACGGCTTCGGCTGGATAGGTCTCCTTCGTGTTGATGCCGGATACCTGTACCTCGACGGCATACGCTTGCTGAACGCTAACCTGAAGGCTCTTCGAAACATCGGTCCCGTCGGGGAGTGTGGAGTTCGCATAGAGCCATACAGAATATTCCTGGTTCAATGCGTCGCTGCCGACGCGGAAGGAGATCCTTGCCGATGCTTGCTCTTCGTAACCTATGTCGATCTGGTGATCAGGATCGATTCCGAGATCCAACCAACCAGCTGGAAGCCACATCTCCAGCTCCGCGGTATCGTTATCGTTCCCGATGTTCTCGATCCATACGTCGGCGTTGACCACACCGGTCCCATTCCCTTCAGCCGAATATGGATAACGACTCGAGTTGATCTCATCTATGGATATCGCTACTATCCTGAACACACTGTACTTCTCCACCTGCACCTGATATGTGAGCTCGTTGGAATAATTGAGGTCCTCCATCAGGGCGCGGACCCTGAATTGATAGGTGCCTGCCTCGAACTTGTGTTCAGCGGTGATGGTAAGCTGAACGTTCTCGACCTCCCCTCCATCGAGGTCCGGTTGATTGTTATCGAGCGCGCAGATCCAACCGGTACTGGAAACGTCGATCACTTCGAGATCGAACTCGGTGTTCCTGTTACCAGCGTTCTCCACGCTGAAATTAAACATGGCCGATCTGTCCTGGTATCGGGTCATGACCTCATCTGAGGAGGAACCAAGATTGGTGAGCTTGCAGTCGAACTTCTCTTCGACGTATACAGTGAGTGTGAGATTTACCATTATTGAGGTATCGCCTTGGCTCTGAGCATAGATCTTGACATTGTGACCGCCATAAGGAGCGTCCTCGCCGATCGTTATCCTTGCGATCACGGATTCGTTGTCGAACCGGTCAACATCCATCGTGGTCTGGGGTATGAACTGGATCAACCAACCCGAAGGTTCGGATGAGCTGAGGTAGAACCGGTCCTCGGCGTTGCCGTCGTTGTGTAGATATATCTCAACGTCGACAGAATCCTCTGGAAGAGTGTATTCGCCGGGGGATTCGCCTTCGAGGTGCGCTTCATAGACCTGTAGGACGGTTGTTGTGACATTGATATCGATCGCAGGTGCTTGGGCACTCCCCTCATCCGGGGTTGCGGTTATGGTGATGGTTTTTGTCCTGTCCGGACCTTCTGCAGGGGCATTTTCGTCAGGTGTGATCTCGACTCTGAACGTTGCAGTCTCGTTGGTATCAAGGATGGCATATGCTGGATTCATGCCGATGGTCCAATCGTCAAGGGTTCCTGAATAACTGAGATCGTAGCGTACTTCGCTGTTTCCTCTATTGGTCAAGGTGAAGTTGTATTGTGCTTCCTGTCCGGGGAATGTGGAAAGGGAGGTGTCCTCGCATTCGAATTGATAGGAATAATATGGTAGTACCGTGAAGTTGAAGGGCACAGAAGATGTCGTTTCGCCTTCATCATCGGTTGCTGATACTGTTATGTAGTATACTTTTGCGGTCGCCATTCCAATATCAACGGTGAGATTGAAGTATTCTGTAGCACCCGAGAGTACATAGAGTGACGAGGGACCGATAACAGATATGTCGCCAGGAGAATGTGTAATACCGATATCGAACGTTTGATTATAATTCCAATGGTTCTCCAGTTTGAAGGGGATGTTAACAGTTGTCTCCACAGAACCGTTCAGGCGAGGATTGCCAACCATGGAAAGTAAATGCCATCCGCCTCGTCCGACTGTCGTTTCAATGTAGATATTGGCAGGTTCGGTTCCATTAGTATTCGATATGGACACGTAGGTCTCTTCCGATTCCTGATATTCGACGTCTCCGGGAGCGGTCACCCTAACGTTGGTATACTTCCAGCCCGAGGCATCGATGTGCCAGGAGTTGGAACCCACGAATTCTGTAGTCCAACCCGAGCTAGGTGTGCTCAAGGTGAGCGTCACATCGGTCTCATACGGCGAAGAGCCATCCTTTGTTGCTTTGATACCGATCTGATATGTGACAGAATCTCCTGGATCTACTTCCTTCCCAGCTGGTGTGTTGGTATCATCAATATCTACATCTCCCAATGCAGCCGTTGTTACTATCATGAAAAAGAAGACTACCATCGCTGCAAGTAACAGCCGCTCGACCATGCTTCGAGACTGACGACTAAGCGAATCGTTCATACGAATCCCTCTTGCTCCATATCTCCCTCGCCTGTTCCTACCCAGAAAAACTACGAGCCGGAGAATATAAATAAAGATTGGTACGAGATGTTATAATCTGACCCTTTTGTTGGAGTCGATATTGCCTTTGGAGGACCTGAGGGGGGTTTTCCATGCGTTTTGGCAGGAAAACCGCCGTTCGTTACAATGACATGCACTGAGAGACGGAAATACGCGTATTGGGAAAGATATTAATCATAATGAACACGGTCAGGATGTTGATGGACGACCCAGCCGTGATCGATAAGCTGCAAAATGCCACAGTTGGTATCGCCGGGGCCGGCGGCCTCGGTTCCAACATCGCAATGGCACTGGCCAGGGCCGGCGTGGGCAGGTTGGTCATTGTCGACTTCGACGAGATCGAGGAGAGCAACCTCAACCGCCAGTACTACTTCCTGGACCAGGTCGGAAAATCGAAGCTGCAGATGCTGAAACAGAACATCGATGCAGCAGTAAGGTCGTGCGATGTGGATATCATCGAACGGAAGCTGGAGGCGGGGGCGATGTCCGCTCCTTTCGGCGACGTGGACGTCGTCGTAGAGGCCCTGGACGCCGCATCGACCAAGGTCAAGTTCATCGAGGAATGCCTGACCGATCTGGACGTTCCCGTGGTCGCCGCCTCGGGGGTGGCGGGGTGGGGTGGTTCCGAACGCGTTAAACTAACGAGATCCGGCAAGCTCTATCTGATCAACGACCCCGAGTCGCTTTCAAGCGACGAGGGCGTCCTGCTTGCTCCGAAGGTCGGTCTGCTGGCCCATTATCAGGCCAATACGGTGCTGGAGATCATACTGGGTGTGGAGGGTGGCCGTTGACTATACGGGTTAATGGGCTCAAGAAGGACTTCGTAGAGGGGGAGACGATCTCGAAGCTCCTCAAGCGGATGAAGTACGTCTTTCCCATGGTCATCGTCAAGATCGACGGCGAGCTCGTTCAGAACGAGGACTTCAAGGCGACCACGTTCGAGGACGGGGCCGTGATCGAGGTCATCCATCTCACCAGCGGCGGCTGATCCGGTCGGTGTGCTGGTTTTTTATGGCCTGAGACCCTTGTTATCGGCGCATGACCGAAGTTCCGAGCGAAGTTCAGGATAATTTTCTAGAGTTGATACGGAACCGGTCCAGGGACGGAGAGATCGCCTGTGCATCGGTCCTGGAGATATCCAAGCAGACAGGTTTTCCATCGAAACAGGCCGGTCTGCTGCTCAAAGAACACGACATCAGGATCGTTCACTGCCAGCTGGGTTGTTTTCCATAAGTGAGCGGAGATCCGTATACCCAGTTCACCTAGGTCATACATTAAATAGGATAAAATCTCCTAGAGGAGCCTATCATGATCGTAGTCACCTTCGTCGGCCTGAAGAAGTGCGGCAAGACCACCACGATAGAGGCAGTCGTGAAAGAGCTCAAGTCGAGAGGCCTAGCCGTCGGAACGATCAAATACATGCCCCATTCAAGCTTCACGGTCGATATCGAGGGGAAGGATACCTGGAGGCATAAGGAGGCGGGGGCGGATTTCGTCATCTCGCAGTCGGCCGACGAACTGGCGTTCATCCGTAGGACGCCGGAGCGGCCGCCTTTGAGCGAATTGTTGGCGCTTGTTCCCGAGGGGACCGATGTTCTGCTCTGCGAGGGCCTGGAGGATCCTGGAGATGGCGGCCTCACGGTCGTTCTGGCCAAGGAGCCAGGTCTCCTTCAGGAGACGTTCGAGGTAAGACAGCCTAAAGGGACCATTATTGCACTTTCCGGAATAATGTCCAACGAGATCCGCCTCCATCCAGACAATCCAGAGCTTCCCGTTCTTAGTGCAGTGGTGGATATCGATGTCCAGCGAATGGCGAACCTTATCCTGAATTCATAAAGAAGGGCCGGTTTTCCAGGGGCCCCAGGGCAGAAATATAAATAGAAGTTGTTTCTATTGGCCGTTACGGGATAGAAATGATGGTCACGAGCGTAGAGAAGGTACCACAGAAGGACGTCGAGGTGAAGGGAGCCGAAGGCGTGCAGATCCAGTGGCTCGTTGACAGGAACGCAGGGGCCGACAGGTTCGCCATGCGCCGATTCGAGCTGGCAAAGGGCGGCTACACCCCTGAGCACGCCCACGACTGGGAGCACGAGGTCCTTGTGCTGGAGGGCGAGGGGCAGGTCATCGAGGACGGTAGGAAGCCCCACGACGTCGCTTCGGGCAGCGTGATCTACGTCCCGCCGAACCAGGTGCACCAGTTCAAGAATGCAGGAGAGAAGAGCTTCGCGTTCCTCTGCTTGGTACCGGACCACGGATATTGATATCCCGATCACGGGTGAAGTTCATGGAGATCATACTCGTCAACAAGGACAAGAACAGCATGGAGGTCGAGCTTCCGGGGACCAACGAGACCGTTCTCTCTCCCCTGGTGGAGGCCCTTCTGGACGACCCTAAGGTCGAGTTCGCGACCTCGCTCAAGGGGCACCCGCTCCTCGAGAGGCCCACCCTTTACGTCCGCGTGACCTCGGGCAAGCCCCAGACCGCGTTCAAGAGGGCGGCGACCAAGGTGTCCAACCAGTACAAGGACGCCCTCGAGGAGATCGAGAGGCTCGTTCCCGCCGAGAAGTGATGATAGCGATCAGGCAGGGAGACGCCTTGCCTTCTGTGTCAGTGAGAGTTCTAGCTAGAGGGTACTTTGGGAGAAGGGTATCTGAAGCGCAAGTATCATACGGTATGAGACCAAGTATCACCGGAGGTCGTGACGATATGACGATCGGGACCGGCATGGAGCGATATCTCACCGATCCGCCCGGTATCGGAGGCCGCCTGAGGGCGATAGCCGCCCACTTCAGGGTGGAGGAGGTTCCATTTCCAGCTTTAAAAGGAACGGGCAGGAACCTCATGCTCGTCATAGAACTGGACAACTGGGAGACCAACAGGTTCGTCCACATGCTCGGGACCAGGCTCGGGATCAGGTCCGATCTGATCTCATTCGCAGGATTGAAGGATAAACGCGCCGTCACGGTACAGCAGTTCAGCCTCAGGGGGATGGGGGAGGGTGGGAAGAACCCGATCCTGCCCTCTGCCAAGGTGGCGCCGGTACCGTCCGGTCCTTATTCGAAGGTCGCCACTGTTGACAGGCCAGGTCCCGAGAATGGCGTCGACCCTATTGCTGCCTTCGTGCAGAACAAGATCGACCTAAACGGAGTGTCTGTACTGGACGCGTTCTCGACGGACAGCTCGCTCAGACCAGGCGGCCTTGTCGGGAACCGGTTCCGGATAGTCGTCACTGATCCGGACCTGGTCGGCCAGGCCCTTGAGGACGAGATCGCCCGGATCCAGGGCCAGATGGAGGCGGTGGGCGGTGCGCCGAACTTCTTCGGCGTCCAGCGCTTCGGCGCGGTACGGACCAATACCCACCTCGTCGGCCTGAAGGTCCTGAACGGCGACTTCATGGGAGCCGTGGACGAATATGTCGGAAAACCACGGCAGAATGAGCCGGATGCGATCAAGGAGGCCCGCGCGGCCCACGACCGAGGAGATCCGCCGGAGGACATCATGGACATGCTCCCGAAGGAGTATTCCTACGAGAGAATGCTCCTATCGTCCCTGGTTCAGTACCCGGACGAGCCCCGCCGGGCCTTCGAGAGGCTTCCGGCAACGCTGCGCCGAATCTTCATCCAGGCCGTCCAGGCCTACGTCTTCAACAAGATACTGTCGGCCCGCATGGAAGAGGGACTTCTCGACCCCGTGGTCGGCGATACCGTCCTTCCCATGGACGGGAGATTTCCAGATCGACGCAGATGGATACCCGTGAGCGACTTCAACCTCCCGAAGATCCAGGAGCAGTGCTCCAGGGACAAGGCGAGGGTCGCAGGGCCGCTGCCGGGGTCGGACATTCCGCCGATGACCGGCCGCCCTGGTGAGATACACGATGCGATCCTTGAGGAGTTGGGCCTCACGCGGGAATCCTTCCTGACCCCGGAAATGCCCGAGATCGGATCGAAAGGCAGGTTCAGGGAGCTCGTCACCCCGGTACAGGACCTTATCTTCGAACCGGAACCCCTGCCGACCTTCTCCTTCTTCCTCTCCAAAGGGGTCTACGCCACGACGATCATGCGGGAGTTCATGAAGGTCGGCGACCCCATGGCGTACTAGACCACAACGTTCTTATATCGACCTTCCAGCTTATCCAGAGTGGTTCGAATGGAGATGACCAGACACCTCCCACTGACGTTGATATTGACGATGATCGCACTCTCGGCGCTCATGCTTCTGACCGGAGCAACCGCGGGAGATATGGGGATGGAGGTCACGCCCAGCGGCGCCGTCTCGCGATCGATGGACCCGACCGGCCTGTCGGGGGATACCGATCTATCCTACACCGTTAAGATCACAAACAACGGCCTCGCGGACGAGAACGTGACGATCTCCTTCGCCAATGTGCATCATTACGTCGAACCGACGGTGAACGGCAACGCAACCGCCTCTGGTACGGTGTCAGGTGGAACCTCCTGGACTGTCACTGTAAAGGTGATGAACGCATCCTACTTCGACCCCTATGACGGAGCTTTCGACATCGTCGCTACCAACGACACTCACGCTGTAAGCGAGTCGGTCTCCGTGGTCCTTCTGAAAGGGCAGGTGGATATCCCCGAGGTGGTCCAGAAGCCGAATGTCGCCTATTCCGGCGACGACGTCGAGGTCATCGCGACGGTCGTGAACGTCGGAACGGCGAGGCTGGAGGGCGTGGTCGTCACATTCACCGCGGACCAGGTGGAGGTCAAGACCATGACCATCGACCTGGATGTCAATGAATCGGTCAAGGTGAGGTACACCTGGAAGGATATCTCGCTCGAAGAACACCATGTCGGTGTCAAGGTTCGGGGATGGGACAGCGACATCGGTGCCGATGAGGGCCAGACGATCTTCGTGTTCAAGGACAACTACAAGGACAATCCCACAGGGCCAGGGTTCGCCGGTATGGCCTTTCTCCTGGTCGCTGGCCTGCTTATGGCCGTCATTGGACGGCGGGAGAGGTCCTAGGCAGTAGGTTTTTTATTTCAAGTGATGCATTGGTCTCCGATACAGGAAACCTCTGCAGACCGGAGGGGCGATAATATGAACGAACATAGAATGGCCGCGGACCAGCCCAAGGGATCAGACGCGACGGAGGTCAGCTCTGCTTACTGTCCGGCTCATGTCAGCTGTTTCTTCACAATAGATGCGACCAGCCCCAACCCGTTCCAGAAGGGATCGGTGGGCGCCGGTTTCAGCCTCGAGAAGGGCGTGACCGCCATCGTCAAGCTGATCGACAAGCCCGGTATCCAGGTCGTCCTGAACGGCGGCGCAGTGGATTTCCCCACCGTCAAGACCGTGGTCGAGCACTATCTCGATCCGGATACCATGCTCCCGGACACTCCAAGCGCAGAGAGGCTCAGCACGGCGGGCCACATGCTAGGGATACACGTCTCATTACTGTCCGAGCTTCCGCTGTCCCAGGGATTCGGCCTGAGCGGCGCCTGCGCCCTGGCGACATCCTACGCACTCTCAAAGTTACTGCCCAATTATAGGACCCCTGCCGAGATCGCCCACCTTGCCGAGCTGGAGAACAGCACCGGCCTTGGAGATGTCCCGGGACAGACCATCGGCGGCTTCGAGGCCCGGATCAGCCCGGGTGTACCGCCCCACGGCGAGGTCGTGGACCTCGACCCGACGGTCCCGGCGTTCCTGGACGAGCACCGGTTCACTGGCATCCCGGTCCTGCTCTGCGTCCTAGGTGAGCATGTCGGTACTAAGAACGTGCTGGAGGACCAGAGGCTCCACGAGCTGATCAACTACGCCGGAAAGGAGTCCCTGGACGCACTGATGCACGACAAGACCCTGGAGAACCTCTGCATCCAGTCGAACCTCTTCGCGGAGCGGGTCGGCTTCAACAACCTGAAGACCGAGAGGACGGTGGAGCTGATCCGAAGGTACAACTACGGTATAACGGGTCGATGCATGCTCGGGAACTCGATCTTCGTCTTCGGCAAGGTCGAACGGCTCAAGCCGATCCTGGAGCCCCTGGGCGAGGTCTTCGTGACGAAGATCACGTCGAGAGGCGCGCATCTGCTGGAATAGGCTTTCTGTCGGTTCGGACCACATTGCACGTATTAGCTTCGATCAGAGGAGGTTCTGTGCAGGGGGAGGAACCGCAGAAACGCTTCTAATTGACGACCAACGAGTTGATGCGGTCCAGCTGTGTTCGTATGTCATAGTTGAACCAACTAAGAACACAGCGTATACCGGCATCTTCTCGCACCATCTCCCGAAGAAATCTCTCATTGACGTAAGGGAGATGGTGCAGGGGGAGGGATTCGAACCCACGAACCACTTCTGGACAGGATGGCTCATCAGGACCCCGCGACCGGAAACCCGATCTTAAGTCCTGCGCCGTTGGCCAAGCTTGGCTACCCCTGCACGCCTTCGTTGTCTGCAATATTATTACGTTTATAAATCACGTGCGGTGCCGGCCGCAGCCTGGCACCGGATATTTAAATCGAGGATTCAGAGGTTCTAGAGCAGTCTAATCCTTCGGTATCGCCCTCAACACAAGCTCCTTCTCCCCCGGCCCTCCCTTCTCGTCGACCCTGACCAGGCACTTCACGTCGATGCCCGTGGTCTCCATGACCCGCTGGCGGCCGCGGCCCTTGTCGACGACCATGAGCGTGTCCACGATCTCGACGTTCATGTTGTTTAGAGCGTCGATCAGCGCTATCAGGGTGCCGCCGGTACTGACTATGTCGTCGATTATGGCGACCTTCATTCCAGGCTGTAATCCGTTGATATACAGTGTGGACTCGGAATATCCGGTCCTCTGGGTCACCATTACCTCGCCCTTCAGGCCGTAGCTGCGCTTTCGAACGGTCGTGAACGGAATGCCGGTCTCGGCGGACAAAGCGGTCGCCAGCGGTATGCCCATGGACTCGACGGTCACGATACGGTCCACATCGAGGTCCATGCGGCCCATCGCCTCGCTGACGATCTCCTTGATTATGTCCGGCTGGAGCATCGGAACCCCGTCGGTGATCGGGAATACGTAGTAGTTGTAATTGCCCATCTCGACGATGGGCGCGTTCTTCATCTCATCGATAAGTCGCTCGAGCAATTATCGCACCGGAACGAACAACGTCGATACGGCATTTATTCTTTACTGATTCCATCGCCGTTCCCGGCAGTATCCGTCCGTTGCCGTGTCATGAACATGAAGAGGATGACCATAGCCGCGGACGCGGTCAATGCGAAGGGCGTATTGATGCCGAGACGGTCCGCCACGGCCCCCCCGACGGTTATGAACGCAACCCCCCCGGCGAGCTGCGCGGTGAAGGCGTAGGCGAAGTGCTTCGTATGCTCGCCTTCCCCCGCCCCCTCCGATATCTCGGAAAACATTATGGGATAGGTTATGAAAAGCGAGACCCCGAGCAGGGCCGCTATTGGATACAATGCAACGTCAAGCCCCTTGGGGAGGGCAAAAAGGAGGACACCGGACAGGATCATGCCGCTGTAGCAGAGGGTGAATAACCGTCCCCTCTCGATGTGCTTCCGGACCCGGCTGTACATGAACGTCGCGAAGGTACCGGTACCGTACCAGACAGCGAGAATGATGCCTATGGTCCCCTCGTTCAGATCGAAGGTGTCCGTGAAGTGGAGCGGTCCGAAGCTTGCAAAGGTGCCCCATGTCGCGCCCGAGACGATCATCGGGCCGATCATAGCGCGGAATCCGGCCCCGGCCGGTCTCCCATCCTCCCCTTTTACTGCTCCTTTCATGCTCGGCCTGTTGAGCTCGCCGTAGCTCCGCTCGAAGACGATCAGGCCGATCAGGATCAACGGAATGGCGATCGCGCCCCAGAACGTCAATGGGGCTCTCCAGCCCCAGGCGAATGCCATGTAGCCGGTCACCATCACCGATATGAACAGTGCCAGATCGGCGGATGCGCTCTGGATGCTCATCGCTTTCTCCATCGTTGTGCCTTTGTACAGCCTCGAGACCCAGCCGATCCCTACAGGATGGTATACGCTTGCGCCGAACCTCAGCAAGCAGTATGCCAGCATCAGCTGCCAGAAGACGGTGCTGAACGTCATCGCCAGAATCGATATCGCAAGAAGGAGCACTCCTGCACCTATCAGGCGGCCCGGGGCGTGATAATCGCCCTTCCGCCCCATGAAAAGCTGTCCTCCGAGGGTGATGGAGAGCCCGATCCCGGTCAAAATGCCGATCTGGGTGTAGTTGAGATCGTACTCGTCCCTGATCAGGGGCATGACCACCGGTATCGCCGCCAGACAGGCGTCGTTGATGGCATGGTGGACCGATATCGTCGCCAGGACCCCGGAATGCTTCACACGGATGAATCAGCGACCTGGATTAAAATCTATTGATGGCGAAAGAGGCCGGATCCGTGGAGTTCTCAATGCCTCGATCATGATCATTTCTTCTTGAATCGCGGCAGGAACCTATACCTGGACCACTTCCGGATCGGTCTCGGCTGGACTATGGAAACGTCGGAGGAGATCGATCTGACATCCTCTAGCGTGTAGAACGCCTTTGGATTGTACCTCTTGATGTCCTTGACCACCTCTGGCACATCCTTCCTCTTCAATGGAAGATATATGATATTTATAGGGCCGTCGTCGCTGAAACCGTCGACCATGGTGAATTTCCTGCCGGATCTACGGAAGTACTGCTTGAGCTCTACCGCCTGAATGCGCGTTATCACCCGAAGGAGCACGTATCCTAACGAAATCCGCTCCTCCAGGATGATCCCGACGTAGTTGCCGATGGCGAAACCGAGGCCGTAGGCGACGTAGTTCACGGCGTTGGTCAGGTTGTTCATGATCTGCCCGATGGCGACGAGCCAGATGATGACCTCGAAGAAGCCCAGGGCCGGGGCCATGTACTTGAGTCCTCTGGAAACGAAGATTATGCGAAGCGTCCCGATGGAAACATCCAGTATCCTGGCCAGGCAGATCAGGACCGGTATGCCCACGGTCGCGAACATCTCTGAGTCGGTGAATCCGGACATTGCGCCATACTCCTCTCTTGCTTCGCCCTCAAAAATCCTCTGGTATATATAACTAGCTGTGAAAGTGACGGAGATCGCCCTTATTAAGTTGATAACTGAACACCGAAGGTCATTGTGTGGGGGTGAAGGTGGGGCCTGACATCCGTTCCTATCCTTTATTCAATTAATACCAAAGATAGGTCCATTCTGAATTTACTTTATTAATTAATCAGAGTATAGATGGTTCACCTGTAATTCTTTGGTTATACCCTGGTGCTAACCTGGCAGTCTATATATAGTCTGCATGGCATCTTTGCATTGCGAAAGGAGCAGGAACTATCCCGAGAGGGCTAGAACTGTTCACTTTCGGCGAGCAATCGCGAATCAGGAGGAAAAGAAAATGTGGCAGAAGTTAGCGGCAATGGCCCTCGTGGTCACTATGCTGACAACGCTGGCATACAGCACATCCGCGGAAATGGCTGCACCCACGGTGGATTTCAGTCAGACACCGACGGAACAAGCGGACTGGGTTTTCATCGCAGCAGCGCTGCACGACCCTGTGAACTATATGGACGACCCTGATTATCAGGAGGCCATGGCCCTGCACGACTACTTCTTGGGTCTCGGTTTCGATGAGGAGCATATCATCCTTCTCGTCGACTACGACACCATGAACCCCATAGTCGACGGCGCGGCCACCAAGGGCAACATCTTTGCGGCCCTTGATTTCCTGGCTACCGTGTCCACCTCGGACAGTTTCCTATTCATTGGGATCCTGAACCTTGGACATGAGAGCGGGGACGGCTTCTGGGTCCAGCTGAGCGACGAACCTCTGTACGACTGCGATCTGGATACGAAGCTGGACGCACTGACGTACGACGAGATGGTCGTTACGCTGGTCTTCAGGTACTCTGGCGGGTTCCTGCCAGAGATCGGCCAGAGCGGCAGGCTCTGCATTGCGAGCTGTAAGAACAACATCGACGTGGATACCGACTTCAGGCTGTCCAACGCCCTTACCAACCCCAACGCGGATTGGAACGGCAACGGCAGGATCTCCTTCGAGGAGGCCTTTTGGGACCAGTGGTCCTGGGCGAACTGGGAGTACAACCCCACCGCCAAGGACAAGATCTGGGGCTCGGTCTACGCACCAGGCGCTTGATCGCGTCAATAATGGAGAAAAAGGGAAAAATGGCTTGAAATGAGAAAGAACATTCGCCTTTCATGGATTCTGGCCGATAATTGGTGGCGCGGAGACGGCGGCGCGGGGCGGCGGTTCGGAAGGTCACCGGTGGAAAAGGGGTCGTGGGTAAGGACCAACGGCGGCCGAGGATAATGATTGCGAGAAAGCACCAAGGGGTGCGAAAAGCCTGATTCGCTAAAGATTGGGGGGCGCAAGCCCCCCGGTCTTTACCCCCCCGGCGGATCAGGCGCGGAATGCCTAGGGGTATCACAGATAGCACACTTGCAGTTAAAGCTCTAAAAATAAAAAAAGGCGATAAGGTTGCCTCCTTCTATCGTCTACGCCTCTGAGAGAGTTTTACCCCAATACAGCGAGCACATCTTCGCCGGCCCGGTCTGCCTCCCGGGCCGGCTTTAGCCCCCCTCGGACCCTGCCTAGGTCCGGGGGGCTGTGCCTTCTATATATAATTAAAGTAACAAATAGATACGTCTGTCATCGGCGGGATCCCGGGCGTCGATCGAGTGGTTTTTTGACCGCAGGTAGAGCCGAATGTACCGGCCGAGGGTGGTTTTCATTGGTTATTTGGGTTATAACCATCGATCTATCGTTATAACCAAATTCGGGTTATATACTTCGAACGCGTCGTTCTTTTTCCTACGAGGTAGAAAAGCTTCGTAGGGACCTTGAGATATCAAGGGCTCGCCGCCGGATTAGGCGCCGGCGGTCAATAGGTGACGAAAATAGATAGAAGGAGGCAAGAACAAGATGTGGAAAAAGGCTGTAAGTATGGGCTTTGTCGCTATGCTGATGATGACGCTTTTCACGGGTGTCACAGGCGACATGGCCGCGCCGACCGTAGATTATAGCGGTTACAACACCGCACAGGCCGATTGGGTCCTGATCGCCGCTGCACTGCACGACGAGGCAGGGTTCTTCAACGATCCGGACTACCAGGAGGCAATTGCTCTGCACGACTATTTTGCGAGCATAGGCTTTGATGAGGAACATATCATCCTGCTCGTGGACTTCGATCTGGCAAACCCGATCGTTGACGGACCGGCGACCAAGGGAGATATCTATCACGCCCTTGACTTCCTCGCCACCGTGACGACCCCCGACAGCTTCGTGTTCGTCGGGATCCTCGATCTCGGCCATGAGAACATGCAGGGATACTATGTCGAGCTGAACGACGAGCCGCTCTACGATCACGAGCTGGACGCCAAGCTCGATATGCTTCAGTATGAGGATCTCGTTGTGGACCTGGTCTTCAGGCACGCCGCCGGCTTCTTCGACTACATCGCGGAGGATGGCAGGCTCTGCTTCGGATCGACCAAGGACAACAAGGACCTGGACGTACCGTTCCATATCTCCATTGGTCTTCAGGACATGGAGGCCGACCAGGAGTTCGGCAACGGCAACGGCAGGATCGCCTTCGAGGAGGCTTACAAGTACGAGAAGGATCGCTTGAGAGACATCGACGATTCCTTCAAGCCCAAGAAGGACGACGAGATATCCGGAAAGGTTTACGCCCCCGGAGTATAAATCTAAAGGGACTACAACCGTAGGTCGACGGTTGAAAGGTCTTTGACTGCCATGCGCCCCCCGCTCGCAGGCAACAGTGGGTCTCCCACCCTGCTGTTGAACTGTATGTTCGAGCCTTAGACATGTTCTGCGGGCGATCAGGGGTTTAAGTCGTGGCATTAAGGCCTTTGACCGCATCTTGCGAAGTCTCTTTTTCGTGAGGGGGGCCTTGCGGGCGCTTCGGCGCCTGCGGGTCCTTTTTCTTTTTTTCTTTTTCATTTATCATCCCTAGCTTTGAGCTTTTTACGTCGGGTTCTTTCGTTATTGTTCTGATACCGGAACGATATCGATGGTTTTCGCTGGAGAAGCCCTTGGGATCTTTTCACCGGAATTAGGCCTTTGGGCGGCTCCTGATTTAACTTATCACGACAAGATATTGGCTCTCAATATTCGTGATCTCAGGGGAAAGATCGGCCGAGATCCCGATGTGTCCGGGTGTGCGCCGACCCTGGTGTGAGAGTGGTTACATTGGTGCACCAATGTAGGCGATCTCGTGAAAATGCTACTTTCGTGAAATGCCCCTTTAATTGCCATTTTCAGCATCTACAGCCGAAAAACGCCTGATGGTTGTCTTGGTTATAACCATCGATTTTCAAAACACCCCCAATGTTATAACCAAAGAGGGTTCAAATACTTTCGAGCCGAGTATCAATGTGAGTCTCGGGTTGAGATTCCGTGACAATGGTGGAAGATAAGGGGCCTGCACCGACGGGGTGCAGCATCAGAGGCGTAGAATCATAGAAGGAGGCACCAAGAATGTGGAAGAAAATAGCTGTCATGACCTTTTCGGTGATGATGGTACTGACGCTCTTCTCGGGCGTGACCGCCGAGATAGCAGCGCCGACGGTAGACTATAGTGTGTATAACACGGCAGAGGCCGATTGGGTCCTGATCGCCGCTGCCCTGCATGACGAGGCAGGGTTCTTCGATGATCCGGACTACCAGGAGGCAATTGCCCTGCACGACTACTTTGTTAGTATTGGGATAGATGAAGAACATATCATAACTCTGATCGATTTCGATCTGGCCAACCCGATCGTGGACGGACCTGCGACGAAGGGAGACATATATGCCGCTCTCGACTTCCTCGCCACCGTGACGACCCCGAACAGCTTCGTGTTCGTCGGGATCCTCGATCTTGGCCACGAGAACGAGCAGGGATACTATGTCGAGCTGAACGACGAGCCGCTCTACGATCACGAGCTGGACGCCAAGCTTGACATGCTACAGTACGAGGATCTCGTCGTGGACCTTGTCTTCAGGCACGCAGCCGGCTTCTTCGACTACATATCGGAGGATGGCAGGCTCTGCTTCGGATCGACCAAGGACAACAAGGACCTGGACGTACCGTTCCATATCTCCATAGGTCTTCAGGACATGGAGGCCGACCAGGAGTTCGGCAACGGCAACGGCAGGATCGCCTTCGAAGAGGCTTACAAGTACGAGAAGGATCGCCTGAGAGACATCGACGATTCCTTCAAGCCCAAGAAGGACGACGAGATATCCGGTAAGGTGTACGCCCCCGGAGTCTGAACGATCAAATACGGCCGGCCATAAGGAGTAAATGGCAGAAAGGGGAGTGCTCGCCCCTGTTGTCACCGAGGCCCTTATGGCCGTCCGGCGAGGTGCAATCGCATCGCATACATCCCCGTTGATCCTCATCAGGATCAATCCGATGGGCTCTTTCCCCCCGTCGCCCATCGATCCGGAAAGCATGCCGCTTTGAATAAGGGATCCCCAAGGCGGGGATGTGTGTACAGTTCCGCATTCAGTTAGGACTGCCTCCTGCTGACTTGTTGGAGCCGGCTGAGCGGGTGGGTAAAAAAGGCGCCCGCTCAGCCCGGGGATTTTTTTATTTAGACGCCGAGGAGAGCATGCTCGCCGCTCCTCGATCACATAACGCTCAATAGATGGGGTCTTGAGGGGCCGCGCGGTAGGGGAAAGACGCGCGGTCCCCTCTCTTTTTGTTTCTTTGTTTTGTACGTTGAGATAACTTCCAGCGATCATCCCTTGACGTGGAGGTCCAATTTCTCGATCCCGTTCGGGGGTGCGGGGAGGGGATGTGAACATCCCATCTGGAAGTCTTCGCCGAACCATTATGTCGTCGATAGCACATCTCTGCATGGCGTTCCGGCAGTGCGTACTTAAAGCTTATATATCGTCAGTCGGACTATCTATATGCTTTGGGCTCTGCCCGGAGTTCCATCACGGAGGCTCGAACATATGCTTAAGGAGGCGACCAGTGTCGTAGTAGCAGCGGCACTCCTGTTAACCATGCTTTCAGGAGTTTCCGCCGAGATGGCAGCACCAACGGTAGATTTTTCCGAAATGCCTACCGGCCAGGGGGACTGGGTTTTCATCGCAGCAGCGCTGCATGATCCCCTGGACTATCTGAACGATCCTGACTACCAGGAGGCCTTGGCCCTTCACGACTATTTTGCGGGACTCGGATTCGACGAGGAGCACATCATCCTGCTCGTTGACTTCGATACGACGAACCCCGTTATAGATGGAGAGGTCACCAAGGGCAACATAATGGCAGCGCTCGACTTCCTCGCGGCGGTGTCGACGGAGGACAGCTTCGTCTTCTGCGGCATCCTGGATCTCGGCCACGAGGGCGGAGAGGGCTATTACGTCGAACTGAACGACGAGCCGTTGTACGATCACGAGCTCGATGCGAAGCTCGACGCCATAGACTGCGACGACCTGGTGATCAACCTCGTGTTCAGGTATTCCGGCGGATTCCTGCCGGAGATCGGTCAGTGGGGCCGGCTCTGCATCGCGTCGTGCAAGAACAACATCGACGTTGACACGGACTTCCGCCTGTCAGTAGCCCTTACTGACCCCAATGCAGACTGGAACGGCAACGGCAGGATCTCCTTCGAGGAGGCGTTCTGGGACCAGTGGTCCTGGGCCAACTGGGAGTACAACCCGACCTGCAAGGACAGGATCTGGGGCTCGGTATACGCACCGGGAGCCTGAAGACAGTATATCGACGAATATTCACCCAAGAGTTAGCCCTGGCTCCGCCTACAGATAGCCGGGTAAATGCTTGAACATCGCTAGCAAGCGCGCTGATCGGATGAGATGCTAACAAGAGGGAGGGGGGGGCAAGGGAATACGGCCTACTTCTTCTTTCCGCCCTTCTCGGCCTCGTTGAGCTCCTTGAGCTCCTTCTCCACACGGTCTATCAGGTTGCCCTTGCCGTGCTCCTTGTATATCGTCATGGCCTCTTCGAGATACTTCCGGGCGTTCTTGTTGTCGCCCTTCTTCTTGTACATCTGGGAGTAGAAATAGTACCGTTCGGCGAGGTTGAACGGCATGTCGATCTCCTGGACGATCTTGATCGACTCGTCGAAGTGCTTCATCGCCTCGTCCCAGTTGCCCAGCTCCGAGTAGACCTCGCCGTAGATCTGGTGGACGTAGGACTCGCCGATCCGGTCCTCCATGGAGCGCAGGATGGAATATGACTCTGAAAGATACATCAGCGCCTCTTCGGTCTTGTTCTGCTTGCTGAGGACGCTGCTGACGTTGAGCAGGGCGTAGGCCAGGCGCTTCGTGTTGGCAGTGTTCCGGGCCAGCTCTATGCACCGCTCCCAGCTGTTCCTGGCGTCGTCGAGGTTGTTCAGGATATAATGGGCCACTCCGAGCTCGTTGTAGGCCCTTCCAACGCGGTAGTTGTCACCCTGGTCCTCGAAGTACTTGATGGAGCGCTCGCAGACCTCCACGGCCTCGGTGGAGCGGTTCATCTCGTTGAGGACCATGGCCTCGTCGATGAGGGCCTCGTTGGATACCTCCTCATCCCCGGCGGCCTCCGCGCTCTCCTGGGCCCGGACCATGTACTCAAGGGCTCGCTTGTGGTCGCCGCGCCGCAGCTGGATCTTTCCCAGGCCGCGCATGGTGTCCGCCTCTGCAGATCGGTCTCCAAGCTTGGCGGCCTCGTCCAGGGCCATCTGGAAGTAGTCCACGGCCCGATCGAGGGTCCCCTTCTCCATCTCCAGGTGGCCGATCTGCCTGAAGGCGTGGGACCGGACCTTGTAGTTGGTGCTGGAGCAGGACTTGAGCGCGGTGTGGTACTTGTCGAGCGCCGCCTCCCATTCGCCCTCGGCGAAGAAGAGGTCGCCCGATATGAGCATCATTCCGTAATGGTAATCGGTGGGGATATTGTCCTCGAGCTTCTGGATGACGACGTGGAGCTCATCGAGGAGTCCCCGGTTGATCATCATGCGGCCGTTGTCCACCAGGATCTCGGCGGCGGTGTCGAAGTCCTCCGCCTCCAGGAAGTGGAGCGTGGCGGAAAGGAGCGAGCTGAGGTCGCCCTTGCCCTGATAGTACGTGGCGGCGAGCGTGTGGTTCGACTGCCGTTCCTCCGGTGTGAGCCGGCTGTAGGCGAGCTCACGCACGATGTCGTGGAGGTATATCCCCTCGTAGGGGATCTCCTGGAGAAGATCGTGCTCGATGAGGGCGTCGAACGCCTCGTAGGGGAGCCCGGCCACCGACAGGGCCTCGTGCTCTATGGGATAACGGTAAACGGAAGCGAGACCCAGGAGCTGCTGCTCCTCGGGCTTGAGCTTCGAGAAGATCTCGGAGTTCATGAAACGGTGGATATCGGACGGACGACGCGCGTCGCCCGGCGTCCTGATCAGCTCCAGCGCCAGCGGATGGCCGCCGGTCATCTGGATGATCCTGTCGACGTCGTCCTCCGGGATACCCCTGGCCATCAACAGTTCCTTCGAGCTGATCTCGTCGAGACCCTTCAGGCGGATCTCGCCGATGGTCCCGCGGACGCGCACCTCCCTCCGGTCGTAGAAGTTCGGCTGGATCCTGGATGTGACCAGGATCTTGACCTCCTTGCCCCGGAGGACCTGGTGGAAGAGCTTGAACATCGTCTCCAGGCGCTCGGGGTTCTTGTGGTAGTCGTCGTAGACCAGGATCGCCTGCATCCCTTCGAACGCCTTGTCCAGGATGTTGTAGAGCTCGCTGTAGTTGATCGTCTTGTTCGTCTTGAGATAGGACTGCAGGTCCCTCTCCGATAGATGCGAGAGGAACTCGCCCAGCGGCGTGATGGCCGCTCTGACGGTGTCCCACTCGTGGAACTGGTACCAGAAGAGGTTCGCCTTGTCGGCGAACTCGTTGATGATGTGATAGACCAGGGTGGACTTGCCGATACCGGGGATACCGGTCACCACGCCGATGCGGATGTCCGACTCGAGCCACTCCATGATCTGTCCGACCTCGTCGTCCCTTCCGAAGAACTGCTTCAGCGGGGGCTGCCCCTCTGTGTACTTGATGTACTTCGGCCGGTCCTCTCCCGCGTCCTTGCCGGTCTCGTAATCGACGACGAGGGAGTCGAAGTCGAGCTTCGTGGTGTTGAGGTCGTCAAGGGTCCTGACGAGCTTCAGAAGCGGGAACTCCGGCGGGAGCTTAGAGAGGACCTCCTTCAGGGTGTACCTGTTGACCTTGCCCTTCTCGGTGACGGAGAGCTCCGCCTCCTCGATGTTGTCCAGGATCTCCGTCCCCTTCTCCATGCCAATGGCTGTGAGGAAGTAGACGGCTCTGCGCCGGGACTCGCCGGTCACGGTGCCCGAAAAACGATCGACGAGGCCCTCGGTCTCGAGGTCCTTCATGGCCCTTGGAACGTGGTTCCAGCGGATGCCGACGGCGTCGGCGATGCCGGGCTGGGATATGCCGATGGGAGTCGATTTGTAAAGTTCGTCTCCGGGATTTGCGTCAGGGGCGAACCTGTCTTTAGGGAAGGTTAGAAGATGGAGTAGTATCTTTTCCTTTACGGTGATGGGGTTCTTTCGCCCTGGCATTTGCGGGTCTCCCGATTTCCGCCCCGTATCGATTAGGGCCTATTTCCGGAATAATAACGGATATGTTTATAATAAAGGTTTCGTGGCGGTAATTTTACCCGCGTCGGTCTGGAGTGGTAGCGAAGGTCGGCTGGGGTATGGGCCGCGGTTCGGCGCAACCTACATCAATCACGATTTGGGTAGATGCTGTGATGGCGAAGGGAACAGGACCGGATATCCGATCATCATTGATCACCGAACGGATCGATGCGGCGGCTCTTGAACTGCTTGAAGGACATCCAGATGGACTGAGGTGGTCGGAACTGTTGGCCAAGGTTCTCGGATCCGACCCCGCCTTTCATCCCAAGACCGCCAACGGTCGGATATGGCGGCTCGCGGAGAACTACCCCGACATCGTTTACAAACCGTCGAAAGGTGTCTTCCGGTTGGTGAGTTTCCGATAGTCGGCGGGAAGGGATATTAAGGCGGATCACTATAACAGCTCATCCCGGAGATCGGGCATCACGAGGGACGAGGAATGACCATCAGGATCTACGTCGTGGACAACGGAGGACAGTGGACGCACAGGGAATGGAGGGTGCTCAAAGAACTTGGTGCCGACACCAAGCAGATACCCAACGACACCCCCCTCGAGGGATTGGAGGTCGATGGACTTGTTCTTTCAGGCGGAGCGCCTAGGGTGGGTCTCGCGGAGACCCTGGGCCTGACCGGGGAGTACCTGGATAAAGCTGAATTTCCACTCCTAGGTATATGCGCCGGCCACCAGTTCATGGCCAAGCATTTCGGAGGCGAGGTCGGCCCCGCCGCCCGCCCCGAGTTCGGAAGCGCCGATATCACCGTCCACGCCCCCGACCCCCTCTTCAAGAATGTCCCGGAGACGTTCAAGGCCTGGGAGTCCCACAACGACGAGGTCCTGAGGCCGCCGGAGGCGTTCTCGGTCCTGGCAGGGTCCCCTGACTGCAAGGTCCAGGCCATGAAGCACACGGAGAGGGAGATCTGGGGGATACAGTTCCATCCAGAGGTTTCTCACACAGAGCATGGTCACAAGATATTCCAGAACTTCATGGACATCTGCGAGGAGAGCAAGTAGAGGCAGTTCCCGTCTTTTCATCGTTCGTCAAGGGCCAGTCGTTTTCTCAGCATGGGTGAAGGCATCTTCCAAGAATGGGTGCTAGCATTTTCCTGGCGCGGGCCGTCCGTCCGTCGGGCGGGTTCGAACATTATTCTAGCATGGGTCCAAGTGTTTTCCGGCGTGGGCGTCGTCGTTCATAGTGCGTGTCCTTCTTTGACATCTGTGAACCCGCCCCTGATCGGATCAGTTGTCTACAGCGGAGATCCTCATCGCATAGGAGAGGTCGATGCGGCCGCCCATGAGTGGAAATGGCACCACATCGTGTCAGATCCGCTTCCGCATATACAGCCAGTCTCCCAGCCTGTTGTGATACTTCGTGACCACCTCGAAACCGAGCCTTTCGTAGAACCTTACTGCCTCGCTGTTCTCCTTGACACCCAGACCGAAGGTCTTCATTCCGAGGTTCTTCAGGCGGGCTTCCGCCCGTCTGACGAGCAGTCCGCCGACGCCCTGGCCCCGATGGTCTTCCATGACACCCACGGCCTCGAGGACCCCCTCCTTCTCCAGGCGCTTGGGTGTACTCCTCGTGTAGCTCCTTGCGACCCTCCAGGCCTTCAGCGCCCCGAAGAGGCCCAGGACCTTGACCACCTTCAAGACATTGCCGTCCACAGGGTCGATCTCCTCGGTGGTCACGATGATAGCTCCCACCACCTCGCCTCCGGTGACTGCAATGAACTTCTCGCCCCTCATGGACCCGACGATGATGGGTACCACGCGCCCGGCCCTTTTTTGGCCTCCGATGGCCACGATCTTGTCGTCGAAGGCCGAGGCGATGACGCGGGATACAGCGTCCATGTCCGGCGCGCCTGCCCTCCGGATGATGATGTCGTCGATCCGGCGCATCATATTGGGATCATCTCCACCAGGTCCAGGGTCTCGATATCCCCCTTGGCCGCCCTGGCGAATCGGGTGGTGCAGGTCTGGCATGTCGATACCAGCGCATCCGCTCCCATGGCCAGAGCCTCGTCGACCCGGTCCCTGGCCAGCTCGAGCGAGCTCTCCGGGTGAACGGTGCCTAGACCCCCTCCACCTCCGCAGCAGGCCGATCTCGCCCTGTTGAAGCGGAACTCGAGGAGCTCGAAGCCGAGTGCCTCGATGATCTTGCGGGGTTCCTCCGTGATCCCGAGCTTGCGCCCCAGGTTGCAGGGGTCGTGGTAGGCCACCCGCCCTCCAGCCGCCTTTCCCGCGTCGCCGGGCAACGCTTTCCCTGGCTTCCTTGAGGCGAGGAACTCCGTGATATGGACCGTCTTGAAGGGCATCTTCGCCACCTTCGGTTGCAGGTTCACGAGGACGTTCGTGCATCCGGGGCAGGAGGTGATAAGCCTCTTGACCCCCTTCTTCTTGATCTCCGCTGCGATCATACCGGCGTTGTCACGGAAATCGTCGGCCATACCGGCATTGAACACCGACGAACCGCAGCAGTGCTCGTCGATGGCGGCCGGCCGGACCCCTTCCCGCTCCAGGAGGGCGACCGTGTGAACGGCAAGCTTCGGATTGTTTGCCAGGACGTTGCAGCCGGGGAAGTATCCAACGCTCGCCTTTTCCGGCAGCCCCTCCGACCAGGACCTGTCCTTTGAGGGATAGGGTGTTCCATCGTCCAGGGCGCGCCTGGCGCTGGCGTTCATCTCCTCGGGTATGAGCCCCTCCCGCTGGAGGAACTCCCTGACCTTGGGGATCTGTCCGTAGATGCCGGCGTCGGCAAGGCAGGCCTCTGAACATTGCCCGCATACCGCGCAGTCCAGAACGATCTCCAGAAGGTCCTCGATATCCAGCCTTCCCTCCGAGTATGCGGCAAGGACCCTGTTCTTCCCCCTTGGATTGCCTGATTCGAAGGCGTTGAGACGGTACGATGGGCAGTTGTCCCGGCAGAACGAGCACTCTGTGGTGGAGCACCTCTCCGCCTGCCGCAGCGCCTCCTCGAGCTCGTGTTCGTGCTCCCTGGCCCTCTTCGCACCCATCTCAATCGCCTCCCGTCGAGGCGAATGGGCCGCGGACCCTACCACCACCCGTCCTTGTCCGTGGCCCGGCCCCCTGTCCGCCATCCACTTCCGTGCGATCGGGAAGCATCACACCGGGATTCAGGGTCCCGTTGGGGTCCAGGACCTTTTTCAACCGCCCGAGCATCCCCAGGTCGTCGCCCATGTCCCTCTGGACCGCCTGATGATCGATTAGCGTCCCGTATCCATGGGTCCTCGAGACCGTACCGCCGCTCTGCCAGACCAGCTCGAACAGCTCCCTTGAAAGGGTCGATATCCGATGGGACCCCAGCTCCTCCGCGGTCAGGAAGAGGCTGACGGTGTAGGCGTCCGTCGAGGTGAACAGCGTGTGGCTCAGCCGGTCGGCGAACCCTGCTTTTTCCATGAGCTCCTCCACCCTCGCGACGAGCCCGGGGACCTCCCTTTCGGGCACCGCTAGGTCGAACACGTGGGGCGACAACCCCTCGTTCACCAGCCCTTCGTTGGATTCGAAGTACGTGTGCCTGTTCGGCCACCATTCCTCGGAATATTTCTGCGGCATCAACTTGCCGGCCCTGGAGAGGATCTCCTTCGAGGCCGCCACACGTGCGGTCGATCCATCAATGTCGCCCTCGTAGTACGCGAACAGCGCGGCCTTGATCCTGAGGGCCCTGATCAGGACCCTCTCGGCCTTCGGCTGCAGCTTCGCGGTGACCCGTGGAATGGTCCCTCCGATGAAGGAATCCGGCGACAGTCCTGCACGTTCCAGTTCGAGCAATGCGTCGAACATCGAGCTGAAAGATGTGAAGGCGCATCCGACCGTCTCGTGATGAGGGGGTACCGGATACACGGCGAACGTGGCCTCGAGGATGACGCCAAGGGTGCCCTCGCTGCCCATGAACAGCCGGAACAGCTGGGGCATGGAGGCGGCGCGAGTACCGGGCCCAAGGTCCATCATCGTGCCGTCCGCAAGGGCCACCCTGAGTGAGAGCACCTCGTCCCCGACCCCTCCGTGGACCGGGTACAGACTCCCGTTGGCGTTCATGGCGAGGGCCCCTCCGATGGTGCAGGAGAACCTGCTCCAGGGGTCGAAATGGAACCTGAATCCGCGCGCGGCGAGGTAGGAGTCGATGTCATCCGGCGTGGCGCCGGCCTGGACCGTGACCGTCCCGGTGACCTCATCGAAACCGATGATACGTCCGAGGGACTTCATGTCCAGGGCCACAGAGGCCCTGGAAGGCGACAATGCCCGGCAGAGGTTGGTACCCCCTCCCCAGGGAACCACGCCGAGCCCTCTCTCATCGCAGTGGCGTAGGACCTTCCTGACATCCTCATAGGAGGACGGCAGGACCACGCACACGACCGGAACGTTCCCTCCATCGATGTCCCTGTAAGGCTCAATGTCGGTGGGCCTGTCCGTGACCCTGGCGTTTGGCAGCAGGGTCCTAAGTTCGTCCGCCGTCGCCATCCCTCCGACAATGCGCTCCGCAATAGAAGTCATTTATGGTGAACAGGGCCGGAAACGGGTGCGGGCACCGATCTGGTCCCCGGACCCCCCCCGCTCATCTCCCGCCTACTCCGCCGACGACACACCCTCGTTCTCGCCAGCATTCGCCTTGCCCTCGGCCCCGGTCCACAGCACCGCCACCAGATCGTAGGCGAGGTCGAAGCATAGGAACCCCACAAGGTGTATCCACTCGGCGAAGTGAACAACGACCGCCAGAAGGGCAACGCACTTCAGCACCGGCCTGTGGTGAAAGAACCGCGCGAGCGCCCGGCTCTCCCCTTTCTCGAACCGGTCGTGGGTCCACTCGTCGGCGAGGTTTCCGGCCGCCGCCATCGGGATGAGAAGGTAGGAGGACATGGGGGTATCCGGCCTCAAGAACGCTACACCCAAGACGAGAAGGACCACCGATACGATCATTGCAGTGAGGAGCGCCGGATGGTCTATCTTGCCGGCCAGAAGAAGCCCCAGTGCCGTGCCCACCACCATCCCGAACACGGGGTCGTGCTCCATGGCGAGATAGAACACGATGGCGGCGATGGCCAGCGCGAGCGTGAAGCCGACCTTCCTATGGTCATCGAACACGCCGAGGTCGATGAGCTGGTCGAGACCCTTGATGAAGATGCCGAGGAGGAGGCAGAGGCCTATCAGAGCGGCGCCGGAGTGGCCGATATATAGGCCCGTTATAGCGATGCCCGCACTGACCCCGGCAAGGGCCGCGAGTTCGGTCATCCTCAGCATACTGGAAGAACCGCCGGACCTTATTTAAACCGTATGGGGCCACTCCCTCGCCTGATAAAATACATAAAGCATGGCATGATACCATATCAAGGTTCAATGACGCTAGAAGAGGACGCCCGGCAGTTCCTTGATGACGAGATCAAGGGTTACCTGAAAGCGGTGGAGGTAGAGCTCCAGAAGCATATCAAGAGCGATACCAAGCTCGAGGAGATCGTGTCCTATCTGCTGAACGCCGACGGGAAGAGGCTTCGCCCGGCTCTCCTCATCATAGCGTACAAGGCAGTCGGTGGCGAGGAGATCGAGGAGGTTGTCCCCATCTCAGCGGCCATCGAGCTGATCCACACGGCGACCCTCATCCACGACGACATCAACGATGACAACGACTTCCGCCGGGGCCAGGAGACGACCAACAGGAAGTACGGGACCCTCAACGCGATCGTTGGCGGCGATTTCCTCTTCGTACAGGCCTTCCGGGTGGGTGGGACCTACCCCTGGGATGTCATCCGAATGATCGCCGATGCCTGCCGTGAGCTGGCCGAGGGCGAGGTCATCCAGAACTCCAACCGGTACAACACGGGCGAGACCTACGAGATATATCAGGAGATCATCCGAATGAAGACGGCCTCCCTGATCACCGGCAGCCTGAAGGTGGGCTGTTACCTCGGCGGAGGCAGCGAGGAGGCCATCCAGGCCATGGCAGACTACGGCTACGGCATCGGGATGATATTCCAGATCACGGACGACATCCTCGACGTAGAGGGGGACGTCGAGAAGACCGGAAAGCCGCTTGGATCCGACATCCGCGAGGGGCAGCTCACGATCCTCGCCATCCGCGCCCTGGAGACCCTCCCGGACGAGGAGAGGGACGAGCTGGCCGGCATCCTGTCCAGGGTCGAACACTCCGAGGAGGAGGTCGGTCGGGCACTCGACCTCATCAAGAGCACCGATGCCGTGGAGTACGCGTACGAGCAGACCCACCATTACGCGGATGTCTGCCGCCAGGCCCTCGAGCACCTCCCGGAATCAGATTACCGGGACCGGCTCGAGCTCGGCATAGGCGTCATCATGACGCGGAACTATTGATCGTTTCTGGCAGCGGACGAACCCCCGCAGCAGAAATTTCTGTACTCTCATCGGAAGCGCTTGGATCCACCCATTTCCTCATCCGAGCGCTAATTCTACATTCCGATCTACCAGTTAAGTTAACGAGATATCATCATACGACCTGGTCCTTACAGTTAAGATCATGGGGAGCTGCCCCGTCCCAGGGGAGGACATGCGACTTCTCTCGAATTGGAACCTTTGGAAAGGGGCTCACTTCATGTCGTCCTTGCTGAGAGAGCCAAAGCATCCGCCGCCGGTCTCCACTTCCGGGTCATCCGGGGGAGCAGGGCCGTCGTCCTTCTTTCCGCCGCATGGGCCCTCATTGATCGCGCTCATGCAGCCCTGGGCCTTCTTCTTCTTCCCCATCCCCTTTAGCTCCTCCTCGGTCCAGGTGTAGGGCATGCCGAGCTCCTTGAAGCAGTCGGACATCTTCCAGTTCTTGACCCTGTTGGCTATCTCCAGGGACTTCTCCCTGCTGAGGGGGAGCTTGCCCTCCTCCTCGTATGCCTTCCCGATGAGGGTGACCGCGGCGCGGACGAAGCAGTCATATCTCGGGTTGCGGAAGGTGTCGGCCATCCGATTGTACGATTTCTCGATCCCGCAGGAGTAGATGTTGCCGAAGTTGAGCGGGATCATATCGCATGGCGTGACGGTCCCGTCGGCCTCGATGAACATGTGGAAGGTGCCGGCGGTGCAGCCCAGGAAGCTCTCCGCCTCTATGTAGCCGAAGACGGTGACCCTTGGATATTCACGGTCGGCGTTGCACCTCTTGTGGATCTCGAACATCTCCATGGCCTGGTCCTTCTGCCACCTCAGCTCCCGCTGTCCGACGATCTTGCCGGTCGGGATCGGCGCGAGGAAGCGGATCTCATGGACGCCAAGGTCCTTGGCGAACTCGACGAACTCCCAGATCTCTCCGGACTCGATCATCTCGATGGACGGGACGGTCGAGGCGACGGTGTAGAAACCGGTCTCCTTGAAGAGCTTGAGGGCGTCCACCCCGATCTGGAAGGCGCCTTCAAAGCCCCTCACCTTGTCGTGCTTCTCGGGGATGAAATGGTCCAGTGACACGACCGCATAGAAAAGACCGGCGTCCTTCAGCTTCTGAGCCCTCTCCGGGGTCAGTCCGTAGCCGGTGGTGAACAGCATCTTCACGGACCGTTCATCGATCGCCGAGAGTATCTCCTCCAGGTCGTCCCTGAGGAGGGGCTCTCCCCCGGTGATGCCGATGAGGCTGTTTCCCATGTCCTGAAGCTTGCCCAGGGTCTCCTTGAGGACGTCCAGGTCCAGGTCGCCCTTGTCCTCCCGGTTCGCGTTCGAGCAGTGCCAGCAGTCCATCGGGCAGGCGTTGGTGACCGCGATATGGACGGACGACGGCGCCGTCTTCCCCTCGCGTACCGCGTTACCCACCTTCAGGAACTGTTTGAAAGCCGGCGATGGATAGGGTGGCAGCTGGCTGTTGATGATGTACCTGTTCCCCAGCTTGACGAACTTCTCGTACTTCAGCTGTTCTCGAAGGTAGAACAGGAAGCTCTTCGGAAGGCTCCTGACCTCCTTTTCCTTGAGCATCTTGACAAGAAGGAGGTCCTTCTTCACGCCCAGTATGTTCTTGGCCTCCGGTACTTCAGTCATTGGTGTCACCAGTGGTCGAGCGGAGCCGTAATAGTTAAGGTTTATGGTCAAGGACTTGACTATCGGTGGTTCAATGGTCCTGTGCCAGCAACTGTTCTCGAGAACCTCGAGCCGTTCTCCACCTTCGCCGTGGTCGTTGTTCCACCGAAGGTTCGAGGATCGACCGAACCGGTCCGGCGCAAACTACATCTACCGTACCCTCCATCGCGTGGATACACGATCAACGGAGTGATATCATGACATCAATAGGCATCGGGCTTGGTTCCCCGGCATACTCCTCAGAAAGGGCCTTCACTGCCCTGAACTTCATGCGCACGGCCCTTCTCGAGGGCCACAGTATCAGGGTATTCCTCTTCGAGGACGCGGTATTCCTTGCCAAGAGGGGTCAGGACCCCGGCAACTTCTCCAACCCCCTGGAATGGCTCGGGGAGGTCGTGGAAGGCGCCGAGGCCGTCAAGGCCTGCGGCACATGTTGCCAGGAAAGGGGGCTCGTTCAGGACGAGCTCATCCACGGCGTCGTCATCGGCAGCATGAACGACTTCGTCGGCTTCATCGCGGATAGCGACAGATCGGTGATCTTCTAATAATTCCACACACAGAAGGGGAACGGTCCGACCAGGAAGGCAAGGAACGGCCTTTCCCAATAGCTAGAGGAACGGTCTGTCCCGATGGTCGGACGACCTGGATCATTCCCTGTTGGTGCAGATGCCGCACTCCGACATCTCTCCCGCCCCGACCATCTCCTTGAACAGGGGGTTCCTCTGGAGCTGCATACAGAACCTACCGAGCATATAGGAGAGCTCGAACTGCTCCCCCGCGGCATGTTTCTCGGCCAGGGTGGCGGCGGCCATGGCAGCGAACGCCTCCACCTCCGGGAACTCCTTGATGACCTCCTCGTCGCCTCCGCGGACCCCGGATGTGTACTGGCTCACAGCGGCGTTGGAGGTCCCTATCATCACCGCGATATCCGAGGGTCGGACCCCATGGTCATGGCGCAATCCGTATGCCACACGCGCCCTAAGCGTCGGAAAGAAGCGGATGACTATCAGCTCGCATGGTGTTCTCATGCTCTTGTCCCCGTCCTGCCACCCTTCATGATATTTCATCTAAAAAGGCCTTTCGGACGGAGCTGTCGTGGGGATATCGGCCACCGACGCAGATAGAATTAACGGTGTGAAATTCTTAAATAGATGGAACCGTGATGCCGTGACAGGTGCAAAAATGCCCGAAAAAGAGCACGATACAAAGGAGTTCCCTGACGAAGACCCGGCTGCAGAGGCCAAGGACACCGGGACCGATAGGCGGTCCGATAAGGGAACGAGGGAAGATCGGGGAGAGCCTCCCGCCAAGCAAAAGGCCCCTCGTGCCACAAAGAAGGCCGGGCCCTCTGCGAGACCAACGCCCCCTTCGGGACCACTGGACGGCATCCGCACCATGAGCAACAGGCTGTTCAGCTCTAAGATAGGGATCATCATCGCCGGTGCATTCATAGGTATCGTCGCGGCCCTGCTCCAGAGCAAGGGGAACCCCGGGAACATGGGTTTCTGTATCGCCTGTTTCCAGAGGGACATCGTCGGAGCCCTGCGCCTCCACAGCGCCGGCCCCGTCCAATACATCCGACCGGAGATCATCGGGATAGTCCTCGGGGCGCTGATAGCGTCCCTGTTCTTCAAGGAGTACAGGGCGCGCAGCGGCAGTGCCCCCATCATCCGCTTCGTACTGGGCTTCTTCGCCATGATGGGCGCCCTGGTCTTCCTGGGCTGCCCGTGGAGGGCTTACCTAAGGCTTGCTGGAGGCGACTGGAATGCCATCGTCGGCCTGGTCGGCCTGGGCTTCGGTGTGTTCGTCGGGACCCTCTTCATCAGGAACGGCTTCAACCTGGGCCGGAGCAGGAAGACCTATAGACACGTGGGTCTAGTCATCCCGATCCTCATGATCGGGCTCCTGCTCGCTCTTCTCGTCGACCCGGCATGGACCGGCGGGGGGAAGATCTTCGCATCCACACCAGGAGGAGGCGGGCCGGGCGCCATGGCAGCCCCCATCGCCATGTCCCTCGCCATCGCCCTAGCGGTGGGCTTCCTTGCCCAGAGGACGCGGTTCTGCACGATCGGCGGCATGAGGGATGCGATCCTCATCAGGGACTTCCACCTCCTGTTCGGCGCCCTTGCGCTCCTCATCGCGGCCTTTGTCACGAACATGGTCCTTGGCCAGTACGAGGCCGGTTGGGAGGACCAACCGCTCGCCCATACCGACGGACTGTGGAACTTCCTAGGAATGACCCTTTCCGGCCTTGCATTCGCCCTGGCAGGCGGGTGCCCCGGCAGGCAGCTCGTTCTGTCCGGCGAGGGCGATGCGGATGCCGGAATCTTCATTTTCGGGATGATGGCCGCCGCCGCCTTCGCACACAACTTCAGGATAGCCGCCACCGGCGCGGGTGTGAGCGAATGGAGCGGCAACGCGGTCCTTCTCGGGCTGCTCGTTTGCGGCATCATAGGGTTCACCATGAGGGATAGGGCCTGAAGATCAACAGGGGCTCCTCCACCGCTCGAACAGGGCCATCGTCCTGGTGGAGCCCTCGACATTCATGAATGGAGATGCTTGAAATGGAACGTTTGGATGTAAGGGGCCTCTCCTGCCCCATGCCCGCCATGCAGGTGCGGAAGATGATAAAGAAGGTCGGAACCGGAAGTATCGAGGTACTTGTCGACGTGGGGGCGGGCAGGGACAATATCGTCCGCATCGCGGGCGAACAGGGCTGGAAGGTAGACGAGGAGCCAGGAGACGAGTACTCGACCCTGACCCTTAAGAAGTAGCTATGACATCGAGGCTTCGAGGCACCGAACACATGATCTACTTCGACAACGCAGCCACTTCTTGGCCCAAGCCGGAAGGCGTCATCGAGGCAATGGCGGCCTTCAGCAGGGAGGTGGGCGCCAACCCCGGGCGTGCCGGCCACCGCATGTCTGTCGAAGCGGGACGCATCGTGAACGACGCCCGTGACGCCGTGGCCGAACTCCTCCACGTCAATGATCCACTACGTGTCGTTCTCGGCTCTAACGCCACGGAAGCCCTCAACCTCGCCATCTTCGGTCTGCTCGGGTCGGGCGACCATGTCGTTACCTCAGGCATGGAGCACAACTCCGTCATGAGGCCGCTTCGGCAGCTCGAGGCGATCGGTGTCGAGCTGACCGTCGTCGAATGCGCAGCGGACGGCTCGATGGACCCGTACGACGTCGACGCGGCCATCCGTCAGGAGACACGGCTTGTGGTGCTCAATCATGCATCCAACGTCGTCGGCACCCTTCTCCCGGTCAGCGACGTGGGCGCGATATGCAGGGAGAACGACGCCCTGCTGCTGGTCGACGCGGCTCAGACCGCCGGCACCCACCCCGTCCACATGGACGATGACAACATCGACCTCATCGCGTTCACGGGTCACAAGGGGATGATGGGCCCCCAGGGCACCGGCGGACTGGTCATCGGCGAGCGTGTGAACATAGCCGACCTACGACCGCTCAAGCACGGAGGCACCGGCAGCCGCTCGGAGCTCGAGGTGCAGCCCGATTTCCTCCCGGACAGGTACGAGAGCGGGACAATGAACACCATCGGCCTGGCAGGCCTGATCGCGGGCATAGAGTACGTACTGCAGAAGGGTGTCGAAGCGATCAGGGAGCACGAGTCATCACTGCTGGCCCGTTTCATCGACGGGGCGAGGACGATCCCAGGAGCGACCCTGTACGGTCCGATGGATACGGCCCGACAGACGGCCACCACTTCCTTGAATATCGACGGCCTCTCGCAATCGGAGGCCGGCCTGATGCTCGACGAGGAGCACAACATAATGTCCCGGGTGGGGCTCCATTGCTCGCCGTCCGCTCACCGAACCCTTGGGACCTTCCCGGACGGCACCGTCCGATTCGGCTTCGGCCTCTTCAATACCGCCGAGGAGATCGACATTTCCCTCGAAGCCCTGGAGAATATGGCGGAGGGTGCCAGAACCTCCGGGGGTGGCCGGTGAATGACGGAGTTCTGCGTCGCCCTGTTCTACTCCAACAGCCACGCCCTCAGGGCCGAGAAGCTGGCCAAGAAGGCCGGCTTCAAGGTCAAGGTCATCCCTACGCCCAGACACCTGAGCTCCGACTGTGGCTTCGCTCTCAGGTGCGACGAGGACGACGTCCCGGCGATCCAGGGGATCATGGACGGAGACAGCGTGGAGTACGACCGGATAGAGAAGGTAGGCTAACCGGTGCTCCCTTCTTTCATTGAGGCCGGCGGTCCTGCCTCCCACGGTAGTGTCTTCGGCCCCATGGCAGAACCACTTGAACCCGCACTTGGACGCATTCGTGCACCCGCCGCAGATACTTCCGCCCCGTGGCGGCTTTGCTGAACCCCCTTTTTTTTAAAGATCGTGATCGTGAAAGACGGAACAGAAAACAATAAGCTCCATGATGTACATCCACCTCATCGAGCTGAAGGACCATGGCGGATGTAGAGAAAGGGTCGAAGGAGGCGATAGGGGCCTCGATGGACATCAGGGGGCGCGTATGTTCAAAGCCGTTCATGGACATCAGGAGGACCATATCGCGTCTCGGCCCGGGCGACCTCGTCGAACTTCTCATGGACCAGAAACAGGTAGCCACAGTGAAGCGGATTTTCGTACGGGTCCATGGCCACGAGATGGTCGTCGAATCCCACGCCGAAGGTGGTGGGGCGAGGCTCGTCCTCCGGGTCGACCCCGCGGGGAAAGGGAAGTGAGGTATTCTGACACCTTTCTATCTGTCACACATCCGATCTATGTCCGATCTCCACGACGATAGAGAGGGGATCTTAAAAGCTCAACTGGACGTCGCTCTCCTCCAGGATACCGGCGAACTCCGGCATTCCCGTCTGCTTGACGCCCTCAAGGAGGGCGCTTTCCCTCAGGAGGCCGAGCTTGACGCACAGGTCGCACACGTGGAAGTTCACTCCGAGCTCGCGCGCCGTCTCGAGCTGCTCGGGGTATGTGAAGGCCCCTGCGGTCTTTAACTTCCGTTCATAGAACCATGTTACAGGGAAAAGCAGTCCAGGAAACCATGGCCGGTACCCCTTCTTCATTATCCTTGCGCCTCTGAAGATCCCGTAAAGATGGACTTCGTGACCTGATAGGGCTAGGTTGTTAGCCGACATCAGGGCAGTCATGGCCTGCTCGTAATGACACGATGTAAGTATGATCGCCGCCTTCCCCATTGGCCGGATATTGGATTCCGGGTGATATAGCTTTTGCGAGGGCTCCCGGGTGTGGAAAGGCCGAGGCAGTGATCAATGATGGTGTGATGACGGGCCCCTGCTCCCGATCCAATGGTTGCGGCGGGGGTAGTCCGTATTCTGGCCAACGTGGAACCGTATCAGATGAAGACAGCTGCTGCGACCACCGTGGTCCAGTTCCCATCTCCCTCGCATCGGGCTTGGCGGACCGCGTGCCTGGTGTCGATAGGATATCCGGCGTCCCCCATCACGACGGCCTTGAGGGCCGCTTCCGCGTCCAGGTCCAGCTCGACGCCGAGCGAGGCCGCCAGCATCTCGACGGCCAGGTCCTCTGCCATCGCTACCGATCGCTCGAGCGGTTCATCGCCGGCCATGAACTCGCTAATGTACCCGCGGATGGAACGGTCCTCCGGGAAGGCGCATCCCACCGTGGCGGTGATCCGTTCTCCGCCGGCCTTACCGTCCTTCCTGGACATGACAGCGTGGACGATCTGCCCCTCGGCGAGCTCCCTTGCCCCCTCATTGCGGTCGACGATCTCGCATCCTGGCGGAAGGATGGAGGACACACCTACCAGATTGAAACCGTTTATCCCGGCGTCCGCCAGTGCAAGTTCGAAGCTGGTGAGCCTGTATCTGTGTGTTCCGGCTCCGCTGGTGAAGAAGACCTTTTTCGGCACGTGGGGGCCGTTCTCGCCGCTAGTCATGGAGCCGAACAATGCCCCCTCAAATAATAAAGATATGGGTGAACGCGGGGCCTTCCGGATCGTTGCTGGCCGCTGGACCGCCGTCCGCGCCGTCGTCCGTAGGGAGGGGCCGAACAATATTCTAGCAGGGGCCCAAGCGTTTTCCAACCGGGGGCGTCATCGTCCGTTGGGCGGGTGCTAACCGCATTCAAGCACGGGTGAATGCGTTTTCTTGGCGCGGACGCCGTCGTCCGTTGGGCGGGTCCGGCTGAATCAAAGCAAGGGTCTAGGCATTCTCCAAGCAAGGGAGTCGGCGCCAGCGCTATTGCTATTTATTGTTGAAAAAGAAGAAACGGATAAGGCTCAGTACTTGAAACCGTTGCGCCGGGATCCGAGTGCGCAGAAGAGCGCGCATGACAGCGGGATACCGACGGCCAGGAGCGAGCCGTAGAAGCCGAAGCGGTAGCCCTTGATGTTCATGATCAGAAGCATGAACAGGCTCACGCTGAGTATCGTTCCGTAGATCCCGCCGGCAACGAGTCCAGCACGGACAGGCCGGGCGCTCCCGGACCTCTTCGCACCGAGCTCTCCAGCGAGGAACGGGCCGAGCATGATGACCATGATCGGACCGGCGATGGGCACGGCGACGAAGACCGTGAACAGGAGCTGAAGGATCACTGTCTTCCTGACAGCCGCGACGAAGTA
The DNA here is from genome assembly GCA_028279645.1 of Thermoplasmatota archaeon. Taxonomy (GTDB): domain Archaea; phylum Thermoplasmatota; class JAKEGO01; order JAKEGO01; family JANQNJ01; genus JANQNJ01. The sequence continues at coordinate 58,451 of JANQNJ010000002.1, forward strand.
CTTCGCCTCGAACGGATCGTCCTCGTCGTCGCCGTAGGTCTCCGGCCTGTTGATGTCGAAGAAGTCCTTCTTCGTTCGCGCCTGCCTGCGGCGCTTCTCCGGCCTCCGTTGAGGCGGGCGGGAGGACTGCTGCTGCGGGGGGCCGCCGCGCCGGACCGGCGTTTGCGGCTGAGATGGGGGTCTCGATGAAGGAAGGTACTGGGGTTGGCCATGTGGATGGCCAGGTGAAGGAGGGGGGCTCTGGCCGGCAGGAGGGTGGTGGCCGTGGGAATGAAGGTGGGACTGCCCCGATGGAGAATGATGTTGTTCATGAGTGGGTGGGAATGACTGAGGCGTATGGCCGTGTGAGTGGGCAGCCGGGCCTTCGGCCTGCGGCTGGTCCCAGTGGCCGGACGGGGTGGGGCCCAGGCCGGGTTCGTCCTGGGCGGGGGGTTGATCGAAGTAACCGTGGGGGC
>JANQNJ010000031.1 GCA_028279645.1 Thermoplasmatota archaeon
CGGTCCTCTCCAGCACCGTCTCCCTGCTGGTGCTCATGATCTGAGGCGCTGACGCTGCCTGTCAATATCCAGATATCTAGCGGACGCTCTCAGGGGCGATTCGACGCCCCTGGATCAAAAGTCCCAGAACATGCTCTCGTATTCCTGCAGGTGCTCCAACCCCTCCCTCGTGATCTTCCACGTCAAAGGCTGGGGACGGATGATCTCGGCATACCCCTCCGTTTCGAGCTTGCTCAGGGTGGAGCGGATCATATGGAGCTCGGCCTTCATCTTGATCTCCTTCTCGATCATGAAAGGGTTGGCATGCCTGTATTTACGGGCCACGAAGAGGACCAGAATGACATATCTCTCCCTGAAGTCGAACCTGTGCAGCTCCTTGATGATGAACGACGGGGCCAGGATCTCGGACGACATATCCCTCTCGTAGATCTTGGTCATTCCATCCTTTTGCTCCACTAGGACCCCCATCTTGACCATCCCCTTGACCGCCTTCTTGACATCCCTCTTCGAGCTCCTTCCTATCTCCGCCATCTTTTTGATCGATAGCGGTTCGTGTCGTTCAAGGACGTCCAGGATCTTCCTCTGAACGCCGGAGAGCTCGCTTCTCTGCTTGATCGTTCTCGATCTATCTTTCCTTCCCATCACACCACTGGACCTTCCTGGGTATGGCCATATATCGCGTTCTAAAGATTTAAACTTTAATGACCCCGACCGACAACGTTTTTAAGTACCCTCCGTATCCTGCAGATGGTCGACCCCAATGGAATTCTTCTTCGAACCTGAAGGCATCGCCGTTATAGGCGCCTCCGCCACCCCGGGCAAGATAGGGCACGAGATCCTTCGGTCCATCGCCTCGTCGGGCTACCGCGGGGGAATCTTCCCGGTGAACCCCCGTGTCGAGGAGATCGCGGGGTTCCGTACCTACCCGTCGATAACGGAGATCGAGGACCGCGTCGATCTCGCCGTAATGGTGATCCCGGCCTCCAAGCTGGTCGATATCATGGTCCAGTCCCGGGAGAAAGGGGTCAAGGGCGTCGTGATCATATCCGGGGGTTTCAAGGAGATGGGAGAGGAGGGTGCAGCCCTAGAACGGGAGGCTGTGAGGATCGCCCGCGAGGGCGGCATGCGGATAATCGGGCCCAACTGCATCGGCATCTTCAACGGCATCGCCGGGATCGACACCTTCTTCCAGCCCAGGGAGGCAATGATAAGGCCCAGGGGAGGCAACATCGCCTTCATGACCCAGTCCGGGACCTACGGCGCCGCACTGCTGGAATGGATCGCCGCGGAGGGGCTCGGCGTCTCGAAGTTCGTCAGCTACGGTAACAAGAGCGATGTGGACGAGATCGACCTACTCGACTACCTGGCCGACGATGACGAGACCAGGGTGATCGCGATCTATCTGGAGGGCCTGGAGGACGGACGCTCCTTCCTGGATGCTCTGGACCGCGTCCTCCCGAAGAAGCCCGTTGTCATCCTCAAGGCCGGCCGGAGCGAGAAGGGGGCAGCGGCGGCCAAGAGCCATACCGGCTCCATGGCCGGGAACTTCGCGGTCTTCGAGGGGGTCATGACCCAGCGGGGCGTGATCCTGGTCGACGATCTCGAGGAGATGTTCGACGCTGTCAAGATCCTGTCGCTCCAGCCGATACCGAACAGGGGCCATATCGCCATCGTGACCAACGGCGTCGGACCCTGCGTCGTCGCCGCCGATGAACTGGACCGGCACCGTTTCCTCGACATGCCCGATCTTCCGGCCCCCACTGTCGAACGGCTCAAGGAGGAGCTCCCGGGCTTCATGGTGGTGAGGAACCCCCTTGACCTCACCGGATCGGCAAGGGCAGAGCATTACAGGACCGGGATCGACGCCCTCATCGGACCCGATTTCGATATCATCCTCCCGTTCTTCGTGTTCCAGGACTCACCCCTTCACGATTCCATCGGTGACCTGATCGGCTATTTCTCGGAGATGAAGACCAATTCCACCGTGGTCGCCTCCGCTGCAGGGGGACCTTTCACCGACCAGCAGACGCGCGAGCTCCAGGAGACCGGGATACCCGTCATCCCCTCGGCAAGGAGGCTCATCAAGGCCCTGGGACGGATCATGCGCTACAGCCACATCCATCGTTCTGGTTGAGCACGATACGCGGATCCCGTGCTGCTGAGGCCTGCCCGATTTATATGCGTGGAAATGATAATATATGTTTATCCCTATCTCATAGGCGTTCGGGTGATGGGTATGGCTTACAACGACAATTTCGCTCGTGATCGCGATGGATTCAGGACAATGCTGACCGTATCGATGCTGCTCCTTCTGGGAGCCGGAGGCAGGATACTTCTCGCCGATATCTCCAACTTCGAGACCATCCTTGTGATGACGTTCCTGGGCGCCATGCTGGTAAGGAGGGAGATCGCTCTCTTCCTTCCGCTCATCGCGATGGTCACGAGCGATCTGGCCATGGGGAACTCGATACTCGTCGACGGCAGGATGAACCAGATCGTCCTGTTCACCTACTCCGGCTTCACCGCC
>JANQNJ010000099.1 GCA_028279645.1 Thermoplasmatota archaeon
TATGCACGAGGACCTGCTCTTCGTCATCCACCGCCTGGAGGAGAAGAAGGAGAAGCTCACGGCCAGGGCTGCCCAGACACCGAACGACCCGGTGATAGCCAAGAAGCTCACGGCGGTGGAGTCCAACCTCAAGAAGGCCCAGCACGAGCTCAGGAAGCTGGAGAAGCCGCCGGAGGTCCGCAACCTCATCGAGGAGGCCGAGGAGCTCCATCAGAAGTGGAGCAGGACGGTATCCGAGGTCAAGGACCTGGAGGCGCGCGGAGGCGATCCGGTGAAGATCGAGCGGCTCAAGAGGAAGGGCCAGCGCATCGAGGCGAGGATCGAGGAGATCAAGAGGTCGCTGTCGCAGATACTCTACGAACAGCCGGTGGAGGTCATCGCCATCGATGACTTCGAGGACCTGTAGCTTTTCTCTGGCCCACACGATCTGCATTTTCCCGAAGGGTGGGTGAAAGCATCGTGATAGCGTGGGTGATAGCGTTTTCCCGGCGTGGGCCGGTTGCTGATAACAGCTTATGATGTACCGGCGTGGGCCGGTTGCTGATAATAGCTTATGATGTACCGGCGTGGGCCGGTTGCTGATAGAAGCTTATGATGTACCGGGGCGGGAAGCATTGATAGTAAATGCGGTCTGCAGGCAGCCCTTCCCGAACGACCCCCCACGCTTTACCAAGGATTCGCAGTCGATGGACCGCTCTCCTCGCTTACTGGGTAAGCTCGGATTGAGGCAATCGACCTTTAGCTGAACATCGATCAACTGAGAATAGGAATTATCACATAGTATTGATCGATGACCTATCTCGCGCGGGCCCAATCCTTGACCGAGCGTTGGGGGGTTATCAGAGAGGGCTTACCAAATGAAGATCCTGTTAGCTTACTCCTCGATCGACGAGTAGATGATGGTGCACCCGTTCTTCTGGAGGATGTCAAGGACCTTCTCGTAATACACGTCCACGTGGATCCTCCTGGCGATGATGTTGAACGTGGCGATGGACGGAATGCGGGACCCCATCGCTTCCTTGAGCGTCGGAACGTAAAGCTCCAGGTCGGTGATGTCGCACGGTGTGTCCTTCACGAGCTTCTCCAGCTCCTCCATGATGCCGCCCTCAACGAAATGGCCGCATGTCTTGATCCTAACGCTCCTCATTTGAATCGCCGGTTGATGTGAACCGTTGGACGGTATTTAACTATGACGCCGACGCGGTCAGAACTTCGAGATGGCATCACGGAGCTGCTTCCTGACCTCGTCCGAATACCATCGCTCTACGAAATACGCTTCGGAGGCTTCCAGTTCGGTCCAGATATCCTCGACCACAGGCCGCACGCGATACTCCTTGATCTTCGAAAGGCCGCCGCCGGGGCACGCCCCGAGCTCGCGGGCCCTGGAGACCGCCTTCTCCATGAGTAGCTCCGGATCGATGATCTTGTCGACGAATCCCATCTTCAGGAGAGGTTCAGGCCCGTAGAAATCACCGGAGGCCGCGATCTCGTACGCATTCCGGGCTCCGACGAGCTGGTGTAGCATCCTGTCGGTGGGATAGGGAAGTGGAACGCCGAGCTTGACCTCGTTGAGACCCATCAGAAGCCGGCCGTTGGAAGCGTACCTCTGATCGCAGCATAACGCCAGGATACAGCCACCGGCGATAGCGTGGCCGTTCACGGCCGCTATGGTAGGGACCGGAAGCGAGTACAGGTCGATGCATAGGCGATTGAAGGAGTTGAAGAAGGCGGCAAAATCATCCCTTTCAAGATCGATGAGCTGCGGCAGGTCCAATCCGATGGAGAAGAACCGCTCGCCTCTGCTGGCCATTACCAGACCGCGGATATCAGACGACGACCGAACGTCGTTCAGCATGTCCGTGATCTCATGGACCATCTCAGATGTGATAGGGTTCTTCGGACCGTTGTCGAGCGCTAGTATACCGACGCTGTCATCCACCTCGAACGTGATCGTGCTCATTACGACCTTGATCCGTAAACCAAGATAAAAAACCGATAGCAGAGATCGTCACAGCAACGTCCGTCGTCGTAGTGGCGGGGAGGGGTCGGGCGCGAGGGGACCTCAGCGACCAATACAAGCGACGACAGCTGGTCGCTGGGGTCCAGCAGTGTTCGGATATCATTGATGTGCTAGATGCGAACACGGCGTATACCAGCATCTTGTACCGCCATCTCCCGTATCGATGTCCCATTGACGTAAGGGAGATGGCGGGCGCGAGGGGATTCGAACCCCCGATCTACAGCTTAGGAGGCTGCCGCCATATCCTGACTAGGCCACGCGCCCAAATGAAATAATACCTGTAAAAGGTGGCGGCGCTCAGGGAAAAGATAGCCTCCGCTTATAAGTCTTTCTCTGTGCAGGTGGAAAGGTCCCTCTCAGTCCCTGCGCTTGACCTTCCTGACCTTCTTCCTCTTGACGACCTTCCTTGGAGGGGCCGACCTAACGGGCGGCGGCGCCGCCTTCCGCTTCCTGGCCTCGTCCTTCTTTGCCTTCTTCTCCTGTTTGACCTTTTCCACCTTGGAGGTCATGAACTCCTTGACCACCAGCATCAGACCGACCTTGCTCGGGATCGAGACGTTCTTGAAACCCAGGAACCTGGCCATGATGCTCGACTCCTTGTGGCCGATCCGGATGAAGTCCTTGCCGCGATACCGGAGTATTATCCTCTTCTTGTGCTTCACGAGGTCCTTCTCCATGTCGCTGATCAGCTCCCTGAGCTCGGTCATGAGGAGGGCGTTGGACTTGATGTAGTCGCCTCTCTTCGCGGTCGGTTTCTCTCCGTCCGGACCCTCCGGTGCCTCATCCACCTCGATAAAATGGCTAAGGAGGTCGTATGCCATCCCCACGCGGTAGAGATCGATGATTATGACCTTCCGTTCCACTGTGAGGATGACGACGGATTCGTCCTGCCTGAGTTCTACCGAGACCGATCCCGATTCGATCAGGTCCATCATCTTTAGGTAGAACTTCAGGTCGATCTTCAAGCCTATTTCTCCTGCTTGACCGGAATGAAGGCCAGTGCGATCTCTCCGTTGAGGGAAAGGTTCTCGAACTTCAGCTTGACCTCCATCTGCTTGTTCTCGAGCTCCTTTGCCAGTGCGAAGACGTTCCCTACCTGGGACGTAGCCTGTTCGATGGCCGTGTTAACGATACCCTTTGCCATATGATTTCACCTCGAAAGTCGTTGCTGTCCCTGTAGCGGGACGGTACGAATCGTAACGTACCTATTGGCGACAGCCGGTTATATAATTTGTTATTAATTTTAAAACGGGGAGAATATTGGAAGGTCGGCCTCGAAGGTGGGAGAATTGACCGATAGAAGGGGGGGGGTTGAGGTAAAAAAGAAAAGATGGGAGGAGGGGGGTGTTAGGCCCCTCCTCGCGTTCTCTATCCTCGCTACGCCTTCTTCTTCAACAGGAAGAAGATCACGCCGGCTGAGACTATGCCGATCACGGCCGCAACGACTATGAAGATGACCGGATCGACGCTGTCATCGGGGCCGCCGCCACCCTGGGCGATCGTCACGTTGGCGTTGGCGATGTTGTTGTCCTGGTTCTTGTCATCCGGATGGTCGACCTCCACCTCGATGAGGTAGTTCTCGCCCACCTTCTTTGGCTTCCAGTTGAACTCCACGAGCTGTCCCTGTCCCCTTCGGATATCGATATCCTGTTCGGCCTGTGAGACACCGTCGATCCTGAGGATGACCTTGGTCCCGTCGGCGGTCTGATCTCCGAGGTTGGAGACGTAGGCCGATATCTTCAGGTTCTTCCCGGTCTTCCCTGACGTCGGAACGGTGAGCTCGGTGAGCTCCACCTCGACACCCTGGATCTGGACCACAAAGAAGGTGTGTGAAGCGACCTGGTTCCCGCCGATGAGGTCGTCGACATCGTCGTCCGGGTCGACGCGCACGGTCAGGACCTTCTCGCCCACTGTCCTCGGCGTGTATTCGTATTGGATCGTGGTGAACTGGCCGGTGTCGAGCTTTGTGATCTTCTCGCTCTTGGTCGTCTGGCCCGGTATCTCGAAATCGACGAAGAAGTTGGTCGCATTGCCCGGGCCGACGTTCCAGACGATGGCCTCGAACGTCACCGGGAGATCGGCCTCGATGTAGGTCAGGCTGTGGCTGATGTTGGCGTCCTCGATCTTCAGGTCTGGCCACCTCGCGATGGTCATGAACGGATCGGTGAAATGGTTGTTGCCGATGTCCGTCTCGTTGTACGGATTGGTGCCGCCCTCGGTCTCCGGAACGACCCTTGCCGCGAAGGTATAGTTGTTCATGAAGTATCCCGACTCCGCCGGGGTCCAATCGATGATGATGTTCTTGGAGCCGTAGGCGGGGATGCCGCCGGTTATGAGCTCGTTGGTCTCGAGGTCCAGTCCGGTGCTCGGCTCGTCGGAAGAGATCGACACCTCCACCTCGATGTCCTGGGTCACGTCCTCGTTGCCGAGGTTGTGGACCTTGAGGGTGATAGAGTTCTCGGTGCCCATGATGAGGTACTGGTCGTTCCAGAGCTTGTCGCCGTAATCGACATCGGTGTAGTCGACCTTGAAATCGGGCTCTGATATGTCGATGGTGAAGCCGACGGTCTCCTCGTTGTTGTTCTCGTTCTCCTCAAGGATCAGGTCGTTGGGATCGACGACGGCCTTAAGGGTGTATGCCGCTCCGGCCCAGCCGGTCCAGTCCCAGTTGTATGTCAGTGTCCGCGGCGTCTCCATCTCGCCCGGGAGGCTGTCGTAGATCGTATCCATCTTGTCGATGTAGATGAAGCCGGTGGTATTGCCTGTCTTGCGTTTGGCCAGTAGATACACCTCGGTGGGGGATTCCGTTCCCCCTTCCGTGGCCTTGGTACCGATGTTCTTCACCTTTACCGTGATGACAGGGGTCTGGTCCTTTGTCACGACGTCGGGGCTCACGGACATCGCCGTGATATCGAGATCGGGCTCACCCTGGTTCGTGACGAAGACGTCCTTGGTCAGGGTGTTGTTCGACCAATTGCAGTCACCGTAGCTGTCGTACACGCTGACAATGGTAGCGTTGAACGTGTGCGGGTTGACCCCATGGCTCTCCTCGCCGCGCCGCTGCCATTCGTACCATGAGAAGGTGAACGTCCTGGACTGACCCTTTCCGATCGTCTCCTGCTTGATGAACCGTGTCCGCTCGAAATCGCCGACAGGGGTGCCATCGGGAGCGTATTCGTCGCTATACTTCGACTTGTTCCCTTTGAACTCGTCGACGAGGACCAGATCGATCTCCGTCGCCTCGCCCACGTTCTTGACCTTCACGTTGACGTCGACCTCGCCGTGTTGGATCGCTATCCTGTTGCCGGTGGGTTCGGAGCCGTTCTTGACGAAGGTGAACCAGATGTCCGTGACCGTGGGGTCCGGAAGGTCCACGGCGGTCATCTTCCACGTGACGTTCTTGTAGTTGTTCTTGCGCCGCGGGTCCTTGAGCTCATCGGTCTCATCGAGTCCGTCGGTGTTGTTGTAGGGATCGATGATGAAGTTGAACTCATGGTCCCCTTCGGTGATCCAGTTCGGGATCTGCCATGAGTAGAGGACGGTCTTCATCTCCTCCCTCCAGTCATCGTCCTCGTCCTCGTCGTATTTCCCGCCGAGGATGGTGAAGTAGGTCATGGGCAGGGTGGCCTCGTCGTCGGTCCCGTTGTCGACCTGGATCCTGAGGGGTACGTCCTTGGCGGACATGTTCCCGCGGTTCATGATCACGATCTGCATGTAGACCGGGCTGTTCTGATACCAGGAGTTGATGGGATAGATCATCTGGCCGCCGCTGGCGTTGATGAGGAGGACCTCCTTGATGAACAGGTCCGGGTGATGCCGGGGACTCGGCTGCTTCACGTTGAAGCTCTTGGTCTGTTCGTTGTTGTCCTCGTCGTCCTCGTCGAAGTCGTCGTCGGGATCGACCTGGATACGGATCTGGTATCCGGTATCCGGCTCGAGGTCGACTAGGTACTCGACCTCGATGTTGGGGGTCTCCGGGGAGACGAAGTCGCGGGCGTAGAGCGAGAGCTTCTGGGTGTCTCCCACCTTCTCTCCCTCGACGCTGACGGTGACATCCACCGGATCGCCGAGGTTTGCGCGGTACCCGATGTTCGAGACACTGGCCCGGATGCGGATCGGCGTCCCTTCGAATATCATGCCGCTCTCACCGGAATCGATGGTTATCGCCGAGATATCGAAGTCGTACTTGTCATCCTCACCGAAGTCGGTGATGTTGATCGGGATGGATATCTCGTTGTTGGACATGTTCCTGTCATAATCCTGATCGACCTGTGCATAGATCAGCAGGGTCCCGTTGATGACGCCCGACGGGGTCAGCCACTCGAGGACCATCTTGTCCCAGTTGGGCTCGTCCCAGTCCAGGGCGCTCGGTACTATGGTGCCGAGAAGCCTCGAGCCTCCATCCTCGTCGTTGAACCTTATGTTGACCTCGACATCGCCGATGTCGGTGTCGTCAAAGTCGGTCCTGACCCTGGTATTGATATCGATGTATGTGTTGATCGTTGCGTTGCTGTCGCTCTCGCGATCGCCCCATTCGAACAATGGATCGTCGGCGTCGACGCGCACATCAGGGGTGACCGGAAGGATGATCTTGCTGCGGTAGAGCTGGTTGTTGTCCTCTACACCGGGGTCGGATACAGGGTCCTCCTCACGGGCCCAGATCTCCACCGAGATGTTGTAGGTCCTTGCGCCCTCCTGGCGTGTGAAGTAGTCGTCGCCGTTGTTGGTGGCCCGGTCCAGCCTCCAGTCGATCCACTCGTAGATCTCCTGACCGGCCTCCATGGGACCGGTGTCGACGGGGTCGGCGATCGGCCTCATCTGGGGATTGACGTCATCCGATCTGTTGAAGTAGATCTGGATACCCTCCTCCAGACGGTCGGTTCCGTTGTTACGGACCATTACCTCTATCCTGATGGTATCGCCGCTGTACCACGGCTCATCCCTGGCGGGATCGAAATCGATCAGGACCAGGGCTCCGTCCTTCTCCTGCGCCTCCGCGGTCTCGGTCAAGAGTACCACGGCTGCTACAAGAACGATCAGCAGGCCTAACAAAAGCAGTATTGGTTTTGTCCTTTGCATGTGCATGCACCTTCTTGATATATATCGAAACTATCTATACACGGAATCTATATAGCTACTTTGGTAGGAAAAAAGACTAATACTTAAATCTGTCGCTTGAATGAAAATTAAGAATATCAGGAAAATCAGGATTTTATATATAAAGAAAACCGATTTTCTGTTTCTATTGAAATGCCATCAGAGACCTCGTTCCGCGGCTACAGGTCACAGAAGACCCGGCCTTTGGGGAGGGGTGAAAATGGGAGCTTAACGACCGATCTCCTCGATCCCCGTGGCGGTGATCCTGAAGTCGACGCTCCTGCCTTCGGGGAGGCACCGGTGCTTCATCACCGTGGCCTTCCGGAGGTTGATACCGAGCCTCTCGAGCTGTATAATCGTCTTGGCGTTGTGGCGAAGGATGTAGCCGCCCACCGGCTCGAAGGTGTCCCGCTCGATATTGGTATAGACCTGGTTCGTCACGATGGTGGGGATCCCCTTCCGCCTTGAGAGGGTCAGCAGCGAGAGGATCTGATTCAGGAGCGACCTGCGCTGGTTGCTGTCGCCGGTCACGTCGAGCCGGTAGTAGATCGATGCGCTGTCGAGGACCACCAGTCCGATGTCGTCGTGGGTCATGGCCATGTTCACCGCCTTCTCGACGTTCTTCGCCTGCTCCACCAGGCTGGTCGGGCGGAAGAAAATGATCCCCTCCACAACATCGTTGAACTCGTCCCCCGAGATCTGTTCGAGCCGGGTCAGCGATACCCCCTCTGAATCGATGAAGACGGCCTTCCTTCCCGCCTTGACGCACTGCACCGTCTGGATCAGACAGATATTGGTCTTGCCGGTACCGGCCGCGCCGTAGAACTGGGTCAATGTGTCGGTCTCCAGGCCGCCTCCGAGGAACTCGTCGAAGAACGGCTCCCCTGTCGAGATGTAGCCCTCAGCCGGCACCGAAACGCCCCCCGTACCCTCCGTTCATCCGTATACCTCCAGCTCCCTCTCCAGGGATGCCGCGTCCTGTGAACCGATGGCGTTCGGATTGAACGGCACGATGAGGATGGAGTTATATTCGGATATCTCGTCCTTCAGCCTTCTGATGAAGGCGAGGACCGATGGGAAACCGTTGATATGGACCAGGTACTCGAGGCCGTCCAGCAGAAGGACGGAGTTGCCCCTGCGGATCTGGTTCGTCAGATGGTCAATGATTATCTCCAGGCGGGACGAGACGATGTCGGTCCTCGTGGCATGGTCGGTGAGCCATAGGAGCTTGGTATTGGAAAGGTTAGGCCATTTCTTCAGCAGGTGCTTCGGGTTCACCCTTGAGATGCAGATATGCTCGCCGCCCCTGCTCGCGACCTCCGAGAAGACCTTGTACGAGACCTCTGGCTGGTTCTCCCTGAAGATGTAGCCGAAGCCCAGCTCCAGACCGAGATCGGAGTACGGTTCGGATGGGTCGATCTCGTGGGCGGGGACCTCGAACGCAGGTGTCGGCGTCTGGACGGCTGCGGGAGGTGTGATATCGGGAACAGGTTCAGGTATGGGAGTGGGCGCCTCGATCGAAGGCTCCTCCGCTGGCATATCGGGCATAGGCGGCGGCGAGAGGCCGTCATCCGGAGGCGCTTCCGGCATCGGGGGCGGGGTTGGAACCGGGGGTTCCGGCTCTGGTTCCTCCTCTGGCGTGGATGGTTCCGGCGTGTCGCTGTAAACCGGCTCGATGGAAGCGATATCCACATCCTTTAGGTAGTCCCTGAGCAGCTCCTGAGCCCTCTCCACTGTTATCGGCCTGTCGTGGAGCATCTGCTCCGCCGTTATCCTTGTGAGGGCGCCTTCCAGCTCCCTGATGCTGCTTGTGATCGTGCTGGCTATGAACGAGATGACCTCGGCGGGGAGGAAGATGTTGTTGGCCGCCGCCTTCTTGATGAGGATGGCGGCCCTGAGCTCGAAGGTCGGCTTCTGCATGTCGGCGATGAGGCCGCCCTCGAACCGCGTGCGCAGCCGTTCCTCGAGGGAGGCCAGGTCCTTCGGCGGCCGGTCGCTGGTCAGGACGATCTGGTTGCCCCTGGTGTGCAGGTGGTTGAATATGTTGAAGAAGCGTTCCTGGACACCCTCGCGTCCGGCGATCCCCTGTACGTCGTCCAGCAGGAGCATGTCGACGTCCATGTACTTCCTCATGACGTCGAACTCCGGGTCCTGCAGCGACTCGATGATATCCTCGGTGAAGCGCTGGGAGGTCACGTATCTGACCTTGATCTCCGGGTGCTCCTCCAGCACATAGTTGTAGATGGCTCCCAGAAGGTGGGTCTTGCCCAGTCCGCTCTTGCTGTACAAGAACAGTGGATTGTAGGTCGTACCCGGGCTCCTGGCGACGCCGAGAGCGGATACCTGGGCGAACCTGTTGCTCTCGTCGACGATGAAGTTGTCGAAGGTGAACTTGATCAGGTGTGCGGGCACCTTGGGCGCGGTCCTCTCCGGAGGCTCCTCGACCATCGGTTCCTCGACCTCCTCCTCTGGAGACGTACCGAAGATGCTCGGACTGATGGACGGGGACCCGTCCTTCCCGAACTCGATGGAGCGGAGGACGCCCTGCACCCTCTTTCTGCCGACCTTCTTTCCACCCTGGACAGACCTGGTGGAGGTGGATGTCGTGGTCTTGGTAGCCGGCCTGTCGATGATGGACGGCCTCTCGTCCGGACGAGCGGAATGACCGGTCCTGGTCGTTCTTGCCGTCTTGGTGGTCGTGGTCGTCGTGGTGGTCCGTGCCGTCGACGAGGTCTTCGTCCTCTTCTGGGTCTTTCCCTGCTTGGTCGATCTGGCCTTGGGCTCGATAGCCTTGGCCTTCGGTCCACCCTTCACCTTCTTGGCCGTGGTCCTGGACGAGCCCTCAGCTCCCCCCTTCTCCTCCTCCGCCACCTTCACACCCAGCTGGTAGATCGACTCCTTGAGGGTCGAGATGTTCTCGGGATCGTTCATCATCATCTTCAGGGCCCGTTTCTCCGCCCTGTGCCTCTTGGTCTTGATCTGGTCCAGCATCGCCTCGAGCCGTTGAAGGGAATTGACGTCCTTCTCGTAGAGCTTGAACTCGACCTTGATCACGGCGGCGTCCTTGGTCGCCATGGCCTTCTCTATCCTGGATGTGTTGTAGCCGAGACGTTCCCAGTAGCTCAGCAGGTCCTTGTAGGTGTGCTTTCCCTTGGCGTCGATATGGGTGGCCTTCTTCTTGACCGCCCGTTCCCTGGAGCGTTCCTCAAGGGCGATGATCTCCTTCTTTGCCGTGGTGATGTTATCAGGATCGCGGAGGAGGGCCTTGATGTAGCGGCGCTCCTTGGGATAGTTGGAGGTGTCGATATCGTCCAGCCTGGCCTTCAGCTCGTCAAGGGTGTTGAGGTCGTGCTCGTACTGCTCGAAGGTGGTCCTGACCTTGCCGATCTCGCCCTCCATCACGGTCTCGAGCTTGGAGACGTTGTAGCCCCGGTCCTTGAAGGTCTCGAGCTTCTGTCTGAACTCTTCCCGTTCAAGGGAGATCCAGGCCCGCTCCTCGGAGCTCCGCATGATGTCCTCAACGTTGAAGTCCTCTATGATGGCCGAGGGGTATTCCTTGATCAGCGGGTATATCTTCTTGTATGAATGGATGTCGATGTTGCAGATGTTCTTCTCCGCCTCGTCCATGATGTGGTTGACAGCCTCGCGTCCCCGGTAGATCCGGTCGAAGTTCGCCACTGCGAGGATCACCTTCCCCTTGAGCAGCACGAGGAACCCCTCGTAGTACTCCCCGTACTTGTAGAAGTAGAGGCTCAGGTAGCCCTGGAGCTCCTGTTCCATGTACTGCTGGATCAGCTCTGAAAGATCGTCGATCCTGGTGGTGGTGGACTTGATGATCTCGCCCTGCGGGAATTCGATGTTCGGGGTCATGTTCCTCCGGGGACCGTATCCCTTCTGGTGCGCTATATAACCGCTTGTATCTATAAAAATCTTTATAGGTGATGTCCGGTTGGGGCCGCAACCGGCTCGTTGATACGGACCGCCGGGACCATGTCAGTCGGTTGCACGGAGGAGGTGTCCATCGGCCCGTCATCATGGTCCGATGATGCCCGTCCGGGGCCGACCGACCGAGGTCGGCCGGTCGTGGAACGAACCGCCCCGTTGCGTTTCTGTTCACGAAGGCCTTAAATATTATCATAATTATATTAGCCGGCTACGATCCGTATCGTTGTAGCCAATGTAACGTCGAAAGATACATATAGGACCAGTATAATGGCCCGATTCCAATCGTAGTAGGTGCACTCATTGATCTTAGGTTAATGGGGAAGTGGTAGAGGTCCCTACGCGGGGCTGATGACGACCTGATCATACGCAACTCGTACGCTAGTCAAGTCGATCGCTGTGGAAATACACCATCTGGGGGATGGATCGGCTCGGACGCCGACGAAGGTCGTGCCAAGCTGCGATATGCGGTGGGTAGGCGCATGGAGCCTTAGATCCGCCGATTGCCTAATAGGACCTCCGACGCTTCGGCGTAGTCCCTTATGGGACGGGGAACCCCCTGAATTGAAGCATCTTAGTAAGGGGAGGAAAAGAAATCAATAGAGATACCGTGATTAAAGTCGATCGAAAGCGGTACAGGGCAAACCGAATCGGCATGTGAAAGCATGTCGAGATGTGGAGTTTTGGCCCCATTTACTCCCACACGACCGGACCTCAACACTGCTGGAAAGCAGGGCCATAGAGGGTGATAGCCCCGTAGGGAAATGGTCGCGGGAGATTTTTGGGTCGCCTGAGTATCGTGCGTTGGATATCGCGCGAGAAGTCGGGAGCGACTAACTTCCAACCCTAAATACGATCCGAGACCGATAGCACACTAGTAGCGTGAGTGAAATCTGAAAAGTACCCTTGACGGGAGGTGCAAAGAACCTGAAACCAGGTGGTTACAGACTGATATGGCGTGAAAGCGCAAGCAGCGTCATATCTTCCGTTTCGAAAAACGGTCCAGGGAGTTCCGATTGATGGCGAGGTTAAACCGTTCACCGGTGTAGCCATAGGGAAACCGACCGCCCGCAACCCGTTAGGGTGAGGGGCGGGGTGTGCTCGCCTGCAGTCATCAGTGGGATACCCGAAGCCAGTCGATCTATGCGTGGGCAAGTTGAAGCCCAGCGAAAGTTGGGTGGAGGACTGAACCAGTACTGATGTGCAAATCGTTTGGATGACCTGCGTATAGGGGTGAAAGGCCAATCTAGACTGGCAATAGCTGGTTCCTCCCGAGACTACCCGTAGGTAGACCTCGGCCGAGGTGGGTGGTGGTGTAGAGCACTGATTGGGTATTTAGGGGGCGAAAGCCCTCGGTACCTTGTCAAACTCCGAAGCTGCCATCGCCGTAGACGCCGGGAGTTAGGGCATCGGGATAAGCTTGATGTCCGAAAGGGGAACAACCCAGCCTGAGGTTAAGGTCCCTAAGTATCGGCTAAGTGTCAAAGACAAAGGGAGTTCATGGTCTAAGACAACTGGGAGGTTGGCTTAGAAGCAGCCATCCTCTAAGGAGTGCGTAACAGCTCACCAGTCAAGATCATGGGCCCCGAAAATGGACGGGGCTAAGCCGGTCACCGATACCTCGGAGCACCCATAGGGTGATCTGGTAGGGAGGTGTCGTGCGTGGGTAGAAGCAGGGTCGTAAGGTCCTGTGGACCGCGTTCGAACAAGAATCCTGGAAGGAGTAGCAGCATAGATGGGTGAGAATCCCATCCGCCGTAGGGGCTAGGGTTCCTCGACGATGTTCATCAGTCGAGGGTTAGTCGATCCTAAGGCGTTCCTTAATCGAGAACGTCGAAAGGGAAGCAGGTTAATATTCCTGCACCACAGGGTTTCTGCTTGCATTCTGACGCATGTGGGTAAGCTATGTATAGCTGCCAATGTATCCAAGCGTATAACCCCCGGGAGAACCGTTATGGTGAGAACGGGGCGAAAGCGTGACGGGCCTGACCAAAGGTCGGGTATAGCTGATCTCAAGTGCCCGTGAAAAGGAATGTAAGGCCAGCCCTGTGTTCGTACCGAGAACTGACACAGGTGCCCCTAGGTGAGAAGCCTAAGGCGTGTCGGCTGAATCAAGGCGAGGGAATTCGGCAAATTAGCCCTGTACCTTTGGTAGAAGGGGTGCCAGCCATGTGAATGGCTGGTCGCAGTGACAAGGGGGCTCCGACTGTTTAATAAAAACATAGGTGGTAGCTAGTCCGAAAGGATGTGTATTGCCGCTGAATCCTGCCCAGTGTCGGTATCTGAAATCCTGGTACAACGGGACGAAGGACCGGTAAACGGCGGGGGTAACTATGACCCTCTTAAGGTAGCGTAATACCTTGTCGCTTAATTGGCGACTTGCACGAATGGTCCAACGAGAGCCCTACTGTCCCCGCCTTGAGCCCGGCGAAACTGACTTACTGGCGCACAGTCCAGTACCTTCTAGCAGGAAGCGAAGACCCCGTGGAGCTTTACTGCAATCTGTGGTTGTGATGTGGTACTTGATGTGCAGCGTAGGCGGGAGCCATCGAAGCATGGACGCCAGTTCATGTGGAGGCAACGATGAGACACCGCTCTTTTTGAACCGCATCACTCACCCTCTCCGGAGGAGACACCTATAGATAGGCAGTTTGGGTGGGGCGCCACGCCCTCCAAAACGTAACAAGGGCGCCCAAAGGTCAGCTCAGATAGGTCAGAAATCTATCGTTGAGTGCAAGGGCAAAAGCTGGCTTGACGTGGATTGGCCAAATGACAATCCACGATGTGAAAGCAGGGCCTAGCGAACCTTCCGACCTCATTAGTGGGGGTGGAAGATAACAGAAAAGTTACCCCGGGGATAACTGAGTTGTTTCCAGCAAGAGCTCACATCGACCTGGAAGCTTGCTACTTCGATGTCGTCTCTTCCTATCCTGGCGGTGCAGCAGCTGCCAAGGGTGGGGTTGTTCGCCCATTAAAAGGGATCGTGAGATGGGTTTA
>JANQNJ010000117.1 GCA_028279645.1 Thermoplasmatota archaeon
GACTTGAGCACACGACACGGCCAGAAACCCCTCAAGAAGCTGAGGTCGGTGAAGGAGCAGATGTCCAGGTCCAACGATCTGGTCCTGATCATCGACGACAATGCAGAGACCCAGCGCATGCTGAAGGCCTTCCTGAAGAAGAACGGGTACGAGGTCGCCACCGCCATGGACGGCGAGAGCGGCCTGGTCAAGGCGAAGAAGCTGAAGCCCTTCGCCATCGCTCTTGATATCATGCTTCCGGGGATCAGCGGCTGGGAGGTGCTCAACGAACTGAAGAAGGACCCGGAGACGGCGGACATCCCCGTGATAATCCAGTCGGTCATCGACGACTCCCAGACAGGATTTAGCATGGGCGCCGTGGACTACTTCACGAAGCCCGTGAACAAGGACGCCTTCCTGAAGCGGTTGAAGAACCTCGGGTTCGATACCGACACCACCCTGCGGATCCTCGTCATCGATGACAACCCGCAGGCCGTCAAGCTGCTCGAATCGATCCTCAAGCCCGAAGGCTACATCGTCCTCAAGGCCTACGGCGGGGTCCAGGGCGTGGATACCGCCCTGGAGGAGCTTCCAGACCTTATCATACTCGATCTCATGATGCCGGACCTCAACGGGTTCGAGGTCCTTCGCAAGCTGAAGAAGGACCCACTGACCCGCGAGACCCCGGTGATGATCCTTACGGCGAAGGACCTGACCAAGCAGGAGACCGCGGAGCTAAACGCCAGCGTCATCTCCATCACGCAGAAGGAGAGCTTCTCGGAGAAGAAGCTCCTCAAGGAGCTGGATATGATGCACAAGCTCATGAAGATGAAGGGAGGCAGCTGATGGCCCTGGTGCTCATCGTTGATGACGAACCGTTCAATCTCCGCCTCATGGAGGCGCATCTCAACAGCGAGGGCTACGACCTCATCATGGCAATGGACGGGGTCGAGGCACTTGAGAAGTTCAGATCGGAGCGCCCCGACATCGTACTGCTGGACATCATGATGCCGAAGATGAACGGGTTCGAGGTCTGCCAGAAGATCAAGTACGATCCATCGACCGCCTTCGTTCCCGTCATCATGGTCACCGCCCTTTCGGACTTCGACAGCTACATCAAGGGGATCGAGGCCGGTGCCGACGATTTCCTGATCAAGCCCGTGAACTACCTGGAGCTGAAGACAAGGACGAAGTCGCTTCTGAGGCTCAAGAGGATGTACGACCAGTCGGTGGCGAAGGACCGTATCAAATCGATGCTCGTCGGGGTCCTGCCCATCCTCTACCAGCATGTTCCGGCCCAGGTCAAGAACATGTTCGTGAACGAGATGTGCAACCGGATCGAGAAGATCTACCTCCCGAGGTTCGAGGGGGACAGGACCCTGCAGAACTTCGCCCCCTTCGCCAAGGAGATCATGGACGAGCTGGGCTCCGGCATGGAGGTCGAGATAAGCGGTTCCTCCATCTACATGAAGATGGATGCCTGCCCCTGGTCCCCGGCCGGCGAGAGCAGCGAGGATAAGGCGGCCGCTGCTAAGTCCAAGCTGATGTGCATGCTCTGCAAGGGGATATTCACGAGGCTTGGGACGAAGGTCCTGAACAAGGTTATGGTCGACATCGATTACCCGCCGGACCAGGAATGCGTCTGCAAGATCAAGCTATCGTCCATCAGTCCCCAGGGTAATATCTGAGCTAGAAACCGTTCCTTTCCTGCTCCCCGTCGTTCTTTCCGATAATAACGTTCGAGACGATCTCATCGGCCAGACGGCAGTCCGGTCCGAGAAGGACCGACTCCAGGCCCCCTCCTTTTACCTCGGCCCCAGGGAATATAGTGGCGCTGATCAGGCTCGTTCTTCCCGATATCTTGGCACCGGGTAGGACCGCGACATTATCGCCTATGACCGCTGCCGGGTCGATACTTGCTCCCCCGCCGATGAACGGTCCGCCGTCGAACAGGTCGTCCAGGAGGCATGACTGGGCTGCGAGGTAGGACGCCGGGGTCCCTGCGTCCACCCAGTAACCGTCGAAGAGATATCCGTACAGATCGCCGTCGGGCAGCTTCGGGAAGAGGTCCCTCTCGAAGGAGCACCGCCCCTCTGGCATCAGGTCGAGGACCTCGGGCTCCATGATGTACACGCCCGCGTTGATCATGTTGGACGGCTCGGTACCCGGGGCCGGCTTCTCGACGAAGGAGGTTATCCGGCGGTCGTCCTGCAGCTCCACGACGCCGAACCTGGATGGGTCCTCCACGGGATACAGGGCGATGGTCACCTTCCCCCCCTTCTCCTCATGGTACCTGACCATGTCGGGGATGTCGATGGACGATATGATATCGCCGTTGAGAACGACGAAGCGCTCGTCCAGCAGCATCTGGACGTTCTTGACGGCTCCGCCGGTGCCCAGCGGCTCGGTCTCTTCAACGATGATGTGGTCGGGCCTGTCGGCGAAGTGCCGTCTGAGCATGTCTATCATGTAGTGAGCCGTGACGATCACGGGGCATCCCTCCGGGAGGGAGCGCGTGACATGCTCTATCATCGGCCTGTCAAGGAGCGGAAGCAGCGGTTTCGGAATGCTGTAGGTCAGCGGCCTCAGCCTCGTCCCCTTTCCGCCTGCCAGTAGAACTGCCTTCATATCGACCGACCCTACATTGGGACGGTGGTATTTGACAGTTGTCAGGTGGGCTGGCGATCCCAACGGCCCCGGTCCACGAGGCCGCCTCATTCATCATAAAGGACGAGGGCCTCTTCTATCCGTCCGAGCTCGATACCCGTCGTCGGCGTTCCCGTGGCGGCCCCGGACCCGTTTGCCATGATCGCCGAGCCGACATGCGGCCCGCCGAAGTTGCCGGTCCCTATCTCGCCCTTGACACCGAAGAGGTCGTTCATGAACTCCAGCTCGTCGTCGTCGACCTTCGGGTGGCAGATGAACCCCTTGTTCGTCACCCTGGAGCATGACCCGACTATCTTCAGCCCCGCGATGGTCCCTTTCTGAACGTCCACGCCCAGAGCGTCCCGGATCGCCTCTATCTCGCTCTTCCTGTACCTTGGATTGACCAGGGCGCCTTTGTCATTGCAGACGATGTTGTTCCCCAGGGCGTTGAGCTTGGAATCGAGGACCACGGGCTCGAGGTCCGAGAACATCTCCAGCTCCCTCGCTTCAACGATGTTCGAGACCAGCATGCCCTTCCCGTTGAGGGCTGTAAGCGATCCGATAAGATGGAGTCCGCCTATGGTCCCTACCTTGACCTCGGCCTTCAACGCCTCGGCCAGTCTCGATATCTCTGAGCTGTTGGCTGTGTCGGATATCAAACAGAACTCATCATTGGCCACCCCGAGGGAGCCGATGTTCGGGTTCCCCCGGATGTCCAGCTGTATGATCATTCAGCGACCCCTGGCTCACTCCTCAGGCAGAGTGACCTCGACATACTCCTCCTCGTCCTCCTCCATGAACTTGATGACCTTTACCCTGATCTTCGAGGGGGGGTTCTCCGCCCCTCTCTTCCAGACCGTCTCGTTGACGGTGTCGTCGATCCAGACGGATCCCTCAGGGATCTTCATGTGGTGCGAGACGAAGCTCCTGATCTCCCTCATCGCCTTGGGGGACCGCTTCCAGCGTGGTGCCCTCTTGGCGCCTCTCAGCGGGATGACGTAGATCCTTTCCAGTTCCTCGGCCATGATCATCATCTCTTCAGCGTGGACCTTCTCCAGTTGTGCCGCTTGGGGTGTCTTGTGAACCTGCGTCCGGTCCTCATCATCACCCAGGCTGGCACCCTTCTGTTGCGCTTGACCCGTCGCATGAGTCTTATCTTCTTCGCCTGTGGCTTGTTCCGGGCCATGATATCATCCCTTCATCGCCTTTTGATGCTGATCTCCCTCTTCTGGGGTTGAAGCTTGGCCAGGAGCATCTTCAGCATCTCGTCGTCGATCCGCTCCTGTACCCGACCGGTCTGGACCAGCATTATGAGCTGGTTCTCGAGCTCCGTTGCGAAGTCCGGTCGTGCGATCTTCAATCGTCCGAGGCGCTCCTTGGCCTCGGGCGTCATGATCTGGCGCAGGACGAAGGCCCTTTCCTCGGATTGGTCCTCCTCCTGTTCCGCCACCTGTGATTCCTGGAGCTCCCTCAGTTTCTTCTGGCGTATCTCGTCGAGGGATTCCATCGTACGTTCACTCCTTACCGGAACCAGAGGTCGCGATCTCCTTGGCGACCTCGTAGGCGGCGTTGTCGAGGAACGCCTGTCCCTTCGACGTCACCCTGCGGCCCTTGTTCTTGAACCGCTCGATGAACCCCGCCTTCTCCAGGTCGATCAGAGCCCTCCTCACGATGGCCCGGGAACCCTTGCGCGCCTTGTACATCTTGGAGCCCCTGTCCTCCTTTCCTCCGAACATCGCGCTGAGGCGCTCCGTTCCGATGGGTCCGTTCATGTAGACCTTCCGGAGGACCGCGGACAACCTGACATACCACCAGTCGTCCTGTTCGGGCGGCAGCTCCTTGTGGACTCCTGTCTTCACGTAGCTGGCCCATTCAGGCGGCTGGAACTCGGGTATTTCCTTCATACCGAGGGCCGATCTCTCGATCAGTTCCTGGGCGGGTACATCGTAGGCCGTCGTCATCTGATCTCACCCTTTATTGGAACCTATGGTTCCGGCGTGAATGATGGCAATAACGTCCTCCTCTATATAATTTATGCTAATAATGGTCCCTTTTTCGCCATCAAGGGACCGCCGGCGAGGTAGACCAGGAACAGCCCGCAGCCGGCGTAGAACGGGTATATATAGCCGTCGGAGCCGGCCAGAAGGAGCGCGAAGCAGAAAAGGGTGACCGAAAGGCCTGTAAGTGCGATAATAGCGCTCTCCCGGCGCAGCTTCGGATACGGTATCGAGCTGAGCATCAGGACCGCCAGGCCCAATGCTCCAAGCAGGACCATGTCGCCGGCGAAGTGGTTGACGGCGGCCCCCTCCCCCAGCTCCTCCAGGTGCAGCTGGACGGAGACAAGGACCGCGACGCCGTACGCCGATGCGGTGGTGGGCATCCCCTCGAACCAGCCCAGCTCGGTGCCTGATGACATATATCTGGCCAACCTCACCGCCGCCAGGAGGATCATGAGGGTGGCTACTAGGACCGTGAGCCCGTTCATTCCGTTCTCCCAGTTCGCTCCATCCTGGAATATGACGTACGAGGGCCCCCTGGCCGTATCGTAGTAGATGGTATACAGCAGGACCGCAGGGGCGAAACCGAAGGAGATCAGATCGTTTATCGAGTCGAGTCTGACCCCGAACTCGTCGGATACCCCCATCCTCCTGGCAACCGCTCCGTCAAGGCCGTCGAAGATGATCGCCACGATGATCATGATCGATGCGATGGCCGGCTCGCCGTCGATAGCATAGAGTATCGCCATGATGCCGCTGAACACTCCGAGCAGGGTCAGGACGTCCGGGAACCGGAGGTTCCGGAGATCGTGGCGGTCTGCTGGACGCTGGTCCTTGTTATCATGAGAAGCCGTCCTCGTCTCCTTCCCCTTCACCGCCCGGCCCGGTCCGCTGCCGCTCAATCCAGACCCTTCTTCATCCTGTAGGTCACCTTCGGCGTCATCGGCTTCCGCTTCTTGTGGGTTATCCAGGCATCACCCTGAAGCGAGGAGCCGTCGTACTTGGTGTCGTGGCCGATGGTCGTCTCGCCGGCCCTCACCTTGGAGCCCTTGATCACGTTCGGCTGGATATGGACCGGGACCGTGATGTTCACCTTGGAACCAAACATCATATGGCCGATCCTCTCTCCCCGCCTGACGGCCTGCCCTGTCCTCTTGTAGGCCATGATCCGCCGGGCGAAGGAGCCAGTGATCATGTCCACAGTGACGCGGCCGTACGAGGAATGGATGGTTATCGTTACCTTGTTGTTCGTCGAGCTCCCCTCTGTGAAAGCGGGTTTGTGCCCCTTTCCCATTCGCTTGACCGAAGTGATCCGGCCGCTTACGGGCGACCTGACAACGTGAACGTTGTGAACATTGAGGAAGATCGATATGAGCATCTCGCTGGCCGTGGATACGACCTTCTGGACCGTTCCATCCGCCGGGGATACGATCCCCTTCCCGATCTTGCGCTTCGGGTCCCTCAGGAAGAAGCCGAAGAAGGAGGCGATGAACACCATGACCGCGCCCGCCATCAGTAATGTCCTCGGAACGAACCACGGTAGTTCCGCAATGTCGATATGGCCCATCTCGATGAGCCAGAAGAGAGCCAGGAGTACAGCACCCACCACCGCCGGAATCACCACGATCAGACCTGTGCCCCTCGCAAAGCGCATCCGGTGTTGAATATGCATTTTGTATAAAAGAGTATTCTTCTACATTACCAGGGTATAACCATTGGTCTGACCGCCCCGATGTCCGGTACTTTAAATATCGACCCTTGATAATCGGCCCCTTGAGCGAAAGGGTCTTATAAAACGCCGGTATCTCTTTCGCCCGGGTCCGTCTTCGATCGCGAACCCACCTCCTTGGGCGTGTGGCCTAGCCAGGATATGGCGCTAGCCTTCTAAGCTAGTGGTCGGGGGTTCGAATCCCCCCACGTCCGCCTTCTTCCCTTACGTCGCTTAGAGGATGCTGCGGGAAGAAGGCGTAAATGATGTTTGTATACGCTGTGTTCTCTGCTTTTTTCTGTTGATATACGAACACAGCTGGACAGAATCACTCGCTATTGTAAATGAGAGTCGTTCTTCGGCCCCTACGTCCGCCTTCCCCACCCACCGATCCTTCCATCGGTGGGGGACCTAACGACATGAGAGCGAATGGATCACAGCGTGCTGGCTAGGACCGAGAACTTAAAAAAGACCGAGCCTGTGGAAGAGGGCGCCCCCCTGAGGCTTTCGCTTCGAAAGATGTCGAAAAGTTACGATTTTCTATGGTATGGACACCTTTCTTCCACAGGCTAAATTGCTCCGCTGGAGGATAAATATGTTTTTCTTATTTATTATATATAATAATTTTGGAATGTTTTGACATGTTTTTTACATCTCCGGCGGTTCATGGCCGATTTTCCGGTGAAATAAAACTCTCAACCTGTATTTCCGATGCAGTTTTCCTACTGTCAGGGGACCAGTCTCTTCATGTCCCTCGGAAAGAGGATGCACTCCCGGATATTCGTCTGCGCGGTCATGATCATCAGCAGGCGCTCGGCACCTAGGCCCCAGCCCGCATGCGGCGGTATTCCGTAGGTGAAGGCGTCCAGGTAGAAGCCGAAGTCCTCGGGGACCAGGTCCTGCTCGATCAACCTCGATCTGAGCAGCTCCAGCTGATGGACCCTCTGTGCGCCGGACGTTATCTCCTTCGACCCGTACATGAGATCGAAGGCCCTGCACTCCTCTGGCCTATCGTCGAAAGGAAGGGCGTAGAAAGGTTTGATCGCCGTCGGCCACCTCGTGATGAAGTAGAAGCCCGGATACTGCTCGCCCAGTATCGCCTCCTCCTCGGCGGAGAAATCCTCGCCGTGCTCCATCTTCGATCCATTCGATCGAACGAGCTCCACGGCCTCGTCGTAGGTGATCCGTGGAAAGGGCTTCTCCAGGTCGTCACCGCCCTTCAGCTCCGGGTTGAAGTGCTGGATCGCCTCGAGCGAGTCCCTGACCGCGGCCTTTACCGTGCCCTCCAGGATGTCCATTGCATCCTCCTCGTCCGCGAAGGACATCTCGATATCGATGGAGGTGTACTCGTTCAGGTGCTTGCTGGTATCGTGCGGTTCTGCCCTGAACGCGGGACCCACCTCGTAGATCCTCTCGAACCCCGCCGACATCAGGTACTGTTTGAACAGCTGCGGGGACTGGTTCAGGTAAGCCTCCCGGTCGAAGTACTTGACCGTGAACAGGTCGGTTCCACCCTCGGTGGCGGCTGCCACTATCTTCGGGGTGTGTACCTCGATAAAGCCCTCTCCGGCCAGGTAATCACGGATACTGGCCAGCATCGCGGCCCTCAGCCTGAATATCGAAAGGACCTCCTCCTTCCGGAGGTCCATGAACCGGTTATCGAGCCTTGTGTCCATGTCGGCATCGACCATGTCGATCACGCCGAGGGGGAGAGGCGTCGCGGCCTCGGA
Organism: Thermoplasmatota archaeon; assembly: GCA_028279645.1. GTDB lineage: Archaea > Thermoplasmatota > JAKEGO01 > JAKEGO01 > JANQNJ01 > JANQNJ01. The sequence continues at coordinate 8,061 of JANQNJ010000117.1, forward strand.
GCCGATCTCCATCGCCTCGGCGAGGACCTCGAAACCCATCCTCGCCTGCTGGTTCTCCACGACCTCGCCCCTTACGGTCACCACGGATTCCCTCGGAAGCTTGGTCAGCAGCTTGAACAGCTCCTTGTCCTGCTTCTTTATCGTGGTCACCTGCAGCACCCCGTCGCGGTCCCTCAGCTGAACGAACGCAATCCCACCCAGGTTCCTGATGTCCTGGATCCATCCGCCTACCGTCACCTTGGTGCCGAAATCCTCCGGCCCCAAGCTCGATGATGTCCTTTCCCTCTTCATTGAACACAACCCCTGTCAAAAGGATCGATCAGCGCCTTCTTGGTGGTTCCCTGCCTCCTCGCGGCGGTCTTCCTCTAGGGTCCTGACGCCCTCCTCCATCTCTTCCCTGGACC
>JANQNJ010000125.1 GCA_028279645.1 Thermoplasmatota archaeon
CGAGGAGGAGATCGAGGATGCCATGGAGACGAGGTCCGATCTCGGATGGATGATCGTCGTCGAGCTTATCCTTCTGATCCTCATGATCGGGCTGATCTATCTGAAGCTGAACAGCGGCGTTGCCGGAAAGAGGCATCTTCCGGAGCAAGGGAAACCGTCTGAACCCAAACATAGGGCCGCGCCTAGACCAAGAAGGGCCGGGCACAGACCTCCAACCCGGATGGATGACCACGGTCTTCGGTATCCCGACCCGCCACGTCCGTCGCGAGGACATCACGGTCCTATCATCAAGGGCGCTGAGAGGTATGCGCCCGATCCGGACCGGCGGACGCCGACACCGCCTGTGATGGACCATTGCCACGGATGTGGGGCCACTCTCGCTGGAGAGGATGTCGGACGATACTGCCCGTACTGTGGAATTCGCATCTAGAAATTGTGCGGCCAAGGTTGCTCCGTTCACTTGACATAGACCGTCTTGACGTTGACGAACTCGTGTATCCCGAATCGTGAGAGCTCCCTGCCGTAGCCGCTCTCCTTCACGCCGCCGAACGGCAGCCTCGGATCCGATCTGACGAACGTATTGACGAAGCAGGCCCCCGCCTCGAGCCGTTCCTCCGCTATCCTCTCCCCTTTCTCGATATCGGAAGTATAGACGGAAGCGCCCAGACCGAAGACGGTGTCGTTGGCGACCCTGATGGCATCCTCTTCCTTTCGCACGGGTATGATCGCCGCCACCGGTCCAAAGGTCTCGTGATCGTATGCGGGCATTCCTCTGCCGACGTTCGTGAGCACCGTTGGCGGATAGTACGCACCCGGCAGGTCAGGGACCTCTCCACCGAGCAGGAGCTTCGCTCCCTTGTCGATACTATCGGTCACCTGCCCATGGAGCTCGTCACGGAGGTCGTGCCTTGCGAGCGGACCGACGTCGGTCCGTTCATCCTGTGGGTCGCCCATGACAAGCTTGCTCATGGCCGCGGTGAACTTCTCCTCGAACTCCTCTCTCACCGCCTCGACAACGACGAAGCGCTTCGCCGCTATGCAGCTCTGTCCTGCGTTTATCATACGTCCGATGACACACGCTTCAACGGCATTCTCGATATCGGCATCCTCCAGGATGACGGCCGGATCGCTCCCGCCAAGTTCCAGCACGGTCTTCTTCAGGCGGTTCCCGGCTTGACCGGCGACGGCGCTTCCGGCCGGTGCGCTTCCGGTCAGCGTGACCGCCTGAACGAGAGGATTATCGATGACACTGGCCACGGTCTGGCTGCCGACCAGAAGAGTTCTGAAAGTGTTCTCCGGGAACCCGGCCTCATTGAAGACCTCCTGGATGGCAAGAGCGCTTGCGGGAACGTTCGATGCGTGCTTGAGTACGCCGACGTTGCCGGCCATCAGAGCAGGCGCCGCGAAGCGGAAGACCTGCCAGAAGGGGAAGTTCCAGGGCATTACAGCAAGGACCACCCCGAGGGGCTGATAGCTGATATAGCTTCGACCTGCATCGGTCTCCACGACTTCCTTCTCGAGGAACCGTTCCGCATTCTCGGCGTAGTACTCACAGACCCAGGCGCACTTCTCCGCCTCCGCCTTACCCTCCCTCGTGATCTTGCCCATCTCGAGAGCCATGATCTCGGCATACTCGGATGCGCGCTCCCGGAGGATGTTCGCAGCCTTCATCATGAGACGGGACCTCTCGTCGAACGAGGTACCTTTCCACTGATCGTATGCTGCGTGGCAATCGGCAATGATGGAGGCGACCTGATCCCCGCTCATCTCGGCGTACTCACGGACCGTCGCTCCCGTCGTCGGATCGATGGATGCTATCATGACCTTCCCTTCTTGATCAACGGTCGATATCCACGACCGGTCGTTCCACTCCGTTCCCCGGTTCACAATGCCCGAAAGGATTATAAATGAATATCCAAACCCTCCCAATATCCTTATAAGCGGTCATCGACCTAATTGACATCTGATAGCATGGGAAAACCGGGTATCCGGAGGGTAAAAGCCGCATCGCGACGGTACTTGAGGTACAGTGCGTTCCTTGTCGTACTTCTCTTTGCACTCAACCAATTCATCGGCACGGTCACAGCGGACGGTATCCCCGCCCTCGAGTACGGTTCCGAGAGCGCCGAGAAGTTCAGATCGATCTTCGAGAGCCGTCAGCTGGCAACGGTCGAGTACGTCAATACCACCACTCAGCGGATCAACCTCTTCCTCAGCGTATATTCCCTGGACCCCGGCGATAACCTTACGATCATGGTACCTCTTCGCACGCTCCCGCACGACATCACGGGCGAACCGATGAAGGAGAGCGACTTCAGGGAGGAGTACCAGATCAAGCGGGCGAAGGACGAGATCGAACGCCAGGATTTCCAGGAGGCGATGGCGAAGCTCTCAACAGAGACGAAGGAGAACATCGGGTCGCTCTTTGGAGGGATGATGTGGACGATGCCGGGAGAGTATGCGAGACAGCATCTCGAGCGGCGCCGATCGTATGGCTATGATGGAAAGGAACAGGTGGACTCGGGAGGAGGCGGAACTCTCGGAGAGCCCGAGCCGGTACAGCGCTACGTGTTCGACGGGTTCAGCATCGAGGTCTACAATGTGAGCGCCGGCCAGGTCCTTGCCGATCACCTCGCAAAGAAAGGACTTGTCATGCCCAGGTCCGATCTGCTTCTGAGCTATTCCAACCAGTATATCGCCGTCATCGAGAGCCGATCAAAGCCCCCGATAGACGAGGACGATTTCCAGCTCCTTATCGACAACGTCCCGGGGACCGTCTCCCTGCTCGAGGATGACCTCCGCTCCGACCCTACGCGGAATGGCCGCGAGATAGAGGATTACAAATGGGAACTGTATCGGGAGATCAAGGACGAGCTGGAGCTGCCTGGTCCCAATGCTACGGCGGATAGCTGGGAGCTGCGCGATATCATGAACGATCTCATCGACGCCACCTTCGGCCATGCCGACTTCGCCGGCGAGGTCATTCAGGTCGAGCTTCCACTCGACAACGGCAAGATATTCTTCCCTCTCGGCACCAGCGGAGGGTGGAAGAACCCCGTTGGGAGGATCGAGGTTCTCTTCCGGGTCCCCGAGGACCGGATGCTGGAGATGAGGGGGACCAGTGATGCCTACTTCGGCGGCCACCACTGGTACTATTACCGATCGAGCAACTCGAACCCGGACTTCGACCTCGATTCAGACCTCGAGAAGAGCGACGACTCCCATCAGAAGAAGCTCGGAAGGGCCGCTTTCATATACGACAACGCTTCCATCATATCGATGTTGATCCTCTGTCTTGCCCTCTTCCTGATCGTGGCCGTCATCTTGATCTTCATGAAAGGATCCGGCGGCCGGCAGATATCCGTCCTCGATCCGGTCCTCTGGTCGGTCATCATCGCTAGCATCATCTTCTCGGTCTTCGGCGGCCTGATGGCGCTGATATTGCTCAAACGCATCGAGCCCGATAGCCTTCTCAGTGACGGTCACGCCAAGGTCGTTCTCCTTCTGCTACCCATCTCCCTGGTCGTGTACGTCATCGGGGTGATCATATGAGGGGAGAGAGCAGCGCTCTCGGTGTGTTCGATATCATCGGTGCGATCTTCTTCGGGGTGGCGGCGTTCATCTCCTCGGTACATTTCATCGATTATCGAACGAACGGATCGGTGACCTACGATTACTGCCTGGCGTTCCTGTTGATGATCATCGCCATCGCCCTCGCCATCACCACGATCCTCAACATGGTGCAATCGATCAAGATCTACCGATTCTCCGGTAACCCGTGGTTCGGCAGGGCATACTATCTCTTCGGATCCTACGGGCTGATGTACCTGGTGTTCATCATCAGCACGGCCTCGCAGGATTTCGTCACAGGGACGATCATAGGATTCCCGATCTATCTCATAGGATGTGTCCTCTACTCCTATCAGGGGTACCGATTGCTCTCTCCCATCTCCCCCGGCAAGGAGAATGGGACCTATCTTCAGTCCTGCACCGGGTGCGGATCACCGTTCATGTCGGATTGGAAGTTCCACGGAAAGGCCTGCCCTCGCTGCGAATCAGCACCTGTCTGGTATGGACGATTCGACAGGAGGGGTCCCGGCTACAATCTTGAGCGGTACTGGAAGAGGACCACCCACGGCTATGTATCAAGGGACCATGACAGCCCGTCGAAGGCGGCCAGGCAGGGAAATGAGGGACAGGACCAGGGCTCGGTACAACAGGACCGGACCGTTCACAAGGCCAAGTGCCCCGGATGCCAGTCGAACTTCCTGATCCCGGCCGACCGGCTCCCGCCGTACTTCGCCTGCCCGCGATGTACCGATCCATTCACATCCGACCTGGTGCACATCATGATGTGCCTGGAGGGTGGAGGGACCCCGTACGGCTGTCCCGTCTGCAGCTACCGCAACGGACTCCATTCCTTCACCAGCGAGGATGAGGTCCGTATCTCGTGCGATCACTGTCTAACTGTCTTCCGCCTCAAGCCCGAGCTCAGGATCGATCTCTCAGCTTCCAAGGACGACCTTCGCCTTATGCTCTGTCCGGAATGTCATCTTATGGATTCGTACAGCGTCAAGGGCGCCACAGCCGTGAAGTGCCAGCGCTGCAGGACCGTCCTTCTCGAAACCAGCGACGTAGGCGATAAGACCGACAGCGACGAAGCACCGCCTTCAGAGGCTTCAGTTGAGGAAAAGGAGATAACTGGCGCAGAAGAGCATGCCGGACCAGACGGGGAAAATCCAGAGAAAGATATGCCTTGACGCGACAGCCCTTATTAACCCTCACATCCATCCCCTCACCGGCAATGAGACCCCTGTATCGTGAGGAGCACCCCGACAGGGACCCCGCATCACTGATCGTTGGACAGCTGGTGCTGTACGCATTCGTCCTCGCGGTCCTCGTAGCCCTCCTCATCAGGACCGCCTATTTCTATCCGGGCCACTGGTTCTACGCTTACATCGCAATCGACGCGAACGTCCTGATAACCTTCTTCATCATGCTCTATCACAGCAGGTTCGTCTCCGTTCAGGCTAACCTCCCGATCGAAGTGCACAAGGGCTTCATCAGGGTCCCGACAACGCCGAAGAAGCACATTGATATCCCGGATGACCGGATCCGGCGCATCTATCCGTACTACCGGCCGCTCGTCGATTCACAGGTCCTGCTCGTGGGGGGCTTCGCCCTCGGGCATATGGTGCAGATGGTTACCTCAAAGGAGTACAGAAAGAGCGATCATCCTGCTATCATGGTCGGTCTGGCCATCGAACGGGACGATGGGAAACTGTTCCGGCTGAGGGCTCGAAATGCGGATCCCGAATCCTTCGCCGAGACCCGTGAGTATCTCGAGAAGACGTTCCCGAAAAGGTATGAAGAGAACCGCGTCGACCGGGACCTTTTCGGACGCTATGGTATGCTCGTCGTGATGTGGGGCGTACTCCAGATGCTCACGCTCTACATCTATTCGGTCGTATACGAACCGCATTTCTATCCGTTGTTCTACGTCGTGATCCTGGGTGGTTTCTATCCGCTTGCACTTGTGACCACGGGCATCTGCATATGGGCGTTCTCCCGGAACGTCAAGTATCCCGGTCCCGATCGCACAGGATGACAGGATTTTTATTCATTTATGCCGTTAAGCGCCCCATGACCGGAGCACCGGCAGGCAAGTATCATCTCAGAAGGGCTGAGAAGGCTCTCACTGATGAGGAGATGCTCGAAATTATCAGAGGACAGCGATTGCTCACGCTCGCAATGGCGGTGAACAACGAACCGTATCAGTTCACTGTCAACTATGGATATGACGAGGATGGGAAGCGCTTTTTCTTCCACTGCGCCACTGAAGGGAAGAAGATCGATATCATCAAGGCCAATCCCGCAATTTGGGGTCAGATCATCGAGGATGCCGGATACATAGATGGGGCGTGCGATCACGCCTACAGGAGCGTCCACTTCTCCGGAGAGGCCAGGATCATAGAGGACCTCGAAGAGAAGGCGGTCGCTCTCGGATACCTGATCGATCATCAGGAGTCCGACCCTTCCGTTCACAGAAAAAGGCTCGAGGTCCCTGAGAAGCTCAAAGGTGTGGGCGTTGTGGAGGTCACGGTCGACGAGTTCACCGGAAAGGGAAACCTTCCCAAGGATTGAACAACTCCGAACGTTACACGACCACAGAAAACTACAAATATCGTGTCAGGGCACCTCCGATATGGAGGTAATTGGATGAAGCGAACAGGGAAGTATATCGTCCTTCTGACTTTGTTGATGCTCTTCACCTTCAAGCTTCCGCTCTATTCCGTATCCACTGCCGACGAGATCGGCGTCCTCGAGGTGAAGATAAGGACGCAGAACGCCCTCAACAAGGACCTATATACCACGAACAGCAACGTCACGAACGGAACCATATTATCGTTCATCGGCAGGATCGACAACGATCCGAGAGCTGGTGATACGCTGTTTTCGAACGATGTTTATCTGAGCGTTGTATCTGTCGACAGTCTCTCTATCGATATCAAGTCCACGAATCGCACCTGGAACACCACGCTTTGGTACGGGATTCCGCAGGACCAAGGACGTATCGACGATTTCATCCATCAGATCGCTATCAAGGGATATGGCGACGCGAATCCACCCCCGAAGGTGTGGGATTCCAACAAGGACGGAATCTGGGACACGACCATGCTTTACGTCGTCCTCGACGACGCGGACCTCATCGACGATGCCGTCGATGACCTAGAGAAGGCAGTCAAGCTCCATAACAAGGATCATAAGGTATCATCTCAAGGCCAGCAACTCCATATCGAGATCACCGAACACTCCGACGAGGTCGGCCTCGGACCGGCGGTGCTTGCGGTGACGACCATCGCCCTGGCGGTCTCCCTGATGGTCATCCTGGTCAGGTACCGCAGATTCGCTGATGCTGCCTGAACCAAATGCCAGCCCCATTAAGCGTTGGAACCACTTCAGTGGTTATAACAATTGTAAACGGTTATAACTTGGTTGCTAAAGCGAAACACTGTTATACTATCTTCCGTCTTAAAGGGTTACAACAGCTATCCTGGGGGATAACCAGTTGCCAAAACCATATGTCGAGTTCATCAATGAGGTCCGCCAGATCAACTATCTGCGCGGGATAGAGAGGGTCCTTTGGTGGGACCAGCAGACCTACATGCCCCCGGAGGGCACCATCGACAGGTCTCTCCAGCTAGCTACGTTGTCCATAGTCATCCACGAGAGGCTCACCTCCGAACGGATGGCTCTCCTTTTGAAGATCCTGGGTGACGAATCGATGCAGGAGGACCTCACCCCGGAGCAGATCGCGAACATCCGCGAGATGAAGTGGGAGTACACCAGGGCCGCATCCGTCCCCACCGAGCTCGTCGAGACCATTGCCAAGGTCAGGTCCACCGCCACGAGGGTGTGGACCGAGT
>JANQNJ010000005.1 GCA_028279645.1 Thermoplasmatota archaeon
AATCCGTGTACACCTCAGGGGAGGATGACGGGTTCATGTCGGCTGGAACTCCGGCCGTTGAACCATCCGGTGCTCTCCCCGAACCACATCGTCCTCAAAAAGGATCGGAACCCGAGGTCGAGAGCCAACAGGTCGACGAAGAGGTAGCCAAGTTCTGTCCCTTCTGCGGAAGGAACATACCGTTCAAGAAGGCTGTCAAGTTCTGCCCGCACTGCGGAGAGGAGTTCCACTGAACCTCAGACCATCTGCACTACCCGTTCCAGCCCCTTCCAGACCGCCTCGACGTTCTGCTGGGCGGCCGCACGTATCCTCTCCACCTTGATGTATCCGCCTATTCCGTGGGCGAAGTTGTCGATGGTGCAGACCGATGCGAAGGGGATCCCGGCCTCTTTTGACAGGGTCGCCTCGCTGGCCATTGTCATACCGACGATGTCGGCGTACTGTGCCAGCATATTGACCTCGGCCTTTGTCTCGAGCCTGGAACCCCGCGTTTGGACGTAGGTCCCCCTTCCATGAAGAGAAATACCCGTTGCCCTGAACGCCTTGCTGATAACAGTTCGAAGTTCCTCGTCGAACCCCGGTAGTACGTTCTCGATCCTGTCGTCGAACATGGTCACCGGATCGAAGTTGATGTAATCGTCAGGGAGCATGAGCGAAGGGGGTGCGATATGCCTCTTCAGGCTTCCGCAAGAGGATATCCCCAGGATCCCGGAAACCTCGAGGTCCATCAACGCGGCCATGTTCAGTCGGTGGTCTATCATGTGTGCGGGGACGTTCCTGTGGAGTCCGTGCCTGGGTAGGAGCGCGATCTCTGCGCCTCCTAGCTGACCGACATAGAGGTATGCCTCTCCCAGATCGGTATCGATCCTGGCAAGGCTGAGGCCGACGAGGATATCCTCCCTCAGGCCGGTCCCAATGATGACGCCGAACATCGTCCCACCTACTTCCATCCCTTTGGATAGGTGTCCGGCCTCATGTACATCGCACGGGGGGTGGCAACTATCCCCTCGGTCGCCTCGAGCATCTCCTCGCTCGACACGCTGGCGCGGACCAGTCCCACAAGCTCGCCTCTCTGTGTATGCACCGAGGCCAGCCGGTCCTTCTCTATAGCTCCCTCTATCTTAAGGATCCCCGGCGCAGCCAGGGGAGCTCCATGACACAGCGCGTCCACCGCCGTATCCTTGATCGTGATGGTCGAAAGGTGGTCGAACAGCCTCTCCCAGGGCTGGAGGATCTGCATCAATGCCTCTGGATCCCCCTTCTCCCTCCACCTCCACAGGGCATCGGAAAGGTCCTGCAAGGTGACAGAATCATCGACGTTGAACGGTCCGCTAATGGTCCTCCGCAGCTCCTGAAGATGGGCCCCTATACCCATCGCCCGGCCGATGTCCTTGGCCAGGGTCCTGATGTAGGTCCCGGATTCGCACCTGGTACGTATCAGGACGTCCCTGCCGTCCATGTCGAGCAGCTCCAGCTCGTGGATCGTCCTCACCCTCCGGACCCTCTTGACCGCCGATCTAATCGGCGGCTTCTGGTATATCGGACCTATGAAGCGGGACATCTCCTCCTCGACGGCGGATCGTTTGACATCCGCGTGGAAGCGCACAACCCCGACGTACTCCTTCTCCGCCTGTTTAAGCGCCATCGAACCCTTTGCAGAGTCGCCGAGCATGATCACGAGCACGCCGGTCACCCTTGGGTCCAGGGTGCCGCCGTGTCCCGCCTTCTCCAGGCCGATCAACCTCTTCACCCATGATGTGACCTGGTGGCTCGAAGGCCCCATGGGCTTGTCGAGGTTGATCACCGCCTTTTGCAGCCTCTCCTCGACCTGCTCCTTTGTGAACGTCATTTCCCGCCCTCCTTTCCTGCATCCACCATCTCCGCGATCATCCCCGCGACCTTCTTTGCCGGAACGGTGGTGGTATCGATGACGATGTCATATAGGATATCGAAGAGGTCGCTGTCCATTGGGTCGAAGCCGTAGATCGTGACATACCGGGCCCGTTCGGACCTCTCCCTCTCCTCGATATCGGGGATCACCTCGATCAACGCCTTCCCCTCTCTGCCCGAGAGGCGCCTACCCCTCTCATCAAGGTCGGCGACAAGCCATACCCTGAACACCTCCTCCTCGGTCAGGCCTCCCGATTCCAGCGGACCGTTGAGCATGTAGCCGGAGACCCTCCCCTCGAGGATCACGCCGTCGTCCCTGCGCTGCAGGGCCATATCTAGCTGGCGCTCATCGAGCAAGCTGTCGATGGAAGGGTCCTCCTCGGCGATGAGGTTGAGCTCCTCCAGGGTCAACCCCCTCTCCTCTGCAATGGTCCTGAATATCTTTCCGGCATAGATATGTTCCAGACCGTAACGTTCCGAGAGGATGCGGCAGACCGTGGTGGTCCCGGTTCCGGGCATTCCGCCCACGGTGATTATCGTGTTCCGGCCTCCTTCCTGAACTCGTAGAGCTTGAGCAACCTGGAGAATGCCTGGCTTAGCGGGATCGACATCATCGAGTAAAGGAGGATCCAGTTGGGGAAGAGGTAGGCCCTGTCCAGCAGGTGCCATTTCGCCTCCCATGGAAGCGAGGCGAACCTGTAGTCTAGGCCCTCCATGAACGTGAAGAGCCATGTGAACACCGACATGGCCACCAGCATGGTCAGTATCATGGTCTTCATCTGGGTCATCATGATCTTCGACTGGTACTTCATGATCTGGGGCTGCAGCTCGAGGAGCTTCTTCACCTTGAGCTGGTTCCCGGCCATCCGTGCCTGTCTGAGCTCCTTGTTGAACTCCTTCATGATCTTCTGGGTCTTGGCAGTCTGCACGTAGTCGGTGAAGAAGTGCATGAGTACCGACCTCAGGGAGACCATGATCAGGCTGGCGCAGAACAGCGTCAGGAGCGGGAACCTTCCGTCGAAGGAGATGATCGGTCCGAGGACCGTGCCCACCGCCTCCCCCGCGGCCTTTCGGCTCTCGGGATCGATCAGTACCATGATCGTGACCAGGAACACGAGGATCATCAGGAACTGCGAGAACCCTCCGCTGGTGGATTCAGGCTGTTTATGTTCCTCATGCATGATGGACCCTCTCCTCTCGACCTTCCGGTGTCACTATCTGCGGCTATTGAGCTATTCGATATTAAAAGGTTTCAGTGCTCGAATTCCCTGCACCTCTTCCTGTACTCGGCGTACTGGCGCATTACCGCCACTAGAAGCATCACAGACACCGTTGCCATCACCGTGAGGTGGAACGACGTCGCCTTGGCGCGGGCCCGTCCTATGGCCGTCACCACTGCTGTGGCGTTGTTGTTGGACTGGCTGTTGAGCGCCTCATCCCCGCCAAGGTAGCTGATCTCCACCCTGAGGGTGTGCTCGCCCTTGGCGACCAGTGTCACATCGAAGGTCGCGATCTCGTAGGCATCGGCATAGGAGGTCGACTGGCTCACGGCCGGGACGTCGACGAACTTCCAACCGACGAACTCGCCGTTGTCGTACAGTCGAACGACGACGTTGTTGGCCTGGCTTCCTCCGAGGTTCCTTACCTTTACGTACACCCTGATCGGTGTGTGTACGAGGGCGTGCATGTTCACCCCGGGATTGAAGTCCGAGCCCACCGAGGTGTGGATATCGGAGTTGGAGATCGCAAGTTCCGGGAGTGATGGCACGACAAGCATCTGGCCGATGAGTGCGTAGTTGTACTCGTCCTGCTCGGGGATCGTGTTGGTCGGATCGACCAGCACCGCGAGCCGGTATTCGGTGATATCCTCGGTGCCGGCCTTTGCCACGATCGCATCCCTGAGCCCGGTGGTGTTCAGGGTGAACGTCGTCGTGCTCTCGTTGTGCGCCCAGACGATGGAGCCTGTCAACGACCAGCGGTCGTCGACGTCGTAGGTCGGATCGACGTTGATGTATACGTCGTTCACGGGATCGAACTGTCCGTTCCCGTCGAGATCGATGAAGAGCAGGATCCCGGTGTAGTCAAGGTTCCCGGAACCATTGTGCTTTATTGTAAGGCTGACGGAGAGGCTGTAACCGTCTATCACGCCTATCAGACCATCACCGACGTCGACGTCGTTGGTTATCAGGATATCGTCGGAGTCGAAGTACATGTCGGGGAGGTCCTCGAAGAATGTGCTGGCCATGGAGACGTAGTTGTTGTCCTCATTGATCTCGCTCACCGCATCCGTCGGATCGAGATCGATCTCGATGATCCTGTTGCGTCCGCCCGTCACGGGTAGCCAGGTCAGATTGAAGTAACCGGTGCTGTTGGCGTTCACGGTCGCCACGGTGCTTGCCGCGATGGCGCCGTTGTCGGTGAGGTTGATGTAGAAGTTCTCGGCGTTGGTCCCGCCGATGTTCCTCACACGGATCTGAAGCGTGTTGTTGTAGCCGTAATACGGTCCGAAGACCCACTCGAGATCGGGATTGAGCGCATAGATGCTCTGATTCGTGATAACCAGGTCGGCGAGGCTTCCGGGCGCCGTGAACTTCACGAATACCTCGGCATGGGCCGTCGACATGTCGGCGTTCCTCGGATTGCTGCCGAAGTTGGTGTCACCGGCGAGCATGACCGCGATGGTCGTTGTGTTCTCTGTCGGGGTGCTGGTAAGGTCGTATATCCTGTCGGTGACCTGGAACCAGGCCGTCGAACCCTGGGAGTCGGTCCTTGCATCCGAACCGCCGTATCCGGAGGTCGCGTATATCACGTTCCCGTTGTCCACGACGCGGACGTCGCAGTTCGCGAGGTTCGAGCTGTTGGTCCTGGTCCTGATCCTCAGGCTGTTGCGAACGGTGAGGGTCGAGGTGTCGGAGCAGAACACGTCGTAATATCCGAATGTCGAGTTGATGATCGTTGCCTCCGTATCGCTGGTCAGGTAGAGGTCGTTGATATCGGCGTCGGTGATGGAGGCGTTGATGATCGTCTCGTCCACCGCGTCGGTGAAGTATATTCCCACATCGACGTCGGATATCGCATTGAAGGCCACGGTGTTGTTCGAGGAGCTCGAGAGGAAGACCGCATGATCGTCGTTGGTGAACGTGTTGTTGTGTATGTTGTTGTTGCTCGATCCGTCGACCAGGACGCCGAGGTGGTTCCTGGTGATGACGTTGTCGGTTATCGTGTTGCCGTCGGACAGGATCCTCACGCCTGCATACGTGCCGGAGACGCCGCTCTTCCTGATGTTGAATGTGGTGAGCGTCGTTCCACCGGAACCGGCCGCGAGGGTGACCACGTATCCGGTGCTGCCGCCGTTGATGTAGGTGCCGGTGTTGTTCTCGCCCTGGAGCGTTATCCGCCTGTCCACCACCACATGCTCGTTGTATGTCCTGGCTGTGGCGTATACCCGGTAGTCGGTCTGGGCCGCGTACACGCCGCCCTGTATCGTGTCGGAGTAGGCTATGAGGGTCGCACCGTCGTAGATCAGTACGTACCGGGTGAGAGGCGTCGTCGTGTTCGTGGCGTACCACGGCTGGTAGTCCACGAGGTCAGAGACGCTGTCGCCCGAACCCGGACCGGATCCAGAAGGTCCGTCGCCGGCGTTCCAGTAGTTCTCCTCAGCGTCGAACCCGGAGCCGACGTTGTTGAAGACCCCGTTGGTGTTGTTGGTTATCTGGTTGTAGTTGGCGTAGTTGTCATCGGAGTCGTTGGTGTTGAATATCCCGTACATGTCGCTGTCGGTGATGCTGTTGTTGAGCATCCCATTGTGATCGGAGTTGGTGAGGTAGATGCCGATATCGTTGTCGTCCAGGGTGTTGTTCTCGATCATGTTGTAGTCGCTGTCCTCCAGATAGATCCCGTAGTCCAGATTGTTACTGATCGTGTTGTTGTGGATCGTGTTGTTGTCCGACGTCGTGGAGTGGATCCCCTCAGCATTATCCTGCAGGTCGTTGCCCTCCACGTTGGTATCGGTGACGTTGTCGAGCCAGATCCCGTATCCGGAGTTGTTGTTGATGTTGTTGTTGGTGAGATCGCTTTCGGTGACATCGTCCAGGACTATGCCGTGGACGTTGTCCTCGATTGTCAGGTTGTCGAGCGTCACGTTGTTGAGATCGTACAGAGGATTGTTCACCTCCACCGCGATGGAGCTGTTGATAACTGTGAGGTCGCTGACTACGGTGTCGTTGGTGGTGATGGATATCCCCACCCCGCCCTGTCCGTCGATCACGGCTCCGTCGTCGGTGGTGATGTTCACCGGGATGTCGATGATCACGTTCTCCTCGTAGGTCCCGTTCCCGATGACGATGCTGCCATTGGGCTCGGAGTGGTTGACCGCGTCCTGGATGTCCGAGAAGTGATCGACGCCCCATCCGGGGGTGGACTCGTTGAAGTCGTCGTCCACGTAGATGATGCCGGTGGTGTAGATGTAGAACCAGTATTCGGAGGACACGGCCCAATTGTCGAAGATGTCGTCGGCCCAGATGAAGTAGTAGTAGGTACCGACCAGGGTGTAGGTCGCGTTCCTGTGGTACGTACCGTCCATGGTCGTGTTCACATCCGCGAAGCCCTGAGGTCCGGTGATGTCGATCCTGACCACGTCGAGGCCGCTGCTGTCGACGACGTCGCAGGTGACGTTCACATATCCGCCTGTCAGCTGCGGATCGGGGGAGTCGGAGACGTTGGTGATGACCGGGCCCGATCCGTCTATCACGACGATGGAGCTGTCGGTGTCCGTCGCTCCGTCGTCGTCTGTAACGCGGAGTCCGATGTTGTACGTCCCCTCCTGGTCCAGGCCGAGGCCGCTCAGGGTGGCCCAGCTTATGATAGGCGTGGAGCCTGTCACGTCATCGTACTGCCCGTCATCGTCGATGTCCCAGGCGTACAGCGTGATGGATCCCGTGGGCGACGGGTCGTTGGACGTGCTTCCGTCCAGGTCGAGGTTGTCGCCCTCTGAGATGTTGTATGGCCCGCCGGTCTCAGCCGTGGGTGCGAGGTTGTTGATAGTCAGCGTCGTGGAGTTGGTGTCGTTCCGGCCGTCGTTGTCGGTGACCCTTAGATGGATATCATAGATGCCGTCGTCGTTCAGGCCGACCCCGACCAGGGTCAACCATGCGACAAGGGGCTGGGAGCCCGACGCGTCATCGTACTGTCCGTCATCGTCAAGGTCCCAGTCGTATGCCGAGATCGATCCGGCCGGGGACTGATCGTAGCTTCCAGTGCCGTTCAGCCAGACGCTGTTCAGTTCGTTGATCGTGTAGGCACCGCCCGCATCGGCGATCGGCGCGAGGTTCTCGACGTAGAGGGTGGTCGTATCGGTATCGGTGGCGCCATCATCGTCGGTGATCCTCAATCCCATGGTATAGATGCCTATCTGGTCGATCCCCAGGCCGACGAGCGTCGCCCAGGTGACCGTTGCGGTCTCGCCGGTCGCATCATCGTACTGTCCGTCGTTGTCGACGTCCCACTCGTAGAGCGCGATGGTCCCGGTCGGCGACTGGTCGTAGCTGTCCGATCCGTTCAGCTCTAGGTCGTCATTGGGCCAGATGTCGTAGTATTCGCCGGCATCGGCCACTGGTCCCAGGTTGCCGATCACGATGTATGAGGTCCCTGTACCGGTGGCCGCCTCATTATCGGTCACTCTCAGACCGATGGTGTAGTTGCCGTCGTCGTCCAGGCCGAGTGCGGCGAGTGTCGCCCACGGGACCGTGGGTCCGGAGCCCGTGGCGTCGTCGTACTGTCCGTCGTTGTCCACATCCCACTCGTAGGTGGTTATGGAGCCGCCGGCTGATGGATCGTACGAATCGGTTCCGTCCAGGGTGACGCCCTGAAGCTCATCGATGCTGTACGGTCCGCCTGCGTCGGCTACCGGTGGAAGGTTGAGGACGGTGAGCGTGGTCTCGTTGGTGTGGGTCGCTCCGTCGTCGTCGGTCACCCTCAGCGTGATCGTCGTGCTGCTGGAGCCGTTGATGCCCAGGTTCACCAGATCGTTCCATGAGACCGTGGGCGGCGCTCCGGTTGCATCGTCGAACTGTCCGTCGTCGTCGATGTCCCAGGCATAGGCCGCTATCGAACCGGTGGGCGATGGATCGCTGGAGCCGGTCCCGACGAGATCGAGGCTGTCCTGCTCGTCGATGGAGTAGGGGCCGCCGGCGTCCGCTACCGGTGCGACGTTGCCTATGGTCACATTGGAGGTTGCAGTGGCATAGGCCCCGTCATCGTCGGTGACGTTCAGCCCTATCGGATAGGTGCCGTCGTCGTTGAGCCCGAGCGCGGAGAGCGCTGCCCAGCTGATCGTCGGTGTAGCGCCGGATGCGTCGTCATACTGTCCGTCGTCGTCCAGGTCCCAGCTGTAGGATGCTATGGAGCCAGTGGGCGACGGGTCGTAGCTTCCGGAACCGTTCAGTGTCAGGGCCTCCAGCTCGTCGATGGAGTAGGGTCCGCCAGCATCTGCGACCGGTCCGTCGTTGATCACCGTGATCGTGGCGGTATCGTCGCCTGTAGCGCCGTCATCGTCGGTGACCCGGAGACCGATGGTGTAGTTGCCGTTGTCGTCGAGTCCGAGAGTCTCAAGGGTCGACCATGAGACCGAGGGCAGCATCCCAGTGGCATCGTCGAACTGTCCATCGTTGTCGATGTCCCAGGCATAGGCGCTCACCGAGCCCGTCGGCGACGGATCGGCGCTGCCGGTGCCGTTGAGATCGACGTCGTTCCCCTCAGTTACCGTGTAAGGCCCGTTCGCCTCCGCCGCAGGTGCAACGTTGTCTATCGTAAGGGTCGTTGTGGATGCATGGGTGTTCCCTATGTCGTCGGTCACCTGCAGGCCGATGGTATATGCACCATCGTCATCCAGTCCAAGGGCGAACAGTGCCGCCCAGGCGACGGTCGGACCGGAGCCGGTCGCATCGTCGTACTGGGAGTCGTTGTCGATGTCCCATGCGTAGGATGATATCGAGCCGTTGTGCGACGGATCGTAGCTCCCTGTGCCGTCAAGTGTGACGCCCTGGAGCTCGTCTATGTTGTAAGGTCCGCCTGCATCTGCCACCGGCGGGATGTTCTCAACGTAGAGGACGGTCGAGTTCGTGTCGGTCGCACCGTCGTCATCGGTCACCTGAAGCGTGATCGGATAGATCGCCGGTGTGTCCAGCCCGAGCGATACCAAGGTCGTCCAAAGGACCGTTGGGCCGATGCCCGATGCATCGTCATACTGACCATCGTCGTCGAGGTCCCATGCATAATTTGCAATGGATCCGGTCGGAGACGGATCGCTGCTGCCGGAACCGTCCAGGACGAAGCTGGCCCCTGTCCAAACGTCGTAATAACCGTTCGCGTCAGCATCCGGTCCGAGGTTGTCGATGGTGAGCGTCGTGCTGGTGGTATTGGACGCTCCCAGATCATCGATGACCCTGAGGCCGATGGTGTAGTTGCCATCGTCGTTGAGGCCGAGACCGGAGAGGGTGGCCCAGCTGATGAGGGGCTGCTCCCAGCTCCAGTCGTCGTACTGACCGTCGTTATCGAGGTCCCACTCGTAGGATGCGATGGTTCCGCCCGCGGACGGATCGTAGCTGCCGGAGGCATCCAGCTGGAGGCCCTCGAGCTCATCGATGTTGTACGGACCTCCCGCATCCGCCACCGGCGGCAGGTTGCTGATAGTGAGCGTGGTCGTGTCCGTCGAGGTCGCTCCGTCGTCGTCGGTGGTCCTCAGCGTGATGTTGTAGGTGTTGTCGTCCTCCATTCCGAAGCCTTCCAGTGTGGCCCAGCTGACGGTCGGGGTCGCTCCCGAAGCGTCGTCGTACTGCCCGTCCTCGTCGAGGTCCCACTCATAGGCCGTTATGGACCCGGTGGGGGACGTGTCGGTGCTGCCGGAACCGTCGAGGTCGAGATCGTCGCCGTCATCGATGGTGTACGGGCCGCCCGCATCCGAGGTCGGTGCGAGGTTCTGGATCGTGAACGTCGTGGTCTCCGTATCATAGCCGCCGTCGTCGTCGCTGACGTTCACGGCCATTGTGAAGGTGCCGTTATCGTTGAAGCCCATGCCGACGAGAGTGGCCCAGGTTACCGAGGTGGTCTCTCCGCTGGCGTCGTCGAACTGTCCGTCGTTGTCGACGTCCCAGGCGTATGATAGGACATCTGCCGATGATGGATCGGAGCTGCCCGATCCGTCGAGATCGAGATCGGCGAGCTCGTTTATCGTGTAGGGGCCGCCGGAATCCGCCGTGGGCGCTACGTTGGTTATTGTGAGAGTGCCGGAATCATCGTCGGTGCCGCCGTCGTCGTCGGTCACCCTCAGATAGAAGGTGAAGGCGCCGTCGTCGTTGAGGCCGAGCGACTGGAGTGTGCTCCATGCCACGGTCGGTGTCCCTCCCGACGCGTCGTCGAACTGAGTGTCGTTATCGAGGTCCCAGGCCCAGTTCGCTATGGACCCGGTCGGGGATGTGTCGTAGCTTGCCGATCCGTTCAGGACCAGGCCGTCACCCTCGTTGATCGTGTACAGACCACCTGCGTCGGCGACGGCCAGGAGGTTGGTCACCGTGACCGTGGTCGAATCGGTGCTGTTCTCGCCATCATCGTCAGTGACCATGAGGCCGATGGTGTAAGTGCCGTCATCTCCCAGACCCAGCGTCTGTAGCGCCGACCAGTTGATGGTAGGTGTGGCGCCGGTCGCATCGTCGTACTGTCCGTCATCGTCCAGATCCCACTCGTAGGAGACAATGGAACCTGTCGGCGATGTGTCCGATGATCCACTGCCGTCAAGGGCCAGGCTGTCGCCCTCGTCTATGTTGTAGGGTCCGGCCGCGTCAGCTCCCGGAAGGAGGTTCTCTATTGTGAGCGTCGTCGTGGTCGCGTTGGTATCGAGGTCGTTGTCGGTCACCCTCAGTCCGATGGTGAAGGCGCCGTCGTCGTTCAGCCCGAGCGCCGCCAGGGTCGCCCATGCTACGATCGGCGTCTCACCGGCAGCATCATCGTACTGTCCGTCATTATCGAGGTCCCAGTCCCAATCCGTAATGCTTCCGAGAGGCGACGGGTCGTAGCTGCCGGAACCGTCCAG
>JANQNJ010000019.1 GCA_028279645.1 Thermoplasmatota archaeon
CTTTTCCCCGGGATGGGGTAGGACCGTTCTCAGGACCCGCTGTATGCTGCTCGGGATCATCGAGGTCCGCTCCTTCACCTTCAGTGTCCTTGTCTGTACCAGTGCTGGAGTCGCTGGATGTCTTTGCAAGATACTTCTTGCCGAAGATCGCGAGGGTGACGAGGCCGAGTATCACCGACAGCCAGATCGAGGTCGCTACAGCGATCAGTGATGCGGCGGTCACCGTCTCGAGCTCGAGACCCACGGCGCCGAGGACGGCCGACATGCCGATGAGGTTTCCGGCGCCCGCAGGGATAACCAGGGATACCAGGGTGCCGATGCTCACGGCGACCAGGACAGCGCCGATCGCAGCGTCCACGGGTTCGGGCATAACGTATCGAAGGATGATATACAGCCGAAGGAACTCGTTGAGCCAGATGAAGAGGGTGAGTATGCACACGATCATGGTCACGCGCGGGTTCTCGGCGATCTCCCTCAGGCCGACCGAAAGTTTATTGACGAACCTTTCGAGCCTGTGTTCGTACTTTCGCAGGCTCTTGAACTTCGCGAACCGCTTCAGGATGCGGATCACGATCGACTCCCAGTCCCGCTTGATGATCATGTACATGATGAGCATCATGAAGACCGAGAATCCGGCGAGGAACGATCCGATCATCAGCTGGCTGCCTGCATCAAGAGATGTGAATATCGTCGCTGTGCCGACCACGGCCAGTGCGGTTATCACCGACAGGTCTATGACCTTCTCAGCCACGATCGTTGCTAGGCCCTTGCCCAATGGGACGCCGTCCTCGGACCTCAGGAAGATCGCACGGATCGGCTCGCCGCCGAGCTTGCCGGGAGAGATGTTGTTGAAGCAGAGCGAGATGACGTAGTACGGGAAGCTTCGCTTGAGCGAGATCCTGGCGGTGGTGTTCAGAATGATGTTCCAGCGCCATGCCTTCATGACCAGGTTGACGAGATAGAGCGCTATTACCAGTCCCAGATATGGGAGTGAAACGCTCCTCAGGTCCTCCCATATCACACTCGGGTTCGGGATCCAGAGGAACGACAGGATCACGATGACAAAAAGGAGTGTGATGAAGATCAGGCGCTTTCTCATCGGGACCTCCAATCCAGTGGTGTTGTAATAAAGGTTTCTGCCGAGATGCCTATGACTTGGGGTTCAGATCATGGTGTGCCAGTAATTGACCGTTCGGATGAGACCCTCCTCGATGGGTATCTCAGGATCGTATCCGATCAGCTTCATCGCCCGGGAAATGTCAGGAGGGTTCTCCATGATGTCGCCGGGCTGCGGGTCCTCGTGCACGACCGTGGGCTTGCGCTCGGTGATCTCCGAAAGGATCGTGATCAGCTCGTTGATGGAGATCCCCTTCGACCCGCCGATGTTCATTATCGCACCGACGGCGCTCTTCGAGCTCATCGCAGCGCGGGTCCCCCTTGCGGCGTCCTTGACGAAGGTGAAGTTCCTCTTCTGGGCGCCGGAGCCGTAGACGGTGAGCGGCTGGTCGGTGAGGATGGCATGGACGAATTTAGGGACCACCGCTGCGTACTTGATATCCGGCCTCTGGCGGGGCCCGTAAACGCTGAAGTACCGGATGGTGGTCACGTCGAGACCGTAAAGCATGTGATAGACGGTGGAGTAGTGCTCGCCGGTGAGCTTTCCCACGGCATAGGGATGCTTTGGGGCCGGGACGTCGTCCTCCTTGCGTGGAAAATTGGGCGATGATCCGTAGACGGAGCTCGAGGATGTGTAGACCACCCTGTCCACGTCCATCTCCCGGCAGACCTCCAGCACATTGAGCGTGCCGGTGCTGTTGATCTCATGGGCCTGGATGGGGTCCTCAATGCTACGCATCGCCCTGTTCATAGCTGCAAGATGATAGACCTCATCGACGCCCTTCATTGCCTCGCGCAGCGCCACGACGTCGCGAATATCTCCCTTGACGAACTCCGCTCCGATGCTCTGCAGAAGTGGCAGGTTGTTGTCTCCGGCAAGGAGGTTGTCGAAGGCGACGACCTCGTGTCCCTCCTGCCTCAGGATCTCGGCCAGATGGCCTCCGATGAAACCGGCTCCGCCGGTGATGAGGGATCGCGTCATTCCGGATCATCCTCGCTCTTTCGTGTGCCGGTGTTCAATACGTCGGCGGGCATCTTCACGGGAATGTATCCCTCGTCGGTCTCGGGCCTCTCGCTCTCGGCGTTGGTGATCTCTTCCTCCTCCGGCAGCCTCGTGAGGTAGCTCAGGCCGGGCCATCCCACGCCTTCGTAATGGAAGCCCATCTCGATGAGCTTCGTCGGGTCGAACATCCTGTGCCCGTCGATGAAGATCGGCGTCCTCATCCTGCTCCGGAGGAGCTCGAGGTCGATCTCCTTGAAGATATCGTGATCGGTCATGACCACAACGGCATCGAGATCGGCCGGAAGGTCGGTCATGGAGGGTACCGGTGTGCCCCAGTCCTTCATCACCTCGGGGTCGATGTGCGGGTCCAGGACATGGATGTCTGCATCCCCGCTGATGATGTACCTTAGGAAGGTCTTGGACGGCGACTCGCGGGCGTCGTCGACGTTGCCCTTGTAGGCCATACCCATGACCAATATACGCGAGTCCTTCACAGACCTGCTGAAGTGGTTCAGCGATGCTGAAAGCTTTCTGAAGAGCCGCCTGGGCATCCGGTCGTTGACCTCGCGCCCTGCGGTGATAAGTCTCGAATAATGGCCCGTAGACTCCGCAGCCTTGAGGAGGTAGTACGGATCGACCGGGAGGCAGTGGCCGCCCACGCCGGAGCCCGGTCGGAACTTGAGGAAGTTCCACTTCGTGGAGGCGGCCTCGATGACCTCCACCACGTCGATCCCCATCCGCTCGAAGATCAGGGCGAACTCGTTGATCAGCGCGATGTTCAGGTCGCGCTGGATGTTCTCGATGACCTTGGCCGCCTCGGCGGTCCTAAGCTGTGAAACGGGAAAGATCTGGGCCTCGATGATGGAGCTGTAGAGGTCGATGACGATCTCCCGCCATTCCAGGTCGATGGCCGACACGATCCTGGGCGTGGTGGTCACAGTGTGGTCGGTGTCGCCTGGGTTGAAGCGCTCAGGGCAATAACCGATGCCGAAATCCTTGCCCGCCTTCAGGCCGGAAGCCTCCAGGGCGGGGAGGAGGACGGTCTCGGTCGCGCCGGGATATACAGTAGATTCGAGTATCACGAGCTGTCCTGGTCTGAGGACCTTGGCGACGTCGTCGCCGGCCATCTTGACGAACCTCATGTCCGGGTTCTTGTCCTTGGTTATCGGCGTCGGGACGATGATCAGGATGACATCGCCCTTGCGGGCAGCCTCGACAGGATCGATGGTCGCATCGACGCGGTCCTTCAGCTCGGGGTTCGCCTCGGCGAACTCGTTCAGCTCCCTGACCCTCGCCTCGTTCAGGTCGGCGCCGACAACGGGGAAGCCGACCTCTGCTAACGCCTCGGCCGTCGGAAGTCCGACATAGCCCAAACCGATGATGGCGATGGTCGCGGTCCTGTCCTTGATCCGCTCTAGGAGGTCCTCGTGCATCATCCATAGAAAAGGAGGGGTCGTTTATATCGATTTGCTTTCGGAAGCGGTTCCGGCCCATGCGTTGGTCGTTCTGGCCGAGGATACCAATAACGTTATATCGTCCGATGCCGCTGGTCGTTCCGATGTCGATCACTGTCCTTTTTCCCCTGAGAGGGGATATGCTGGATACCCTCAAGAGGATGCTCAAGCTGCCCTCCGCCGATGGCAAGGTCCTGCTCGAGCTGCACGAGCCGCTTCCGTTCACAGAGGATTCGCTAAGACTTCCCGAGATCAAGGAGCGATGCACCAAGAACAGGCTATATGATCCGTTCATGAACTTCGACCCCGACATCTATCCGTCGGAGATCTCCTTTGCCGTGAAGCACGCCGGAGAGTGGTTCGTGTCGTATTATCCTGCGATCAACTACCTCATGACCGAGGAGTTCCAGAACCTCGTCGAGGTCAGGGAGATGTGCCGGGACATGGAGGTCCCGATGCTGGGTGTGGTCGGATCGAAGCGGTGGATGAAGGTCCACGGATACGAGGACGATACCGATAGGGGGTTCATCGCCAAGGTCCGCCTGGAGAGGGATCTGAAGGACAGGGTGGAGCTGGTCGGAGGAAAGATGAGGCGCGAGCCAGCCACCGGATTGCAGGCTGGATCATTTGTTCAGGTCGATATCCTTTCTAACCTCTGCAGGACGCTCGGGGTGTCTCCAGGTACCCGACGGATGGGTGCGCTATCGTACATCGCGCCGTTGATGAGGGAGGAGGTCATCTCCCGCAGAATGCGTAAGGACATTGTCTGGTCGATCTCGGTCGCCGAGGGGGCGTTGTGGAACGATCCGGAGGACGTCGATACGGACACGTTCATGTCGATCCTCGAGGATCTCAGGGACATCTTCTACGACTATACTGATTATCGTTGACCGAGAGCACTTTCATCCGACAATTGTAACGATCTTTTCGCCGGACGCTGTTATCGGCGTTTTACAGGCGTAATGGGAAAAAGGCGAAGAACGAAACCCCTTCTATACATTATCACCCTTTCCACAAATGTTTTATAGAGTCTTTTTTCAATATACCCTCCAGTACGTACTGGAAGTGTGGTCATGAGGCCTTTCAGAGCCGTTGTCGCGATATTGTTCGTTGTCGGTCTTTTCCTTGCCGTTGCATCAGCTGTTAGCGGTGATGCGGGGGATCCTGAGGTTAGTGTTATCGATATCTCCTTTAGTGTTGGGGGGGAAGAGAAAGACTGGGGATTCATTGGTGATAGCATTACTATCAACGTCACTGTGAAGAACACGGAACCGGAAGGTGCTAATCCAGAGGTTCTGTATACAGCCAGAGGCGTTGCAGCTGAGGTCATCGATGGTGAGGATAACGAGGTCATCGCAACTGGAATAGAGCTAGGTGACCTTGCACCTCAGGAAGAGACACAGTTCGAGGTGAACTGGACCGTGGACGGACCACTGGGAGGGCATTATATTAGGGTGGAATTAGACCCTGACTTTGGGAGTCAGTCCGTTGACGATGAGCCTGAACTATTCACTGTCGAGAACGCCCAGCCCTACGTTGAGTTCGACGACGACGAGAGGGAGATGACCATCACATCCGAGATATCGTACAGATTCCTCGTACGCAACGATGGGACCGTCACCGACACCTTCATGCTGTCGAACAGCAGCGTGAACAGGTACGCCTGGGAAGTGACGGTGGAGGACGACGACGGCGAGGAGATCAGCTCGGTCGAGCTCGATCCGGACGATGAGATCGATATCTATCTCAACGTCAAGATCAAGAACGCCGGACCCAAGGACGAGGCCAAGGTCTTCCTCATAGCCAATTCCAGCTACAACGTGTCCAAGTTCGACAGGGACTGGACCCTCACGCGCGCCGCAGCGCAGATCCTCGTCGTCGCCGACGAGATCGAGGAGAGCGACGGTGAGTGGCGCTATTATACCGAACCTCTGGAGGAGAACGGGTTCACATTCAACACCTGGT
This sequence comes from Thermoplasmatota archaeon, assembly GCA_028279645.1. Classification (GTDB taxonomy): domain Archaea; phylum Thermoplasmatota; class JAKEGO01; order JAKEGO01; family JANQNJ01; genus JANQNJ01. The sequence goes on from JANQNJ010000019.1 coordinate 5,539, forward strand.
TCACCGACGAGGACGATATCACCGACGACGAGCTCATCAAGTACGAGACCGTCATCTGGGTGGCGCCTCTCGGCACCTTGAGCTCCGACGAACAGGATGCGCTGGAGACGTTCCTCGATGCGGGTATCAAGGACTATCCGAAGAACCTGTTCATATCCGGACAGAACATCTGTGAGGGCCTGAATAAGGACGAGGAGGGACAGGCGTTCCTCAAGAACTGGCTCCACACGAAGTACAAGAGCTACGATTCGAAGTCATACCTCCTCGAGGGTAGGCCGGGCGACCTGATCGGGAGCGGCCTGACCATCGATATCTCCGATAGAGGACCGGGAGGAGGCGCCAGCAACCAGATAGATCCCGACGACCTCGATGCAAGGAACGAAGCGGATGAGATCTTCATGTACGAGGACGCCCAGGTCGGGGCCGTGGTCTACGAGAGCAAGGAGTACGATGTCGTGACATTCGGCTTCGGGTTCGAGGCGATCAACGGGGACAACACGAGGGAGGAGATCATGCTCCGGATCCTGCACATGTTCCAGGGCGGTATCACAGGCCGCGTCCAGAACGACGACGAGGAGCCTGTCTCAAACGCATTGGTGCAGATCCTCGATACGACCTTCACGACGGTCTCCGACGACGACGGCTACTTCTTCTTCACCGGAATGGCTCCCGGCAAGTACAAGCTGGAGGCCACAGCAGAAGGATACCGCAGGAGCGAGATCCAGAACGCCGAGGTCTCCAAGGGGACCATCGACGACACAATAAGGCTGATCCTCGGGACCAAGCCCGCTGTCATCAAGGGCACCGTCATGAACCAGCATAACGAGACCGTGGAGGACTGCCTTGTCACCTTCGAGGGGCAGGGGAACCTTTCTGGAAAAACGTTCGAGGCGATGACCAACGCCTCCGGCGGCTACATCACGACGGTGAACGAGGGGACCTATGACCTGGTCTACGAGAAGGATGGCTACTGGCCCGACGATGTCGACGACGTATCCGCCTGGGAGGCTTCAGAGGCCACCGTGGTCAATATCACGATCTACAAGATGAAGGAGCCCGGTTACCTCAGCGGTCGCGTGAACGATACGCAGGACCAGGGGCTCAGCAACATCAGGATAGTTATCGGCAACATCACCAAGATACGGACCGGCGACAATGGAGAGTACGGTCCGATCTCGATCCCAGAGGGTAACTGGGACATCGTGTTCAAGGTACTGAACGGGACCGCCTGGTACAACAAGTCCTACGGCGGGAACGAATCCGACGTGGACATCTACGAGGGCCAGGACACCTGGCTCAACGTCACCCTCCAGACCGAGTACGGTGGGATCGAGGGATGGGTCTACGACGTGAAGAACAATCCGATCGAGGAAGCAGAACTGAAGCTGTACGACAAGGCTTCGTCCAACTTCACCGGCGCCAAGGACTTCAGCGACGACGAGGGATATTTCAATTTCGATAACGTTCCAATAGGCGATTACAAGGTATTCGCGTACGCTGATGGATACCAGGTATCGAACAAGGTTGCGCCTGTCAGCAAGAACAAGGTCTACACCATGGAGCCGTTCAACCTGCAGAAGGGTGCCGACAAGAGAGGGTCGTTAAAGGTCAACGTTACCTCGAACCTCGGCCATGGGATCGGCTATGTGCATGTCGAGGTCGGCGACACTGGGGAGAGCGGGACGACATCAAGGAACGGTGTGACCACCATCTCGACGGAAATTCCTGTTGGTACACATACCGTGGTCTTCTCGAACAACAGCTACGAATCGAAGAGCGTCGAGGTGGAGATCAAGAACAACGAGGAGACCCTGGTGAATATTACCCTGAAGGTGAAGCAGCCCATGGTCAAGGGCTACATCACCGATCAGCACGACGATCCGGCGATGACCATCAACGTCACCGTCTCGGATCTGGATGGATCGGTGCTGACCAACTCACTGGGTTACTACGAATTCGAACTGGAGATCACTGCCGATGAGTACAATTCGCTCTTTGGCAATTACGATGGAAGGGACTTCACTGTCTTTGTTGAGGGTGAGTATTACACCTCAGGTTCCGAGTTCCTTTCCGATGTCAAGCTCGGTGACGTTATCGAACTCGACTTCCAGCTTGACTACGATCCGCCCACCGAGAACCAGAAACCGGTGGCGGATGCTGGAGATGACATCGAGGTCAAGAAGGGAGAGGAGTTCACCCTCGACGGAGGGAACTCCTACGACCCGGACGGAAGGATCAAGAAGTACAAGTGGGAGCTTCCCGACGGCACCCGGATCGAGGGCGATGACATCACGGTGTTCCTTGATGAGCCGGGAACCTTCACCTTCGAACTTACAGTGACCGATGACCGAGGAGATACTGATACAGACACCGTGAACGTCACGGTCAAAGGTGGAAATGGCGGAAATGGTAACGGCGACTCCCCGGACTTCACAGCTCTGAGCGCGGTCGTGGTGATCGGCCTGATCGCCGTGGTCATGGGCTTGAGCAGAAGGAAGAACGAGGATTAGACCTGTAAGGAGCTTCCGCTACAAAATATTAGAGTTATCCTAGACGAGGCTATCTGCGTCCCTGGGAACGATTATCGATCGAGCCACTGCCTCAAGTAGTCGCTCAGCGAGAACGTCCTTCGAGCCGACGACCTCGTCGACCTCCCTGTTCACGTCAACGATGTAGGCGTGGGTGTCGGATTCTTTAACCTCGGACATCTCGTTGGCGACGACGATGTCGGCTCCGGCCTCCTGGAGCAGGACGTATGCCCTGCTTATCAGATCATCCCTCTCGATGCCGGCCTCGGCCTTGAATGCGACCAGAACGGTGGCCCTTCCCTTCAGCTTCTCAAGCAGTTTCGGGGTCGGTTCCAGGGCGATCTCGATACGCTCGCCGGACTTGATCTTGCCCTCCTGCTTGGAGACGGTGTAGTCCGATACGGCGGCGCACATGATGATCAGATCGAGGGCCTCCGGCAGACTGTCAGTTATCAGGTTATCGAGGTCTCCAACCGATGAAAAGGAACGCGAATTATAATACTTGGGAGTGGAACCATTGCTTTGCCAGAGCTCGACATCGGCGCCGCTCCTGAACAGCGCCCGGGCGAAAGCGCGGCCCGAGT
>JANQNJ010000046.1 GCA_028279645.1 Thermoplasmatota archaeon
CGGCCAGCTCCCTCGGTGCCTCTATGAAGAACATCGACAACACCAATGGCACGGTCAGCCGGGTCCTCCGATGTAGGCCCGCTCGCGGACCCGTATCGCGGCGCCGCGCTGGCTCTCGACCATCTCAGGGCCCGACATCACTGCGGTACCAACCGCCCTGATCTCGTCCTCGTGCGCGGCGACGACCTCATCGCCCGGACGGATCCAGTCGCCTGCTGCGACCACGCCGGGAGCCATGATGTTGGAGGTCGGCTTGAAGTCGCCGATCTCGACCACGTTGATGCCTGCGTCGATCATGGCCTGCCCGCCCGGGATCGTCGATATGAAGAACCCGCGGTCCGGGTCGAAGAAGCCGAGCAGGTCGCCCTTGCGCTGGACGGAGGCTTTCCACCAGGCGCCGTTGATCTCGCAATCCTCAAGCAGGGTGTCCCAGCCCTCCGGGAACTGGAAACGGAGCCTGGAGCGGGCGTAATCGAACCTAGATGGTCCTCGCTCTGGAGCTGCCGAAGCAGCCTTGGACAACGCCTCAAGGGAGCCCTCGGATGTCGCTCTGCCGTCGACGGTCCACTCTGCATCCGGTAGGACGTCCTCGAGGAAACGGTGGCCCTCATCGAGATGGACCACGACGCGATCGTAGCTGTTGTTCTCAAGGTACCTCTTCAGCAGGTCGGTCAACATCTCGCGCTCGTTGGCGCTCCATTCACCGGTGACCGGGATATCGTAATTGCCTGCAGGGTGGAAACGCTCCAGCTCCCGCGGGACCAGGCCCATGGGCGATGTGACCATAACCTCGTGGATCGATCGTCCACGGCCGACGGCCTCCCTGAAGAGGTTGTGGGACCTGGATTGCGAATACGGTTTCTTCGCCGAGCACGGCAACAGTATGAGCGTGTTCGCACCGGGGGCGCGGTACCGCTTGATGACGCGCTCCCTGAACCGGACCACCTCGGGCCATGCGAGGGAGCACTCGGTGGTCGCCAGAACCGGAGACTTCCTCCAGGCGGGTGTGCTGCGCTCCACGTGCTCATACGATATCCTGTTGAACACCCTGTAGCCCTGGGTCTGGTCGATATGAAGGGCGCAGCCGGACTCCACCAGGTTCCGCAGCAATCCCCGCTTCAGGGCCCTGCAGGATCTATCGACCGAGTTCGAGAGTGCCCTGAGGTTGCCCCTGAACAGATGGGCCGGTGTCAGAGCAGCCGGCGGGGCGCTGCCCGTTGACATGCCGGACATTCTAATGTTGCCGTCGAGATCGGTGAAGCCCGGAAGGTCGTCCGAGAACCCGTCGGTGTCCTGATCACCGCCGTCCACCGTGTGGTCGATGCCGTTGACGGCGGCGTACGCCATCTGGACGGGATCTATCAGATCCACTCCCAGCAGCTGAAGGAAGGGAACATTTGCGGGTGTTGCCACACCTGGAAGGTAGAGGAGCTGGTCGAAACGCATCAACGACCGGACCTCTACCACCGTCCTGACCAGTCTAGATGGATCCCTCCACAGATAGTTGGAATTGGCCAGGGCGATGACCTCGGGTACCTCGTCATCCTCATACGTTCCCAGCTGGTCCGGTCCCGAGACGACAAGCACCCTGGGACCCCGACCGTCCCTGACAGCAGGTCCTGGGTGCGGTATGCCGGCCCTGTCTGCTAGCTCAGCGGGAACCGGAATGACATCCTGAGGCAGAAGGTCCTGTACCGAAGGGGAGACGCGGTGGGACAGCCCGTGTACGTCGATGCCTAGAATGAAGGGTGTGTTCACGCGGGTACCGTTCGGGTCCCATCTGCCGAGCCTGGCGAACCCGTCCCTGAAGGTCGCTTCGAACACGATAACACCAATGTGTCATGGAAGGCGGTTCTAGCTTAATAACCCTTCTTTCGATGTGGTTGGACCGATCAGGGCAGCACATAATTCTTTTATACCGAGCGCCCGTATCGTGACATCGCACCATGCCCGAGTGGGGTAGCTTGGATATCCTCGGAGCCTGCGGAGCTTTGGACCCGGATTCGAATTCCGGCTCGGGCGCTTTCCTCTCCCATTTCATCGGAGAGGGCGACGATCAGGAGAGACCTTTATGGACGAGGCCTACAGGAAGGCTGTCAGCGAGATGTCCGAGGGGAGGAGCGGACTGGACAGGACAGGCTTCCTATTCGATCTTGATGCCAGGGAGCTGAGGCAGAAGCCCCTTGTCAGGATCCTCAACAATATCTGTCCCGAGTGGAGGATGATCGAGATAATCCACGTCGGCGGCACCTCGGGAAAGGGCTCAACGGCACACTACATCGCCTCGGGCCTGTCCCTCCTTGGGCCCACCGGCCTTCTTGTATCGCCGCACGTTTACGATTATGCAGAGAGGATCAAGGTCGATATGGCTGACATCCCACACAGGGATGTCGCCGAGATATGGAACGACCTGATCAAACCCGAGAGCGTCAATATCGGCCACCCTCTCACCTTCGTCGAGACGGCCCTCATCATGGCCATGGTGTTTTTCACCAGTAAAGGGGTGAGGAGGGCCGTGATCGAGGTGGGGATGGGGGGCAGATCCGACCCGACGAGCATAGTGAAGCCGACCCATGCCGTGATAACCAACATCGGCAAGGACCACACCCACCTGCTGGGCGAGGACGTGCTGACAATAGCACGGGAGAAGGCCGGCATCATCAAGCTCGGATCGAAGTTCTGGACGGCGGAGCGGGACCAGTCGGTACTTAACTTCCTGGAGAAGCGCTGCCTGGACGCGGGAGCGCCGCTCCACCAGGTGGTCAGGTTCGAGGACCTGGACGACGCCATCGCCACCAGACTCGGGGCCACCTACTACGAGGACGGACGGGTCTACTTCTCCGACGACAGGATGCTGACCGTGAGACCCCATGCGCCCGGAGCACACCAGGTTTCGAACGCGGCCCTTGCCGCAGCGATATTGAGGGATTACGATCTGATCCCGAACCAGATCGAGCAGGCTATCGAGCGGGTTAGGATCCCGGGACGGTTCGAGACGATCGATAAGGACCGGCTGGGCAGCGCGCTATCGGCGGGAGGCGCCGTCACAGTGGTGGCGGACATGGCGCACAACCCCATGGAGATGCAGGCCCTGGTCGACACCTTGACCGACCTCGTCTCGGGCCGGCGAAAGGGCTGGGATAGGAAGGCGGTGCTTGTCGTTGGAGTGGCCAGGGAGAAGGACAGGTACGGGATGCTCAGACCGCTGGACAATATCGCCAGCGAGGTTATATTCACCAAGGCGGCCTACAGGGGAGAGGACCCTGTTCGGTTACAGCGGGTGTGGAACGCTCTCCCGGAGCACCTCGAGATCCCTGCCTACGTCGAGACGCCCCCTGAGGAGGCGCTGGAGATGGCGGTGGCCCACGCTATCGAGAGGGGGACCCACGTCATCGTCACGGGTTCGACGTTCCTGGTCGACGAGCTCTTCAATCCGTCATCCGAGATGCGGGACCTGAACAAGGGGAAGTAGCATCGATCAGAGCTTCAGCTGGGAGATTGCTTGAAGATATCAACTTGGGAGAGGCACGTCCGTATCAATCGTTCATGATCTCCCTGACGACGACCATCACGTCCTCGGTTGCGGCGGTTGACCGCTTGACAAGATCGTCGCACTTTCCGCTCAGATCGTCCTTGAACGCCTGGTCCTCGATATCTCCGAGATTGATCAGGACGTTGAGGACCGCGCCCTTTACGCCGGCATCCGCCATCAGGGCGGCGACAGCTGCGTCGGTGATCGAGTTCTTGTTCCCCTTCTCCGCGACCTTCTTGGCAACGGGTATTACCTCGAGGCAGGCCTCGGCGGTCTGGAACGGCACCATGGCGGCCTCCTTGAAGCCCTCCTGGATCGCCAGGTCCCTGGCGGCGATCTCCTCGTCGGTGGACTTGGGCAGCCGCTTCGCGGTGATCACTCCGTTGAACGCCTCGGTATCCGCATCGATGGCCTTCACCAGGCGG
>JANQNJ010000059.1 GCA_028279645.1 Thermoplasmatota archaeon
AGCTTGCTACTTCGATGTCGTCTCTTCCTATCCTGGCGGTGCAGCAGCTGCCAAGGGTGGGGTTGTTCGCCCATTAAAAGGGATCGTGAGATGGGTTTAGACCGTCGTGAGACAGGTTTGTTGCTCTCTGCTAGAAGTGTTGGTGCCTGAGGGGAAGGACCCTTTAGTACGAGAGGAACAAGGGTTCGTAGCCACTAGTTTACCAGTTGTCCGGCAGGGCATTGCTGGGTAGCCACGCTATAAGTGATAAGGGCTGAAAGCATCTAAGCCCGAAGCACCCCCCTAAACGAGGCACCTTTTAGGGCTCCCGTAAAAGACGGGTTTGATAGAGTCCGGGTGTAAGCATCGAGGTTCGCCGAGATGTTCAGCCCAGGGCCACTAACCGCCCGATCCACATTACGGTGGTCGGCTTGAGCGATATACGAGTTGCGTATGATCTCCTTTAAATTTTTTTGAGGGAGTGATCGTTCCAGCACTGCTGCGGTCCTTATCGGACAGGTATGGAGAATATGATAAGAGGATCCGACTCCGCTCTCATAACATTCTAATAATCAGGGCGAGATGCACCGTCGGTGAGCGCATGATGGGGAACACCCCGTGGGGAGACAGCTATTTCACGATCAAGCAGAAGGTATTGACGGTCGGTAACAAGTACTACATCTACAACTCGCGGGAGAACCTCGTCGGGTTCGTCAAGCAGAAGATGTTCAGGCTCAAGGAGGACATCCGGATGTACTCCGACGAGAGCAAGCAGTACGAGGTTCTGACGATCATCCAGCGGGGTATCGTGGATACTTGGGGAGTGTTCGAGGTATACGACCCGGTGCGCAACGAGATGGTCGGTTCGTTCAGGCGGAAGGCATGGAGATCGATCTTCAAGGGCGAGTGGCACATCGCCGACGCCCATGGCAACATGATCGGCATGGTGAAGGAGGAAGGAGGGGCGGGGTTGATCCTCCGCAAGATATTCAGGTTCCTACCGCTGAAGTTCCATCTTGAGATCCAGGGGCGCGAGGTCGGCCTGATCACGCAGAAGTTCAAGATCATCGGGTCGCAGTGGTGGCTCGACCTGCGCGGAGACCAGCGGTGGATCCTGGACAGGAGGCTTGCTATCGCGGGCGCGATCCTGATGGATGCCGTTGAGGAGATGCAGCGGAAGGGCCACTCCTGATAGGCGGACCCATCGGTCCGGGGTCATTTTCAGCCCACCCTGGCAATCATATTTATGTCTAGTTGACGATCAATGTACGGATGGCCAGCTACAACTGCCTTCAGTGCAAGGGAGGCCGCAACCTCTGCGGCAAGGGATACTGCCCCCTGTTGCAGGACATGAAGGCCAGGCTGCCCAAGGTCGAGGTGAGGTCAAAGGAGGTCTATGGGAGGAGCCCTCCGGCAGTCTTCGTAGGGCGATATGGCTATCCGAAGGTCAGTGTCGGCCCCCTCGTTCCGATGAAGGAGCCCGAGGACCCCGGCCTACTCAATCGTCCTGCCGACTGGAGACGGATGGACATCCAGGACATCGTGATCATGAGGTCGTCCCTTCTCAGATCCAAGGAGGCGCGGTACGTCAAGGAGGCCCGGCTCCCGAAGGGTGTACTCGAGACGTCGCAGGAGCTGGCGATGTCCGACAGGGCCACGTACACCGAGGTACAGCTGGAAAAAGCGCCGCCGGAGCCGTTCTCGCGGTTCGATCCCTTCTCGGCCCCCATGGGGCCGTCCGCCAACGCGCTCAAGGCCGAGCTTGCGGAGAACACGCACGTTCCCCGGAAGGTCGATTATCTGGTGGGAGATACGGATGTCAAGGCGGTGGACGCGATCCTCGAGCTCTACGGCCACCGCACCGAGGGGGAGCAGATCAAGGGGCTCCTGAGCATGGGATTGCTCGGCCGTGAGCGGGCCCGGAAGATGGTCCCGACCAGGTGGTCGATAACCGCCACGGATGACATCCTCGGGAAGGACATGATCAACAGGGTCAAGGACCTGCAGCAGCTGGGAGAGTACAGGGTGCACACCTATAGCCATCTTGGAAATATCTTCCAGGTGGTCCTGATACCGGACATCTGGGGCTTCGAGATGTGCGAGACCTGGCTGAGAGGCGCGTTCTGGGCGCCGCGAACGGCAGCGATCAGCGATCATGAAGGTTACTATGGAAGGAAGCAGTACGCTTTCAATGTGAGCGGTGCGTACTATGCCGCCCGCCTTGGTGCCCTGGAGCATCTGCTTAGGATCGGCAGACAGGCGGAGGTGCTGATCAACAGGGAGATCACCCCCGACTACTGGGCCCCGTTGGGCGTTTGGGTGATCCGGGAAGGGGTGCGAAGAGCGATGAGGCGCGCGCCGAGGACCTTCGATACGTTGAAGGAGGCCCTTGCCTACACGAAGGAGGGGGCCAACGTGAAGGAGTGGTGGAAGAAGAGCCATAACCTGCGGGAGAGGCGGCTTCAGAGCAGATTGACGGACTTCTAGTTGTGATATCGAGTGCAATGCGTTTCGGCCATGCGCTGTTGTGTCATGGATAAGCTTAATATATTCATAAGAATACTATTGGCGGACGAGGTGATACGCTCATGACTAGATTACGTGTACTGCTAGTGCTCTGTATCTTCGGATTGCTGTTAGCTGTTGCAGCGAACGCTGCAGGTAGTAACCGGGACGATCCTCCCGCTCAGCCGCCGCAGAACGATGACTGGGACAACCCGTATGGACCGGGGGCTCCTTTAACGCCGCCGGGCCATACGGTGGACGCGGGCCTGAACGTCACCGCCGACGAGGGCGAGTGGATCAGGTTCAACGGCTCCCATACCGGGACCGGCTGGGGGTATACATACTTCTGGGACTTCGGGGACGGGGTGACGTACTACGGGACCATGGCGCCTTACCACAGGTACGGTGAGGACGGGACCTATACGGTGACCCTCACGGTCTACGACAGGAACGGTTCCTATGCGATGGACACGCTCACAGCGTTCATCGGCAACGTGGACCCGCTGGTCTGGGCCTACAAGGACCAGGTGATCTACGAAGGTGACTATGCAACCTTCACCGGTAACTACTTCGATTGGGGCTGGTATGATACACATACCTATGCGTGGGACTTCGGCGACGGCGGTTCATCCTCCGGTCCGCTGAACACCACCCATCAGTACCTGGAGAACGGCCTTTACTACGCCACTCTCACCGTCACAGACGACGACGGTGGTGTCGATAGCGATACCGTTCGTGTCTGGGTGTACAACGTAGCTCCGGATGTCACCGCCCACTGGAACACAACGGCGAACGAGGGGGATGTCGTGATGTTCTATGCGATGTGGACGGATCCCGGGCTGTACGACACCTTTACGGTGAACTGGTACTTCGGCGACTACAACTGGCAGTTGAACGCCACATACACCTTCTCTGGAGGGATCGGTGAGTGCTGGGTCAATCACACCTACGGTGATAACGGCATCTACAACGTGACCGTCAGGGTATACGACGACGATTACGGCTGGGACCAGGACATGGTCCAGGTCGAGGTCTACAACGTCGCTCCGACGGTGAACGCTGGACCCGATCAGACCTCATATGAGGGGGATTATGTCTACTTCAACGGATCGTTCACCGACCCAGGTTGGCTTGATTGGCATACCGTTTCCTGGGACTTCGGCGACGGCGGTTACAACAACTGGAGCCTCTCGCCCTACCACAGGTACCTCGAGGACGGCCTCTATCAGGTCACGCTCACCGTGACCGATGACGACGGCGGCGTGGGAAGCGATTCCCTCTGGGTCCTTGTGTACAACACCGACCCGGTCGTGTACGCCTTCTGGAACAGGACGATCTACGAGGGTTCGAACGCAACATTCTACGGCTACTTCACCGACGCCGGCATCCTCGATACCCACACTTTCATATGGGACTTCGGGGACGGAACCGTGGTCACCACAACGAACTATACAGCCGGCTACTACGGGAACGGATGGATGTACATCACACACAAGTACTGCGATTCCGGCATCTTCACTGTGAACCTGACGGTAATGGATGATGACGGAGGCGCCGGGAGCGATTACGTGTATATCACCTCGATCAACGTCGCTCCGACGGTGGAGGCGGGACCCGACCAGACCGGTCTGGAAGGCCATTTCGTCGCCTTCAACGGCTCGTTCACCGATCCGGGCTGCTGGGATACGCACAACATCACATGGGACTTCGGCGACGGTGAGTTCGCGTATGGTACTTTGATGCCGTATCACAAGTTCGGCGACAACGGCGTTTATACCGTCACGCTGACCGTGACGGACGATGACGGCGGTGTGGGCTCCGATACCCTCACTGTGACCATCTCGAACCTGGACCCCTACGTCCAGATATTCGGCTGGAACGGCACGTGGCAGTACTACGGCGACATCACCGTGTACGAGGGGTTCATGTTCAAGGTATACGCCTATTGGTTCGATTACGGATGGCTGGACACCCTTGACCTGTTCCTCGACTACGGCGACGGGACCAACGAGTCCTGGTCCGACGACTATATGGGATACGATATCTTCGAGCATTCCTACGGCGACGACGGGTATTATACCATCACAATAACCGTGACGGATGATGACGGCGCCTCTGCCTCGGACATGTTCAACGTGACGGTTCTGAACGCCGATCCCATCGTCGACGCAGGACCCGACATGATCGGCGAAGAGGGGACCTGGTTCACGTTCAACGGCTCGTTCATGGATCCCGGGTGGCTCGATACCCACACGATCAGCTGGGACTTCGGCGATACCGGCGGCCTCACCTATGCCGGCAGCACATTGACACCCTACCACTACTACTACGACGATGGCAACTACACAGTGACCTTGACGGTGACGGACGATGACGGCGGTGTTGGTACCGATACCCTGTTTGTTACGGTGTTGAACGTGGCACCTAACGCCATGGTGTTCAACTACACCTATGTGATCGAGCAGATCCCGTACGGTAACACTACATATCCCTACTACAACTACACATACAACCATGATGATCTTACGGTATACGAGGGACAGTCGTTCGACTATGTACTGTACTGGTGGGACCAGGGCACCCAGGACACCCTCACCATTGACCTGGACATGGACGACGGTACCACGGATTCCTGGACGGATGACCACTACGGATATGTGATGAGGAACTACACATACTACGATGACGGCCTGTACGTGATAACGCTGACCGTCTCCGACGATGATGGAGGCGTGACCGTCGATCTTCTGAACGTCACCGTACTGAACGTCCCGCCAACAGTCGAGGCAGGGGCCGACAAGAACATCTACGAGGGTTTCTACACCCTGTTCGGCGGCTCTTTCACCGATCCGGGCATCTACGATACGCACAACATCACATGGGACTTCGGCGACGGCGGAATGGCATACGGCACCCTGACCCCATGGTACAGGTACGGGGACCAGGGCGTTTACACCGTGACCCTGACGATCACCGATGACGACGGAGGCGTCGGATCGGATACCCTGACCGTCACCGTCATGAACAGGGCGCCCAGGGCTTTCGTATATCCGCCCGGTCAGTTCTTCACCGACAACATCACGGTGGATGAGGGCGAGATGTTCAACTACATCACCTACTACTGGGACACAGGTTGGCTTGACACACTGAACGTCACGGTCGACCTCGGCGACGGTTCTCCGATGCTCATGTGGACCGACGACTACTGGGGATGGTTCAACCTGAACCACACCTACGGTGACGATGGGACATACACCATCACACTGACCGTGGAGGACGACGACGGAGCGGTGACCACGGATACGCTGATGGTCTACGTTCTGAACGTTGATCCCGTTGTCGACGCAGGTCCGGACTTCACATACTACGAGGGTTACTACTGCCACTTCAACGGATCGTTCACCGATCCGGGCTGGCTGGACACGCACACCATCAGCTGGGACTTCGGCGATGTCGGAGGTGTGACGGGGAACGGCGATACGCTGACGCCCTGGCACGTGTTCGAGGAGAACGGGACCTATACCGTGACACTGACCGTCACCGACGACGACGGCGGCGTTGGAACGGACACCCTTACCGCGACCATCCTGAACAAGGACCCGATAGTCAACCTCTACACCTACGAGAACACGACGATCTACGAGGGCGACACCTTCGGGTTCTGGGTATACTACGTCGATCCGGCGAACTATGACACCCTCACCATCGACCTGCAATACGGCGACGGTGGCTCCGACTCGTGGACCGACGATTACTACGGCTGGATGAGCTGGAACCATACCTTCCTGGACGACGGATACTTCACCATCACCCTGACGGTGACAGACGACGACGGCGGGGTCGGCGTGGACACGTTGAACGTGACCGTGCTCAACCTCGATCCGGTGGTGGACGCGGAGGCGGACAGGACCGTAAGGGAATCTAAGTGGATACAGTTCAATGGAACCTTCACCGACGTAGGAGTACTGGATACACATACGTGGTCCTGGGACTTCGGCGACGGCACCTACAACAACTGGAGCCTCTCGCCGTGGCACGCGTTCTACGAGGACGGGATCTACACCGTCACATTCACGGTCTGGGATGACGACGGCGGCATGGGCATGGACACCGTGACGGTGACCGTGACCAACTCCGCACCGGTCGTCTGGTTCCATGACTGGACCTGGTGGAACTACGAGGGAGAGACCATCGCCTTCAGACCCTGGCTCAGGGACCACGGCCGCTGGGACGACCTTAATGTGACCTGGGACTTCGGGGACGGCACGGTGGAGACATACTTCTATCCCGACCACTGGTATGGATGGATCTACAACAACCACACCTATGTCGATGACGGCGTCTACAATATCACCATCACCGTCTGGGACGACGACGGAGCGATGGGGAGCGTGACCGGGAAGAAGTGGATCTTCAACCTCGACCCGATCGTCGAGGCCGGCCCCGACAAGAACGGCAACGAATCGGCGTGGGCGGTCTTCAACGGATCGTTCACCGATCCTGGCCTTGTTGATACCCACAATATTACCTGGGACTTCGGTGACGGCACCTACGCCTACGGAACACTCACGCCGTGGCACAGATACGGCGACAACGGCATCTACATCGTCACATTGACGGTGACCGACGACGACGGTGGAGTGGGGACGGATACCCTGACTGTGACCGTGAACAACGTCGCGCCGCTGGTCTACGTGTATACACCCACGAGCTGGTATTATCCCGTGGAGGTCGACGTAGGAACGCCGCTGAGCTACAACTACTACTACCTCGACTACGGCTGGCTGGACACGCTGAGCCTCGAGCTCGACCACGGCGACGGAACGCCGCTGATGACCTGGACCGACGACTACCTCGGCTGGGGCACGTTGAACCACACCTTCGGGACCACCGGGACCTTCACGATAACCCTGACCACCACCGACGACGACGGCGGTGTCGGCATAGGCATCCTGAACGTCACGGTCCTGAACGTCGATCCCATCGTCACCATCGTCGGCGGGAACATCACCACCGACGAGAGGCAGTGGATCGACTTCAACGGCACCTTTGTCGACCCGGGGAACGAGAACCACACCTACCACTGGGATTTCGGCGACGGTAACACGGCGACCGGAACTCTGACACCTCAGCATCAGTACGGCGACAATGGCGTATACACGGTCACCCTGACGGTGACCGATGAACTGGGTGGCGTCGGGACGGACACGATCTACGTGACCGTCGACAACGTGGCCCCCGCCGTGCTCCTGTTCTGGGACCAGACGATCTTCGAGGGAGACATCGCCCAGTTCTACGGGTACTACTTCGACGCGGGATGGCTGGACAGCCACGTGATCGTCATCGACTGGGACGACGGCACCAACACAACGATATACACGAACCAGGTCGATCTCTGGGGTACCGACCTGAACCACACCTATCTGAACTCGGGTGTCTACGACGTCGTCATGACGGTGACCGATGACGACGGCGGTGTAGGCACCGCAAGCGTGGTCGTTACGGTCCGCGCAAGGCCCTAGACCCTGATAGGGGAGTCAATCGATACGGGGGGTGGCAGAGCCACCCCCCTATCTTCTGTTTTTTTCGTTCTTTCTTTCTTCCACCATCATCTTTTTCGTCCGGCAGGGCGGGTGCCATCGTCTTGAAAGCATGGGTCCCGACGATCTACCGGCGTGGGTTCTTTTTTCTTCATCTTCGCCCCGCAGGGCGGGTACCATTATCTTGTTAGCACGGGTGTGAGCATATTCCCGGCGTGGGACGCATCTGTAGCCGGCGTCGTCGTTAGGATTAAATATCCAGGATGCGACTTCGGTGCTGATGAAGGGGAGCCCTGCCCTTGGAGCTGTTTACATCACTGCCGTCATCCTGCTAGCGATGATGACGCCTGCGGCAGGGACAGGAAGCGCCCATGAGGAGAACGATATTGAGCCCGAATATCACAACCGTTACGCGATCCTGGACGTGAAGTACTCCCTCACAAGGCCGGACCTGCTGTCCGGTGAGATCGGATATCCACCTGTATGGATCGAGGGGCAGATCAGGTTCGAACTGTACGAACTGAGAGCACCGAGGCACTCCGAGAACTTCATCAAGCTCGCCGAGGCAGGGTTCTACGACGGGACGATCTTCCATCGTATAATCGACGACTTCGTCTGCCAGGGCGGAGATCCGGACGCTAACGACCCATTGAACGACGGTTCCGGAGAGACCGTTGATCTCGAGCCACATCCGGAACTGACCCACGTGGATGGAGCGGTGGGGATGGCCCGGAGCGCCGATCCGGACTCGGCCGAAAGCCAGTTCTACATCTGCGATGGGCCGCAACATCAACTTGACCATTCAGAGAGGCAGAACAGGACGCCTCCGGAGAACGGCTACACAGTGTTCGGCGTCGTCGTCGAGGGGCTGAACCATGTCCGCAACATGGCAACCGTATGGACGACGACCGATGACAACAACACGGAACCCCTCCCGACGCCCCGAGGGGCTTCAGGCCTACACGATCGTCCCGTACACGAGGTCACTCTGAAGAAGGTGGAGGTCACCGAGAGGGAGCGTATCGGCGGGGACGAGAGCTCCGGATCGAGCCTTGCGTCCGGTGACAACGCCGGAACGTTGCTCTTCCTGATAGCGATACCGGCAATACTGTTCCTTATCTATCCGAAAGCGATCAAGCCGCGCCTCCAGGCCCGCAAGGACGGCGGAGTGATCGAGGTCGAAGGGGAGACGGAAGAGGCCCCCGAAGAGGTCCAGGCTGAAGCTGAGGCATAGATCTACCATTTAGTTATCTCATATCCAAGCGATTACGGCACAGCTCAAGCTACAGCTATTGCTATGTTCGAGGTCGAGATCGTTCGCGCTGTTCGGCCTAGAAGGCGAACAACGGAACGAACACCAGCGAAACGATGGCCATCAGCTTGATCAGGATATTCAGGCTCGGGCCGCTCGTATCCTTGAATGGATCGCCGACTGTGTCGCCGACCACGGCCGCCTTGTGTGCAGCCGATCCCTTTCCGCCGTGGTGTCCGGCCTCGATGTACTTCTTTGCGTTGTCCCAGGCGCCGCCGGCATTGGCCATGAAGACCGCCAGCAGGAAGCCGGTGACCAGTGAGCCTGCCAGGAGGCCGCCCAGTGCTTCTGCGTTCCAGATGCCTACAGCGATCGGCACGGCGATCACGAGGACGCTGGGAAGGATCATCTCCCGGATGGCGGCGCTCGTGGCGATGGCCACGCAGCGCTTGGTGTCCGGCTGGGCCCTTCCTGTCATCAGGCCCTTGATCTCCCTGAACTGGCGCCTGACCTCTTGGACCATGGCCATTGCGGCCCTGCCCACGGAGTTCATTGTCAGCGCAGAGAACACGAATGGTAGTAATGCGCCGATGAGGAGCCCGGTGATGACCTCGGGCTTCACGATATTGATGCCGTCGAGGTTGGCGACCTCGGTATACGCCGAGAACAGTGCCAGTGCGGCGAGGGCCGCCGATCCGATGGCGAATCCCTTGCCGACAGCGGCTGTGGTGTTGCCGATGGCGTCCAGGTCCTCGGCCCGCTTGCGGGCCTTGTGTCCGAGGTTGGCCATCTCTGCGATCCCTGCGGCGTTGTCGGCCACAGGTCCGTATGTGTCGGTTGCCAGCGTGACGCCGAGGGTGGAAAGCATGCCGAGAGCGGCGATGGCGATCCCGTAGAGATCGGCGAAGAAATGCGCCGCCATGATGGCGATGCAGACCACGAGCACCGGAACGATGACGCTGATCATTCCCACGGCCATTCCGGATATCAGGACGGTGCCTGAACCGGTGGTGGCCGCTTTAGCGATCGATTTTGCAGGTAGTTGATGGTCCGACGTGAAGTAGTCGGTGGAGAAACCGATGCAGACGCCTGCTGCCAGACCTGTCACAAGTGCTGCAAAGGTGTTATAGCCGTCCTCGCCAACGTACAGGTAGAGGGCGGTATAGGAGAATATCACCATCATTATCGCGGCGAAGACGGTCCCGCCGGTCAGGGCCCACCTGGGGTTTCCCGGCCGGGGGATGCTGAGCGTGAAAAGGATGCCCAGTATCGAGGCGATGATACCAGCGGAAGCGATGATGATCGGAACAGTGAGAGCCTCGATCTGTTCCAGACCTGCGACGGTGCCGGTCCTTCCGCCAGCGGTCACGGCAACTGTGGCGCTGAGGCCCAGTGCCATGGCGGCGATGATGGAGTCGACGTAGGACTCGAAGAGGTCGGCGCCCATGCCGGCGACATCGCCGACGTTGTCGCCGACGTTGTCAGCGATCACGGCGGGGTTCCTTGGGTCGTCCTCGGGGATCCCGGCCTCGACCTTGCCCACGAGATCCGCGCCCACATCGGCGGATTTGGTGTATATACCGCCTCCGACCCTGGCGAACAGGGCGATGGAGCTGGCTCCGAAGCCGAACCCGTACAGGACCTCAAGACGATCGAGCCGCTCGTCGCCGAGGGCCATGTAGACTATCACAAGGCCGGCGAGTCCCAGGCCGACCACGCAAAGGCCCATAACGGCACCGGACTGGAAAGCGATCTTCAGACCCCGGTCCCTGCTGAACCTCACGGCGTAAGCGGTACGGCCGTTGGCAGCCGTTGCGATCCGCATGCCGATGTTCCCGGCAAGTGCGGACAGAAATGCTCCGAACCCGAAGGCCAGCCAAGTGTACTTCTCGATGTGTTCACCGTTGATGCCGATGACCTCGAGATAGACGAGGACAGCCATCATGATACCGACGAAGCCGACTAGGACCTCGTACTCCTTTCGTAAGAACATCATCGAACCGTCGTGGATCTGGTTCGCGATCCACCTGGTCCTTCGACCCTTCTTCGAGTCGCGGTCGCCCATTGTGGAGCTGACCATGATCACTGCGATGTAGACAGCAAATGCGATGGCCAGAAGTGCGATTGCAAGACCCAGCCACAGATATTCAACGTCCATATCCATGTATAACCCTCCGGTCGGTCACTCTCGTTCGATTACACCCCTACCTTTTATATATATATATCGGAAGGGAGCAAGAGTATCGGATTTCGTCGATTTAAAGGTTTATAATGGGGGTTGGGAGGCCGAAGAACCGTAAAACATGCGGTTTTGAGCTTTTTCGCTCGTGAACCAACAGTTCAAACCCCTAGGTAGTGATCTAGTTAATTAGAAGATAGGATGCCGGGGACGGGGTTCTGCAGACACTAAAGTGTCTGCGCTCGCGAAAAAGGACTGGTTAGGTTTTCAACTTTTTCGCTCGTGAACCAACAGTTCAAACCCCTAGGTAGTGATCTAGTTAATTAGAAGATAGGATGCCGGGGACGGGGTTTGAACCCGTGACCTTCGGATATCCCAGGTCGTCCTAGGCTTTGGTGGAAACCCTATGAGTCCGACGCTCCACCAGGCTGAGCCACCCCGGCATGAGGAAATTGCGAATGTGTTTGCTCAAAGCTGAGCAATTTACGCATAGACTTGGTCCGAAGGACCAAGGCGTGTCCGGTGATCTCCCGTAGGAGATCGTCCGGAGATGAAAGATTGCGTATATTGTATTCACCACGAGCAAGTTGTTATCTGAATGGCGAACGGAAGCATAGGATGGGATTTCAATAAATAAAACTATCGTAGGGAAGGATTTTAATCGAACCGGGCCAATGACCCATGCGGATACCATGGACGTCGAACTTCTGGTCCTCAACGCGGGAGAACTTGTCACATTGTCACGGGGCAGCCTTCCCCGCAAGGGTGCGGAGATGAACGAGCTATCCATCATCGAGGATGGAGGGATAGCAGTCAATGACGGCGTGATAGTCGATATCGGCCGCTCCAGCGATATCAGGGCGAATTACACCTCGAATATCATGATCGATGCAGGAGGCGATTGTGTCCTTCCAGGCTTCGTCGATCCCCACACCCACCTCATCTATGCTGGGTCAAGGGAGAACGAGCTGGCGCTGAAGCTTGAAGGGAAGACCTATCTGGAGATCCTGGCCCAGGGCGGAGGGATCCTCAGGACAATGAAGGCGACGAGAGGCGCAAGCGACGATGTGCTGATCGATGAGACGGTCGGACGGATGGACAGGATGCTCGAGTTCGGAACGACTACAGCGGAGGCGAAGACAGGGTACGCCCTGGACCCTGAAGGGGAGCTTCGGCTCCTCCGGCTGCTGAAGAGGATCGATCGCGAACATCCGCTGGACCTGGTCACGACCTACCTTGGCGCCCATGTGGTCCCGCCGGAATACAAGGACAGGAGCGACGACTATATCGATGCGTTGATCGGAACCTTCGACGTCATCGAGCAGGAACAGCTCGCTAGCTTTTGCGACGTCTTCTGCGAGAAGGGAGTGTTCACGGCTGAACAGGGAAAACGGCTTCTGGAAGCGGCAGCGGACCATGGCATGAGGCCGAAGGCCCATATCGACGAGATCGAGACGATAGGAGGTGCCGATATGGCTGCCGATATCAGGGCCGTTTCCGCCGAACATCTGCTCGCCAGTACGGACGACGGTATACGGTCCCTGGCGGAGGCCGGGACCGTAGGGGTCCTGCTCCCTGGCACATCCTTCACTCTCATGAAGGGATACGCGAATGCGAGGAAGATGATCGAAAGCGGCCTGCCAATCGCCCTGGCCACCGATCTCAATCCCAACTGCTGGACCGAATCTATGCAGTTCATCATAGCCCTTGCATGCATGAACATGAGGATGACGCCGGCGGAGGCACTCGCTGCGGCGACGATCAATGCTGCGTTCGCCATCGGCGAGCAGGAGCACGTCGGTTCCCTGGAGGTGGGGAAGCGGGCGGATATCCTGGTCCTGGATGCGCCCAACCACGTCCATATCCCCTATCACGTCGGAGTGAACCTTGTCCGAACGGTGATAAAGGGTGGGAGGATCGTGGTACATCAAGGGAGGCGGACACAATGACGGAGATCAAGCTCAAAGGCAGGCAGAGGCTCCGGAACAAGGAGATCAGGAGGATAGAGGAGGAGATGTCGGCCTATATCGACGGCTTCAGCTTCGGTTCGGCGGTGGTGGACCGGGGCAGGTTCGGCGATCAGGGCCTGATACTGGCGAACGGCGTCCCGATGCTGATGATCATCGATGGCAGCCACTTCTTCACGCTCAAGGGAGTGCTGGAGTACGGGCCCGAGAAGGGATGGGTCACCGTGGACATGGGAGCCGTCAAGTTCCTCTACAACGGGGCCGATGTGATGGCGCCGGGGATCGTTGCGGTCGGCGATGATGTCTCGGCGTCGACGCCGCGCGCTGCGATGGCCGTCGCGAGGCGGTTGGCGGCGTTGGCGGTGACCGCCAGGCGG
>JANQNJ010000060.1 GCA_028279645.1 Thermoplasmatota archaeon
CAGCTGGGTCTCCGCATCCTCGTACAGCGGGTTCTGCTTGAGGTCCAGCCTTGGTGCATCGATATGTGCTGCAACCATGCGGACGCCCTTCTCCGGGGCCTCCTTGCCCATGATGATCAGGGCGACCGACTTGCCCCTGTTCACGGCATAGAGCTTCCTACCTGGCCTGGCGGTCCTCGCCGTGTTGATGTCCTTGAACCCGGCCGCCTTAGCCCTGGCCACGATGGCGTTGGCCGCGAGCCTCTCGGTCTTCGCGACATCGAGGAACTGCTTGTATCCCTCGCAGAACTTGTACGCATCCTTTACCTGCTTGGCAGAGAACTCGACCCAGGTGTTCCTGTTCCTGTAGCCGAGCTTCTCCTCGAGCTTGATCTTCTTAGCCATATGATCGCCCTCAACGATGATGAGATGTTCTGATCGTAAGACGGACTGGGGAACATTAACGGGCCGGAACGCCTATGGTTGACGGACCCGACCCGGCCAAGTCCCCCTGGGCTTTCTCGACACCGAACCCCAAAGAGCATCAAGAGCCCACGGTTGGGCTGCTCCCTTCCGGACCTGACCTGGTTCCCGTGGTGACGGCGCCCGACGATCCCTTCCGGGAGGGCCGGGACACCTACTTTGATCCCAATGGACGATGTCTCATCGTCCACCGCAGGGCTTCAACCAGACCTGAACCGCCGTCCTAAGGATTTCGGCTCCACGCATATAGACGATTTCGGGTTACAGGGGACGCCTAGCTCCCCAGCCTATCGCGGCCTCTCGCCGTTCCCCAGCCCTGTTGCTTGTAAACCCCCTTTATGCCTCACTAGTATATATAGACAACTGAAAACACATCATCTGGAAGAGAGCACTGGCTGCTTCCGGTGGCTCATTTGATGGTGATCGCCAGGTGGTCCTTGTGGAACCTCGATATGTCCTTCACATCGGCGATCTCATAAGGGGAAATGTCCCTGCTGAAACTCTCCAGGGCCTCCTCCTTCGTCATTGCGATGTCCATGCTCCGGACCTTGAGCATGACAAGTGAGAACTTCGGTCCGTATACCCCGGCGTTCCTGGAGAAGATCCCCGCTTGGTCCTTCTGCGAAACATCCTGGTAGAGGATATCGACATCGGGTACGAACCGTTGATAGCTTGATGGTCGGAATGCGTCCTCCATCAGCGGGACGATGTTGTTCCTCGCTGCAGCGACCGACGCGAGCTTCTTGAAAGGTACAGGCGCGAACTCGATGGCGAATATAGCACCCTGGTCCGCGATGTCCGATACATGCGAGACCGTGGTCCCCGAGCCAGCTCCGAGATAGAGGACCCGCGATGATCTCTTCAAGGGGACCTTTCCTCCGAGGTGTATGAACGAAGCGAGCTTGCTCCGGTGGGTGTTCCACTGCCGGAACTTAACACCTTTCTTCTTCATTATCCGCTCCCCGTAGAACGGCGCCCCGCCGAGATCACGAGTATAGAGTCGCCTGTCGATGTACTTCGCTCTCGGCAGGTCGGTCTCCGGCATCGGTCTCGGCATATCAATGGGATTGATATGCTGGTAATTAAGTTTGTGGACCACCCTACCGCGTTCTACCCCCTCCCCGATCAAATAAGAATTCAACGATGATCAATTCTCGCTTTCAGCGATCTTCCGGCAGCGCCTATCTCGATACCTGCTTCACCACCTTGTCGACCCTGAGCTTCCTGACCATGTAGAAGGCAGCCAGGAGCGGGATGTATGTGAGTATGAACGCAAGGAAAACGGTCCTGATACCGAGCCCGCCAGGGAAATCAAAGGACAGCTTGAACAACCCCTTAGAGAAGGCTTCGAGGCTGGCCCTGGCCGCCTCCCTTCCGAGGATGATCCCGAACAGCCCTCCGCCGAGTGCAATGAAGAACTTCTCGATGGCGATCACTCCCATGAGCAGGCTGTCCGGCGCCCCTATCGCCTTCATCGTCCCGATCTCAACGGTGCGCTCGTCGACGTTGATGATGACCGCAGTGGTCACGATCGCTACACCTATCATCAGCCCGAGGACGAGGAAGACGTTGATGAACGGACTGAACTCGAGGATCAGCTCATGCATGTTCTCCCTTGCCTCCTCCCTTCCGGTCACGGATATCACGTATGGAAGATCGAACAGGCCGGTTGCATTTCCCGAAGGAGAGGTCGCCAGCGAGATGTCGCCCCTCAACATCGCTCCACTGATGTTTCCTGGGCTGGTCAGTGCCTGCATCACGTGAAGGGAGATGTAACAGTTGCCCTGCAGGATGACCGAATTGAGGCCGACCAGGGTGAAGGTCGCGGTCACGTTGCCGACGAACCGTATCGTGACCAGGTCCCCTATGACGTAACCCTGTTCATCTGCGACCATCTCGTCCATGACGATGTCCTGAGGGTTTTGCAGCCGCCGCCCTTCGACTATGTCCTGTCTCACCAGGGTCGAGTTGTCCGCGACCCCTCTGAAGCCGTAATACTTGTCCCCGACCAGACCGTATCCGACCATGATCGGCTCGGCCTCGTCGATCCCCGGTATCGCTCTGAGGTCCTGGATGGTGGAGGCGTTGTGATCTCCGTCGAATGATACGATGGCGTTCCACCTCTCCGCGTCGAAACCCTCGTCAACGGTGTATGCCATCGATCCGAACAGGGCTATCATTGATATCGGCAGTATCAGGGCCAGCGCGATCCCAAGAGAGGTCATTGCCGCCCTCTCCTTCCTCCTGGCGATGTTCCTCACCGCGAGCCTGAAGGTGAGCCCCGAACCCGATGTCAATCTCGAGCTGAGCCTTCCGGGACGTGCCAGTCGCGTCGACATCATCGCCTCCACCGGCTTGAGCCTGGTGGATAGGAGGAGTGGGACGATGCTGAACAGCAGGGCCATCCCGACGCCGAACATGAACCCCTCGCCGAAGATCGAGCCATCCATCGAGTTGGTGAGAAGCGGTATCTTCAGACTGTTCCCGTAGTAATGTACCGTCGCCATCCCGATGATCTTGCCGGCGATGATGCCGAGCCCTGCTCCCGTCAGGGCGAGCAGCGATGTAAGAATAAGATAGTTGGTGAAGATCGTGCCGGAATCGACACCGAGGGCCTTCATTATCCCGATCTCGCGGCGGTGGGACGCGATCAATCTGGAGATGGCCATGCCCGTCCCGAACCCGGCGATGATCAGGACCAGTGCGGATATCAGGTCCGAAAGCGCATCGAACCCCTTCAGGTCCTGTTCCAGCGACCAGTAGCTCCAGACATCCTCCCTCCGCTGGATCCGCTGTATCGATGGGCCTAGCATCGGGTCCTTGCCGCCCAGCACCTCCTCGAAGGTCCTGTTGGGATCCGGCGACCTTATGCAGATGTTGTTGATCATTCCCTGGAGTCCGGTGGCGTTCTGGAGGTTCTGTAATGGAACGAACACCACCCCGTACGAGCCGTCCGATGGGAACAACTGTCCTGGATCCCCGCCAACTATGAGGTATTCCGGAGAGATGGCGATCCCGATGCATTTCACGATGATACCAGTTCCGGCTGCCCTGATGGTCATCTCGTCACCTGTCCCGATCCCTCTTGCATCGGCGAAGTGCTTCTCCAGGATCACGACGTTCGATCCGATATCCCCTGGTTGGAAGTACCTTCCCGATGAGATGTCGATATCGTTGATCAGCGGCCTCCGCTCTGCCGGAATACCGATGGCGAGCCCCCTGATCCCCATTGTCGATCGACCCATCTCGATCCGGATGTCCGTAACAAGCCTTCCATCGGCCTTGACGTTGAATGTGCTCTCGATGTGAGCCGTCGTGTTCTCGGGAACGGGTGTGGTATCCATCCAGATATCGGCCAGGTTCAGCTCGTCGTAGGTCCTCTCGTAAGATCGATGCAGGTCGACCCCGCTCTGTTCGAGTCCTGAGTATAGGCCGACGCTCATCATGATGAGAACGACGACGAGGACCGCCCGTGTTCGCATGGCGGCGATGTCCCTGAAGACCTTACGGATGAGGACCCCCATGGAACTACCTCTGCTCACCTGATGTTTCCTCTGTGACCACCTTGCCGCCCTCCATGGAGACCGCCCTGGAGACCACCTGTCTGTAATTGGGATCATGGGTTGCTATAAGTACCGTAATGCCGAGATCTGCGTTCAGCTCTCGAAGCAGCTTGATGATGTCCCTGCTGGTCTTCGCATCGAGATTTCCAGTGGGTTCGTCCCCGATGAGGACCCGGGGCTCCTTGACCAGAGCCCTGGCGATGGCAACCCTCTGCTGCTCCCCTCCGGAGAGCTGGGCCGGAAACCTGTCGAGCTTGTCCCCGAGCCCCACCTTGCCGAGGATCGTGGCGACCTTCTTCCGGTCCTTCCTTCCGAGAAGTTCAAGCGGGAGGGCGACGTTCTCCTCCGCCGTTAACGTTGGGAGGAGGTTGTAGAACTGGAAAATGTAACCGACCACCTCGCGTCTATACCGGCTGAGCTCCTTCGCGTCCATGTCGTGCAGATCGTTCCCGGCCACCACCACCTCTCCCGATGTGGGATGATCTATACCGGCGATGATGTTCAGGAGCGTGGTCTTGCCGGACCCCGACGGTCCGAAGAAGCCCACTAGCTCTCCTGCTTCAACATCCATGTCCAGTTCCGTGAGGACCGGGATGTCGATCTCGCCCATGTGATAGCCCTTGTTCACGTTGGTTAGCTGGATTAATCCCATGTTCCGACCGGTCGGACATAGCCGGACGGATAATTAGGGGTTTCGTTCCATTGCCATCCTTTTTTATCATTTCCCGGCGCCGGACTTCCGGATCGGCCTGATCTTCCTGTCGTCCTTGTTCCCGAACAGCATGAAGAACAGCAGCGTAGCTATCGAATACAGGACCCCTGTTATGAAGAACGGAAGTGAGAGGGACCAACCGTAGATGTGGCCCGCAAAGCCTCTCGACACCCCTCCGCAGAAGTTGAAGCTGAACTGCATCGATCCCAGTGTGAACGACCTGTGGTCGTCCGGGACCCTGGAGAGTGCGTAGCTCTGAAGGATCGGCCAGGTCGCGTTCATCATGACCATCCTGATCACGTAGAACGCGGCCACTGCCGGGAACGACGTCGTCAGCGGTATCCCGAAGAGCGCCAGCACCGCGATGGTCTGAACCGTTATGATCGCCTTCACACTTCCCAATCTTTCAGCGACCAGGGGCATGGCGAGATACGCCAGGGCCCAGAGCAGGTGGGTGAGCGCGAACAGCTCCCCGATGTCGGACAATGCGATATCGAAGCGCCACTTGAAGTATAATGGGAAGAACGGAATGACGAAGCCAGCGCCGACACCGAGAAGGATGAGCGGCGATGCCAGCTTCATTATCTCCCTTCTCGGAAGCGGGTCGACCTCCTTCTTCTTCTGATATCCTCCGCGGCTCTCCTTGGTGAAGAGGAGAGGTACCATGCACAGGAGGATGAAGAACCAGCCCATCAGGAAGGTCATCCTGTAACCGTCGGTGATGTTCGTGCCGTACAGATCTGCATGCCATCCCGGCAATCTCCCTGCCAGCCATATCGATCCTGCCGATACCAGCGTATGGCTGAACATCAGCATGCTGAAGAGATGCTTCCGCCTGCTGTCCTCGGTCTTCTCCGAGAAGAACGCAAGGAACGAGGGCTGACGGATCGACATCCCCACTCCCCAGATACATGCACCGATATAGAACAGGACCAGCCTATCCGCCATTATCAGCACGAGGAGGCCAAGGGCCTTCATCCCCAGCCCAACGAATATCATCCGTCGTCTTCCGAACCTGTCCCCGAGGTATCCGCCCGGAAGCATGAATATAGTCGTGGACAGACCCATTATCAGCAGGACGTACCCGACGATGACCGACGAGTATCCGAGGTGGTCGAGATAGAGCGCGAGGAGAAAGAACGGGAGGGTGGCACCCACCGCCTCGAGGACCGCCTGTAGAAGGAGGAACTTGGCTTCCTGGGATATCCCGCGGTAGCCGGAGAAGCCCCACTGCTCCTCTTGCACCTCGCTATCGGTCATCGGCACTGGAAGTGATTACACGTATATATTACATTGTCAAAAGACCATGTACCTTGATATCGATTGGTCCTGTCGATGCTACGAGATATCAACCGTTGACGAGCTCGAGGAACTCTTCCTCGGTCAACACATTGACCCCGAGCTTGACCGCCTTCTCGTACTTCGATCCGGGATCCTTCCCGGCAACGACATAAGAGGTCTTCTTGCTGACCGATCCTGAGACCTTTGCACCCTCTGCGATAACGAGCTTGCCGGCGTCCGTTCGGGACATCGCCGAGAGGCCGCCGGTAAATACGAATGTCATGCCTGCAAAACGGCCCCCTTTCTCCTCTTCTCCCTCGGGAGATCCTTCGCCGAGGCCCAGCTCCATCAGCTGTTCGATAAGGTGACGGCTGTAGTCGTTGGCAATGAACGATACCACGCTCTCGGCGGTCTCCTCGCCGACGCCCTCGATCTCCACGAGCTCCTCCAGACTCGCCTCTCTCAGTTTTTCAAGTGAACCATACCTTTCAGCAAGCAGCTGCGCCGCATAGAAGCCGACATGCCGGATCCCGAGACCGAACACCAGATGTTCCAACCCACGCCCTTTGGAATCCGTTAGAGCTGCGAGCAGGTTGTCGGCGCTCTTTTGCTTGATACCGTCGAGTCGAAGCAGCTGCCATCGTTCCAAGCGATACAGATCGGGAATGTCCGAGATCAGTTTCGCGTCGAGGAGCTTGTCGATCATCTTCGGTCCCAATCCGTCGATGTCCATCGCTCCTCTCGATGCGTAATGGATGAGAGCCTCCCTCGACTTGGCGGGGCAGGAAAGGTTCGGACATCGGACTATGGGGGAGTCCTCCTCGCGGTGCAGTTCGGTATCGCATACAGGACACGCGGTCGGCTCGACGAACGGCCGCTCCTCTCCCGTCCTCTTCGACGGGATCGATTTTAGTACCTGAGGTATCACGTCACCGGCGCGTTGAATGAGAACATGGTCTCCGATCATGACCCCCTTGCGTTCGACCTCCTCCGCATTGTGAAGTGTCGCTCTCGACACTGTCACACCTCCAACCTCCACCGGCTTCAGTACAGCGACCGGTGTCACGACGCCGGTCCTGCCTACCTGCAGGATGATATCCTCGAGCACTGTCGTGACCCGCTGTGCAGGGAACTTGTATGCTATCGCCCACCTCGGATGCTTGGTCGTAGTGCCAAGTGCCTCGTGGAGTCCGACATCGTTTACCTTGATGACCATTCCGTCGATCTCGTAGCCCAAAGAGTCGCGTTTCTCGGTCCACTTCTCGCAGTGTTCTATCACTGCCTGGACCCCCTTCAGGACCGTTGCCTCCGGATTCGTTCTGAGGCCCGCCTCGATCATCATATCGAGGGCCTCCTTCTGGGTGGATGCTGATCCTTCGGAATCGCTGAGAGTGTAAAGGAAGATATCAAGCGGCCTCTCCGCCGTCATCTTCGCATCCTTCTGACGGAGCGAACCGGCCGCAGCGTTCCTCGGGTTCGCAAAGGGCTCCTCGCCTCTGGAGAGACGGTCCTCGTTGAGCCGGTTGAAGCCTTCGAGCGGAAGGTAGACCTCGCCGCGGACCTCCACCTGTCCCTGTGATAATACAGAACCCTCTCGCAATCTGAGCGGGATCGACCGGATGGTCCGGAGGTTCGCCGTGATATCCTCACCCGTTCTACCGTCGCCTCTCGTCGCTCCGCGAACGAACTCGCCGTCGCGATAGATAAGCGCAACACCGAGGCCGTCGATCTTCGGCTCCGCGGTGTATTCCACCGTCCCGAGGAAGGC
>JANQNJ010000080.1 GCA_028279645.1 Thermoplasmatota archaeon
CGGGCCCTCCTGTAGACGAGGTAGGCATGGTCGGCTCCCAATCTCTTAGCGGTCCTAACGGAATCCATTGCGACGTTGCCGCCGCCGATGACGGCGACGTTCCTGCCGCGGTAGATGGGTGTATCGTAATCGGGGAACTCGTAGGCCTTCATCAGGTTGTTCCTGGTCAGGTACTCGTTGGCGGAGAAGATTCCGCTGTACTCCTCTCCCTCGATGTTCATGAAGCGGGGAAGGCCTGCGCCGACACCGAGATAGACGGCGTCGAAACCCTTCTCTCCCAGAAGTTCGTCGACGGTCATGGTCCTGCCCACGACGACGTTGTAGTGGAACTCCACGCCCAGTTGCTTCAGGTTGTCGACCTCGTAGAAGACGATCTCCTTGGGCAGCCTGAACTCGGGGATGCCGTATATCAACACGCCGCCGGGCTTCTGGAGAGCCTCGAAGACGTGGACCTTGTGGCCGTTCCTGGCCAGGTCCGCAGCGACGGTCAGTCCGGATGGTCCGGATCCAACGACGGCGATCTTCTTGCCTGTGGGGGGCGCGGGCTCGACCTTGAGCTTCTCAGGGCTGTTGCGTTCGAAATCTGCAACGAACCGTTCGAGATAGCCGATACCGACCGATTCCCTCTTGGCCTTGGTGTGGGTGCACTCGCCCTCGCACTGGACCTCCTGCGGGCAGACACGTCCGGTGACCGCAGGAAGCGCATTGTCCTGCTTCACGACGCCGAGGGCGCCGATATAGTCGCCCTCCTCGATCTTGGCGAGGAACTCGGGGATCTTGATCTGCACAGGGCAGCCGGCGACGCAGCCGGGTATCATGCACAGAAGACATCGCTTGGACTCGTCCAGGGCCATCTCGATATCGTAGCCGAGATTGACCTCCTCGAAGTTCCGCGACCTGAGTACGGGGTCCTGCTCGATCATGCCGTTCCTGGTCGTGGTCATCCGGGCCTTCATCTCCTCGGGTGGGAGGCGCGGACCCGTGTACCTGTACTTCTCGACCTTCTTCTCCTCAGTCACACTGACCACCTCCGTCGTCGCCTGCGGCATGATGATGCAGCTCGCACTTGTTGTGCTGGAACGCAAGGGTCTCGTGCGCGACGTACTGGCGGTTCCTCTTGAACAGGAGCGGCCAGTCCACCAGGGCTCCGTCGAACTCGGGGCCGTCCACGCACGCGAACTTGACCATTCCATCGACGTTGACGCGGCATACGCCGCACATCCCGGTCGCGTCGACCATGATCGGGTTCAGATAGACGCGGCACGGGATATTGAGCTCCTTGGCCCTCTTGCTGGACTTCATCATCATGAATGTGCATCCGAAGAAGAAGGCGATATCGAACTTCTCGCCCAGATCGACCTGCTCATCCAGGACGTTCCTGACCTTGCCCTTGGTCCCCTCGGAACCGTCGGACGTCGCTCGCAGGAATCTGTCGGAGTGCTTGATGAGCTCCTCCTTGTTGTAGAGCAGCCAGTGGCTGCGGCCCTCGATTGCGGTGACCACGCGGTTGCCGGCGGCCTTGAGCGCCTTGACGATGGGCAGGATAGCCCCCACCCCGTAGCACCCCCCGCCGATGAACACGGTCCCGTAGTTCTCGATATCGGCAGGTCTTCCTAGCGGTCCCATGAAGTCGATCTCCTCACCCTCCTTCCTTCTGGCCAGCTTCATGGTGGATACGCCCACCTCGAGGAAGTACAGCGTAACGGTCCCTGCCTCTGGATCCCAGTCCGAGATCGACAGCGGTATCCGCTCGCTCTTCTCGTCCGGAATGACCACGGCGAACTGACCCGCCTTGCAGCGGCGGGCCACGTCGGGCGCCTCGACCACGAGCTTGTAGACGTTGGGCACCTCTTCCTGCAGAGTGATGATCCTGTTCATTCTGTCCACCCCCATTTCCTGACGACGGCCCCAAGGTCCTCGCTGGCCTCCGTTATGTCAAGGCCGCGGTACCTCAGCGGTCCTGATATCCATTTCCCGGCCGGGTTGACCGGCGAGGAGGGATCGACGGGACCGCAGTCGGCGGAAACGTCCATCTCCTTGATATGTTTACCAATGTGATAATCTACGAAGGTGCTCGTTGAGATGTCGTAGGGATCCTCTATATTTGACAAACCTTCCGCTCCAAGTCTGCCGCCAAGGTCCATCAGGACCTGGAAGTCCCGCTTTGCCATCGTCGGCGGGCGGGCCCTGGTCTCGATGGAGCCGACCAGGCGGTCCATGGCGACGATGGTGCCCACCGAATCAGCGTAGGTACAGGTCGGTAGGATGACATCGGCCCTCTCGATCCCGTCGAAGGGATACGGACCCATGTAGGCGACGAACTCGACACCGTCCGGGATATCCGAAACAGGCTCGGTGAGCAGAAGCGCCTTTATACCGTCCCCGAGCGGAGGCTTGTTGGGACCAGCCTCCTTCAACAGCTCTCCGTCGAGGCCTATCCCGGGCACGCATGCCGATCCCATGAGCCCCTGGACGTTCGGTCCGTCCCAGAGGATCAGGAGCGCCTTGCCGCTGACGGCCTTGAACAGCTTGAGAATTAATGAGGAGACAGCCACACCGTCCTCCTCGACTGCAAACGGTTCCTGTCCAAGCATTATGACCGGTCTTTCCGCCGCCATGAGCGTGTGGGCGATGGTTCCCGCCCATCCGCCTTCATGGTCCCCGTCGCCGGAGCAGCCTTCACAGCTCCCTGCACTGTCAAGCGCAGCGATCACGTCCTCCATGAGGCCGGTGGGGCATGGTTCCTCAAGAACATCAGCGCCACGATAGGCGTTGTGCGGATGTTCGGTGACGATGAACGTCCTTGCGCCTTTCTCCGCCGCCTTGTGAACACGGGTCTGAAGGACCGGATTGTCGAGGCTTAGATCGCTCCCGACGATGAGTATCGCATCGGCGTCGTCGATATCGTCCCTTGTCCCGATCGAGGTTATCCTGTCGACCTGGCCCCGCCATGCCATCTGCAGCGGTCCGATCATCTTCGAGGCGGTGGCAATGTTCTCGCATCCGATCGATCTGAAGACCTTCTGCAGGAGGAACGCATCCTCTGAGGTCATGAACGGACTGGCCACCACACCGATCTCATCGGGCGAGTACGCCTTGAGACCCTCGACCACGGCATCGAGCGCCTTTTCCCAGTTGACCGGCTGCTGTATGTCGCCGGTCCTGACCTTGGGATACTCGAGCCTCATGGGAGAGTTGACCGTGGTGACCGATGCGAAGCGGCCTCTGAGGCAGACCTGGCCCCAGTTGTCGCCGTCCTGAACGGGCTCGACGTTGGTGAACTTGCCCCACTTGAACTGCATAACGGCCCTGCACCCATTGGAGCACATGCCGCAGTTGGATGTGACCGTTTCGTCGGGCACGCCGGCCCAACGCGTCGTCTTCGAGGAGATAGCACCCGTGGGACAGACGTCGAGGCAGGCGCCGCAGAAGACGCAGCCGGAATCGGTGAGCGGCTGGTCGAAGGCGGTCCCGATGGTGGTATCGTGGCTTCGATGGACGGTGGCGATGGCGCCCACGCCCCTGATCTCCTCGCAGACGCGGACGCAGCGTCCGCAGAGGATGCAGATGCTCATGTCCCGCTGGACGAAGGGATCGGCCCTGTGCAGGGGGAGCTCCTTGTACTCAACAGGTATGCGGAAGTCGTTGAACTCTATCTTCTCGACCACGTCGAACAGATCGCAGGACCGCCTGTTGGGGCAGAACCTGCAGCCAGTGATCCGGCCGGCCTTGGTAGATTCACCGTGAAGCTCGAGGCACTCGTCGCGCTCGTCACAGACGATGCAGGAGCTTGGGTGTTCCGAGAGGATGAGTTCGAGGATCCCCTTCCGGAGATCGTTGAGGCCCTCCTCGGATGTGGAGATGACCATTCCGTCGGAGACGGGCGTGGTGCATGCGGGAACGTAGTTCCTGAACCCCTCGATCTTTACCAGGCAGAGCCTGCATCCACCGTAGGGACTCAGTTCGGAATGATTGCACAGCGTGGGTATGTAAATGTCGTTGTCCCTGGCCGCATGGAGCACGGTCTTCCCATCCTCGACTGTGATATCCTCTCCGTTCATGGTGATGTCGACCATCCTAATCACCCCCTCCTTGGCCCTCGTCGGCACATTGTGACGGCGGGCTGTCGATCTTGTGGACGGCATCGAACCTGCAGGATGTGATGCACATGCCGCACTTGACGCAGGCATCCGTGTCGATGACATGGGCCTCCTTCGTCTCTCCCTCGATGCACGAGGTCGGACAGTTCCTGGCGCAGAGGGTGCAGCCGGTGCACTTCTCGGCGTCGATGGTGTAGGCGATCAGCTCCCGGCATGCCTTTGCCGGGCATACCTTGTCCTTGATGTGTGCCTCGTACTCGTCCCTGAAGTAACGGATGGTGGAAAGTACCGGATTCGGCGCGGTCCCTCCGAGGGCACATAGCGATCCGGCCTTCACGGTGGATGCCAGGCGCTCAAGGGTCTCGAGATCGCCATCCTCTCCCTTCCCGACCGTGATCTTCTCGAGGAGGTCCTTCATCTTCTTCGTGCCGATCCGGCAAGGCGGACACTTACCGCACGACTCGTACTGGGTGAAGCTGATGAAGAACTTGGCAACGTCGACCATGCAGTTCTCATCGTCCATGACCACCATGCCGCCGGACCCCATGATGGCGCCCGCGGCGGTGAGCGATTCGAAGTCAACGGTCAGATCGAGCTTGTCGGCCGGCAGGCATCCGCCGGATGGACCTCCGGTCTGTACCGCCTTGAACGACCTCCCGTTGGCGACGCCGCCGCCGATATCCTCGACGATCTCCTTGAGTGTGATGCCCATGGGGACCTCGATGAGGCCCGTATGGTTGATCTTGCCAGTAATGCAGAACACCGCGGTCCCCGTGGTCGAATCGGTGCCTACCGCCGCATACCAATCCGCACCCGCCCTCAGGATAGATGGGACGGAAGATACCGACTTGACGTTATTGATATTGGTCGGCTTTCCCCAGAGACCCTTCTGGGCCGGGAACGGCGGTCTGGGCCGCGGCATGCCCCTCTTGCCCTCGATGGAGGCCATGAGGGCGGTCTCCTCGCCGCAGACGAAGGCGCCCGCGCCCTTCTTGATCGTTAGTTGATGGGAGAAATCAGTACCCAGGATGTTGTTGCCCAGGAAGCCACGCTTCTCGGCCTCGGCCATGCATATCTCCAGCCGCTCGATGGCCAGCGGATACTCGGCCCTGACGTAAAAGATGCCCTCGTCGCAGCCGATGGCGTACCCGGCGATTATCATCCCCTCGATCACCCTGTAGGGATCCCCCTCAAGGATCGAGCGATCCATGAATGCTCCCGGGTCGCCCTCGTCCGCGTTGCAGATCATGTACTTGGGAGCCCCTTCGGCAGCGCGGCACAGCGCCCACTTTCGGCCGGTGGGGAAGCCTGCGCCTCCTCGCCCTCTCAGTCCAGACCTCAGGACCTCGTCCACGACCTCGTCCGGGGTCATGCTCAGTGCCCGTTCCAGGCCCTTGAACCCTCCCCTTGCCAGGTAGTGATCGATGTCCACGGGATCGGACAATCCTGCGTTTTCGGTGATTATCCTCTTCTGCGGAGCGACCATGGGATGGTCATAGATGCTCTGGAGGCCGTCGAAACCGTCGCCTATCACACCCAGGAGATGATCGTTCTCGTAATCGCCTCCGTAGACACCGTCTAGAAGCTTCGGGATATCCTTCGGCTCAAGACCGCCGTAGACCACAGGCGCCTTTGCGCCGGTCTGAACGTAGATCATGGGCTCGAAACAGCACATTCCGATACAGCCGACCTCGACCAGCTCAACATCCCGATCGCCCGTGGACAGATGCTCCGTTATGGCCTCGGAGACCTGTCGTATACCGGCAGCGATCCCGCATGAGGCGGTACCGAGGTAGATGACATCGCCCTTCGCCTGGAGTGTGTTCCAAACCTCCTCAGCCCTCTCGATCTGCACCTTGAGGTCCTCGGCCATCTATGCCACCTCCCGCCACTTCTTGATCTGCTCCTTGGCCTTGCCGGGGCTCATCTTGCCGTAGATCTCGTCGTCCACAACCAGCACGGGGGCTACAGCGCAACAGCCCATGCAAGCGACACGTTCGAGGGTGAACTTCCCGTCCTCGGTGGTCTCTCCGGCCTTGGCGTCCAGGTCCCGTTCGATGACGTCGAGGAGCTCCGCGCCGCCGCGAACGTGGCAGGCGGTGCCCAGGCATACCCTGACGATGTGGTCGCCGGGCTTCTCGAACTTGAACTGTGAGTAGAAGGTCGCCACGCCGTAGATATCGTTCTCGGAGACTCCGAGAACCTTGGACATCGCCTTCACTGCCTCGATGGAGATGTACCCATCTTCCTCCTGAACGGCCTGGAGGACCGGGATTATCCCCTTCCTCTGGCCTCTGTAGGGCTCAATGATCTGCGAGATATCGGTTGCCATACGATCCCTGCTCCGTCCCCATAGCCGGGGTCGGTGTGGAGTATAATATGGATATATATAAACGCTATCGTAAAGCGAGATCCGAAAGGCGAACGCCGTTCCTTCGGATCCGCCCATAGGGACAAATATGTTAAATGGCGGAGGGGCTGTACGGGGTCAAGGGTGAACCGATGCACAAGGTGACCTTCGACGCGAACGTGGACATCTTCGAGGAGAACAGAAAGCTCGCCGACAGGATGGCAAAGGAGTACGAGCGCTGCGGCGTACGCGCCTTCGACGTGATGGGTTCCATCGGCTCCGGCAAGACGACGATGATCCAGAAGATGGCCGAGATGCTCCATGAGAAGGATGTCAAGGTGGGAGCGATCC
>JANQNJ010000105.1 GCA_028279645.1 Thermoplasmatota archaeon
CCACTACCGGTTCCAGGTGTGGGACGGCCCGAACACCAACTCTTCCGTCAACAGGACTCGGACCCTCAAGGACACGACACCGCCAGTATTCGGGAGCGATCTCAGCGGAAGTTCGGCGATCTGCAAGGAGAACTTCACATTCGAGATCGAGGTCTGGGACAACCGGAACGTGAGCGACGCCCGGGTGGTCTACAGGCTGAACGACGGCGTGTGGGCCAACATATCGCTGCACGCCAACGCCACATACTGGCTGAACATCACGATACCGGACGACGCAGTGACACTCGAATACTCCTTCTGGGCAACCGATCTCAACCAGAGCTGGAACGCCACATCGGTGGTGCTGATCAACGTGACCGATCCGACCCCTCCGACCGTTCAGGACCTGACCTCGGGGAAGCCGAAGACAGGCCGCGACTTCAACGTCAAGGCCCTCTTCACCGACAACACCGGTTTCAGGTCGAAGCGGCTGAACTACTCGTTCGGCGGCGCGGTGCAGAACGTCGAGTTCGACACCGACACGTTGACCATATCCGTGCCCGACAACGCCACGGAGATGACCTATGTGATCTGGGCGGAGGACCTCGGCGGGAATGTGGTCGCCCTTCCGGAGCGCCAGCTGGACGTCGACGACGACAAGGACCCGGAGATCATCTCGATCTCCGCTCCGTCCACTATCGGCCCGAGAAAGACCTTCAGGGTGAACATAACGACCACCGACAACCGCGGGATAGGGACCGACGGCGTGACCATCGAGTACTGGTACGACAACAGGGCCCACTACAACGAGACCCTGTGGCTGACCGAGAAGGTCGAGGGCGGGGGCGTCTTCGTCGTCGTGATACCAGAGGCGAAGGATGCCCGAAATGTACGCTTCTTCCTCACAGTGGAGGATACCTCAGGGAATTGGAACTCCAGCGACGTGGTGGAGATCAAGGTCGATCAGGAGGAGGAGAGCGAGCCGTTCCTGACCACCATGATGCTTGGTATGATCAGCGGCGTCGTGGGCATCGTCCTGATCCTGCTCCTCGCCATCGTAGCCGTGAGGAAGCGCAAGAAGGAGGCTCCCTACAAGTACGACAAGCGCCCCTACGAGGACATCTTCGAGTGCCCGACATGCGGCAAGGAGGTCCGTGTGGGCCAGGGTCGATGCGGCGGCTGCAACTCGGTCCTGGACTGGGGCCCCCTCGAGTGCGAGGTATGCGGGGCGAGCATCAAGCCCGACGACGTCTTCTGTCCCAAGTGCGGGAACAACCTAGCAGGGGAGTGACGGAACGAACGAGGACTGGATAATGTCGGGAGGAACGAGATGTCCGGGATGACCGTCGGCGTGCTGGCGGTACAGGGAGCTGTCGCCGAGCATATCGAGACCCTGGAGAGCACATTCTCGGAGGTCGGCGTCTCAGGGGTGGGGAGGCGGATCGTGAACCCGCCCGACCTCGACGGGATCGACGCGCTCATCATCCCGGGCGGCGAGAGCACGACGATATCGAAGCTCATCATCGCCCGCGGTCTTTACGACTCCATCCGGGACCTTGCTGGCAGCATCCCGGTGCTGGGCACCTGCGCCGGAGCCGTGGTCATGTCCAGCGGTATCGTCGACGACCGCGGAAAGGTCCCGCGTCTGCTCGAGCTCATGGACATGACGGTGATACGGAACGCGTTCGGCCCCCAGGGCGAGAGCTTCGAGGCCGATGTGGAGGTGGATTGGGCCCTCGTTCCAGAGGGCGCCGGGATGGAGGAAGGCCCGTATCACGCGGTCTTCATCCGGGCCCCGGTCATCACGGAGGTCGGAGTGGGCTGCACACCGATGGCGTCGCATGACGGAATGACCGTGATGGCCCTACAGGGAAGGCTACTGGTCACGTCGTTCCATCCCGAGCTCGGAGATGATACGCGGGTGCACAGGCTGCTTCTCGATATGGTGTGATCGTCTTGTCCTATTTGATACGTTGATCCTTCTTCTGGAACCGCTCTTTGATCTTGATGATCATACCTGCATCGATGCCGACATCCACTATCAGGTCAGCGTATGCCGCATCAACGATCCTCTCCGCTGTATCATATCCCGAGTCTATTAGACGGTTCTTAGTCGTTATGTCGAGGCCTTTGATCCCTGATAATGCTTCCATGACCGCCTTTCGGTTCTCGATCCGGAGGTCGACTTCCGTTTTGATCCTCTCTGCCATGAACCGTGTGACACCTTTCACCTCGGCCAACTCTTCGATACTGGCATTCCTTAACGAACCAATCGTCATATATCCTGCTTCGTAAAGGGCGATCGATCTGGCTTCACCGATCCCTCGGATCGACCTCAGGACCTCAGACTGTGTTCTCATGTACGCGAACTCTGTCTCTGTCTTGATCATCGACGCTGTCGATCGGGATATCCCATCGATCTCCGCGATCTCCTCAACAGTAGCATTTCTGAGAGAGGACATGGTTGGATATCCAGAACTATACAGGTCTTTCGCTCTTTTGAATCCGATACCATTGATCGACAGGAGTTCAGCTAAGTGCGCCATGCTGCCAGGTCCATCACTTGATGTATTGCCTAGTTTCGGACCCTCCGGATCGATTAATTTCGCTCCTACTGCTTTCTCTGGAGATGGCATCTTGAAATCCGGATAAGTGAACGAATCACGACAACCAGCTAACTCGGCAAAGCCTTCGAACAATCCTTTCCCTGCGAACACCAAGAGGATCGCGAAGATAATCCCAAAAATCGGGATCATGCAGATACCGAACGGAATTATCGAGATCAAAGGCACCAGCAGAAGGGAGAATCCTGTGGCGATCATCATGATCGCCTTCAATACCGCCATGAATCCTTCCATTAAAGTGCTTATAAGAACATAGATCAGCCCGCCGATCGCGACGATAGAAAAACAGACCCTGCCAATATGCCACATTTCGATGCTGAAGAAGCCAAAGTAGTGAAGGCCAGTAATCGTCCATATGTAGAGGGCAAGCCCGAGCCCAAGCTGTCTGATCATCCTGCTCTCTATCTCGAGCATCTGGACGAAACCCATAAAGATCAGGATGAGACCGAGAACGAAGAGGTACTGATAGAAACCTCCGAATGTAAGAAGGTCCATCATCGATCACCTCCCTTCAGGGGTGGCCCGTTCTCGACCGTGATCGCCTGTTTGATAACTTCAACGGAGCGTACTGCAAGGAAAAAGAGCCCAAAGGTCAAAGTTAACCAAAGGATGCCGAATGCAATCGGCTGGATGTAGAAGATCGGTAGGAGGAGTATGAAAACACCGATGGCGAAGATCTTCAAGATGGTCGTGTGGACGGACAATTGTGCGGAGACCGCATATGTGACAATATATATCATGAAGCCTACTAGAAAACCGAATGTGCAGGCCGTGTCGTCAAAGACATGGTTCACAATGTCTACTAGATATACCGCGAAGATCAATCCAATGGTCAACACGATCGCCCATATCCAGTTCTTCACCATTACTAGACCGAAAGCAACTAGAATAATGATTATGCCAAGTGTAGTAGTCAGCCATATTCCGTCCAGCGCTGGAGTGAACACCCGATCACCATCGGTATATCGACATCCGTTCCCTTGGGGTGTATATCGACTGCAATTATTTCATATTAACCGAGCAAAGGACCAAGTCTATTACACGTTGGACATTATTTAAACCGTTACCAATCGGGAGCTTCAGGTGTTTACAGACCTGATGGGACCAATTCACGATCCATAATATATATAGACCAACACTTCAAAAAGTGTACGAGGTTTTATATATACACTCCATTCTCTAGATAGGTACGGTGATCTGTTGACGGACATACACCGAAGCGCACTGCTCATCGCGGGCATTGCCATACTTTTCGCTTTATTCACCGGACTCGCTGCGGGCGAGTTCGAGACGGCCGATATCTCGGCATCACCCTCCTCGGGGAACGTGTACCCGGGCGAGAACACCACCTACCTGGTGACCCTGGACCTCTGGGTCGATCAGTACGGCGGCGAGGTGAACCTGTCGTTCGCCACACCGTCGACCGGTTGGTCCGCTGAGTTCCTCTCGGTCCACGACTGGGCTGTAGGGAACAATGGGAGCCGGTCGGTCCAG